>NZ_JAUSVF010000002.1:697995-1046993 GCF_030814475.1 Pararhizobium capsulatum DSM 1112 | reverse complement strand
ACGTACTTGTCGCGGCTGACCGGGCAGATATCTGATTATTATGGATGCCGCGGAAACGAGCGCTTGCATTCCGGATTCTATTTTCTATTATTTTTATGGAGTATGACGTTGAGGCCGATCCAAGTGGGTGACCGACCGGCGCCCACCTGAATGATGCAGGAAGGAGCCCCCCATGACACTGCAGACCGCCCCGTTTTCCAGACCTTCTCACGGTTCGCGCGCCGATAGTCTTGCAAGGGTCGCAATTGTCGGCCGTGGGTTTACTGGCATCATGAATGCCATTGCCTTGCTCAAGGACTTCGACCTGCCCTTCCATCTCGTCATGTACGACCCCAGCCCCAGGATCAACGGCGGGGAAAGTGTCAGCCGGTCTGGCAAGACGGTGCTCAACAGCCGTGTCAGGGATCTTTCGATCGACCCGACTGTGCGAATGGATTTCAAGCATTGGCTGGAAACGGACGAGGAATGGCGCAGCCGCCAGGAAAATAGCGGCGAGGGTGTCGATCATGCCTTTGTATCCGGCGAGATTTTCAGCGGCTATGTCTATCAGCGTTTTTCCGAAGCGCTGCGGCAGCGGACGGATGTCATTGTTCAAATCCGGGCGGAGGCCGTGATCGCCGTCGATGCCGATCCGCGCGGTGGGCTTCAGGTTCTTTCCGGTGACGGAGAACGAACGCATTTCGATGCCGTGTTTCTGGCAACCGGCTACGGTGTCAGCGAGAGGGGGGAGGAGCTGGCGGCGTCGGGACGTGTGGAGGACGCTATCGTCATCGGCGGCGGTGTCCAGGCTGTTGACCGCGCGCTCAAGCTGCTGGCGGCCGACGAGGCTTCCCATGTCACGCTGATTTCCGCCTCGGGCTTTCTGCCGCAGTCCCACACCAGAGCGGGTGTCGGTCCGGTGGCGTCAGACAAGCCGCTGCCGGGCACGCTTCGGGGTGCATTCCGTTTCCTGCGCGAGGCTGCCAACACGGCCGAGCTGGAAGGGACCGGATGGCAGGGCATCATGAATGGATTTCGCCTGCGTGCCGGCGATCTTTGGAAGGGGCTCTCCAGCGAAGAGCGTCGCCGTTTCAAGCGGCATGTGAAGCCGATCTACGACAGCCACCGGAACCGCCTGCCGCCAAGCCATTACAAGCGCCTGCATGAGGCCATCGCCACCGGCGCCATCACCATGAAGAAAGGAAAAGTCGAGCGCATTGCCACCAACGGCGTGCTGCTTTCGACATCCGCGGGTCTTCAGGTGCTTCCCGCGGAGCGGACGATCGATTGCCGTATCCGGCCGATCGATGTCGATGCTCCGCTGTTTCGCTCCGTGTTCACGTCTGGCCTTGCGCGGCGGGATGAGCTGGAGCTCGGGGTCTTCGTCGACAGTTGCGGCCGGGCCGTCGTGGAGCCGGGTGTGTTTCATGGGCTTTTCGCGATGGGGCCTTTAGGCCTCGGCAGCCTACCCGACATCGATCAGGTGCCCGAAATCGTCCGCCAGGTCTATGCGGCGGCATCGACGCTGCGCGCCTGGCTCCACCAGCCCGCCCCATCTTTCGAGCCAGTCGGCGCGGAGTGACCTGGGACTGGAAATCCCATGAGCTCCGTGCGAAAGACGCGCCACACTTTTTCAATCGCGTGAGCGTACCTTTGCCGGTATTGCTTCCGTTCTTTCCATTGATCTATCAGGATAATCCCCGTGACCGCCATCGCCACACAGAAAACCCGGGCCACCGGTGCAACCGCCGTGCTCGGGCGCACGGGCTTTCCGCATGTGACTTCGGCCACGGACGGCAGCCTCGATATCGTCACCGGCGCAACGCAGCCCGGTTTCAATCCGCTTGACCTGCTCTACAGCTCGCTTGCCGCCTGCCTGGTCTTGAGCGCCCGTATCGCTGCCAGCCGCTTTGGCGTTCTGGATCGGCTTGTCGAGGTGACGGCCAGCGTGACCGGTGAGAAGGCGGCCGACGAGCCCTCCCGCGTCGCGCGCTTCAATATCCATCTCGATATCCGCGGCGATTTCGACGAGAGCATGCGGCATGCGATTGCCGAGGCGGCGGAAAGCGAAATCTGCACCGTCAGCAACACGATCCGCGGCAATCCCGAGTTCGTGACGACGGTTGCCGGCTAGAGTTTGTCAGGAAAAGTGGAAACCGGTTTTCCCGAAAAGACAAACGAAAACAAAAGAATCTAGAGGATGTCTGGTTCAATCTGAACCAGACATCCTCCAACGAGCGATCCCGGCTTCGTTTTTAGGCCACGATCTCTTCCGTCAGCTGCGACAATGCCGCTCGGTCGAGGTGGCGCGCGATCTGTCCATGGCTCATCAGGACCCCGTTATCGCACATATGGCCGATCACGCCGGCATCATGGCTGACAAGGATGAAAGTCATCCGGTGAGATGTCTTCAGGTCGTTGAGGAGATTGAGAATCTCCGCCTGTACCGTGACGTCGAGGGCGGACGTCGGCTCGTCCAGCAGCAACAGCTTCGGCTTCAAAAGCAGGGCACGCGCGATGGCGATCCGCTGGCGCTGGCCGCCCGATAGCTGATGCGGGTAGCGGTCGGAAATTGCTGCGGGCAGCCCGACCTGATCGAGCGCCGCGGTGACAGTCGCATCGATCCCCTCCGTGCCGATGAGCTTCAACGGTTCTGAGAGGATCCGCCCAATCCGGTGACGCGGATGCAGCGACGAGTAGGGGTCCTGAAACACCATCTGGATATTGCGGCGGGCCTCGCCGGTGATTTTCCTGCCCGGTGTCAGCGGTGTGCCGAGGATATCGATCGAACCGGTCCAGTTGGTATTCAGCCCGGCGATGGCGCGCAGCACCGTCGTCTTGCCGCAACCCGAAGGACCGATCAGGCCGAAGGTCTGGCCTTCTTCCACCGAAAACGTGACGTCGCGCAGCGCCGCGAACCGCGTCCTGGCCGACTGGAAGCTTATCGAAAGGTCCTTGACCGAAACAGCTGTTGTCATGCCGGTGTTTCCTCTTCGAACACCGGAAGGCGGGTTCCATGGGTGGCGGCTGAAGGCCGGGCTGCCCAGAGGCCGCGCGTGTAAGCTGATTTTGCTTGGGCAAGCTCTGAAGCGGGTAGCCTTTCGACGATCTCTCCCCGACGCATGACGATCACGCGGTCGGCATAACGCGACACCTGCTGCAGATCGTGGCTGATGAGGATAAGCCCCATGCCGAATTCTTCGGTCAGGGAGCGCAGCAGGGTCAGCACCTGATCCTGAAGTCCGCGATCGAGGGCGGATGTCGGTTCGTCGGCGATGATCAGCTTTGGCCGGTTGATCAACATCGCGGCGATCATCACGCGCTGGCCCATGCCGCCGGAAAGGGCGGCGGGATAGCTCGAATAGACACGCAACGGATCGGGCAGCCCGACCTTGTCCAGCATGTCGAGCGCCCGCTCCTTTCGCTCCCTGGCAGGCAGACGGGTGTGCAGCAGAAGCGCTTCCTCGACCTGACGACCGACGCGATGCGCCGGATTGAGCGAGAATTTGGGGTCTTGCAGGATCAGGCCCATTCCGCTGCCGCGCAGCCGGCTCCAGCCGGCTTCGTTCAGTGTCTGCAAGTCCGTGTCCTGAAATGTCATGCGGGTGGCGGTTACATCGGCGCGGCGCGTCAAAAGGCCCATCACCGCCCGTCCGGTCAGGGATTTGCCGGAGCCAGATTCGCCGACGATCGCGACGATCTCCTGTCCGACGGTCAGCGAGACGGATTTGACGACGGAAACCGGACCCGCATCGGACGGGAACGAGATATGCAGATTGTCGATAGACAGCAGCGGTTCAGTCATTGCGGGGATCCGTCAGGTCGCGCAGGCCGTCCGCCAGAAGGTTGAAGCCGAAGGATGTGACGAGAATGGCGAGGCCGGGCGTGGCCGCGATCCACCATTGATCGAAGATCACCTGCGTACCTTCGGCCACCATCGAACCCCATTCGGCGGTGGGCGGGCGCACGCCGAGGCCAAGAAAGCCGAGGCCGGCGGCCGCAAGGATGATGCCGGAGAGATCGAGCGCCAGCCGGATCGTGGCCGAGGGAAGCACCAAGGGCAGGATATGCCCGAACAACAGCCGCGGCCCCTTGATGCCGACCATCTCGGCAGCCGCGAGGTAGTCGCTTTTGGCAAGCTTCGCGGTCTCGACGCGCGCCTGACGGGCATAGGCGGGCCAGCTCGTCAGCGCCAAAGCCAGGGCGCCGTTCAGAAGGCCCGGCCCCATGATTGCGACGAAGGCAAAGGCGAGCAGCAGGCGCGGGAAAGACATGACGATATCGGTGATGCGCATCAGGCCACGCTCGACCAGCCCTCCAAAATAGCCGGCGAGGATGCCGATGGTGATGCCGACCGGAGCCATCAGTACCACGACGAAGATGACGAGCAGCAGGGTTGGTCGCGCGCCGTAGATCAACCGGGAAAGGATGTCGCGCCCGAAGGCGTCCGTGCCCAGCCAATGTTCCGCGCCTGGCGGCATCAATCGCTTGGCGGTTTCCTGAAGATTGGGGTCGAAAGGTGCGAGCCATGGAGCGAGCAGCGCCACCATCAGGACGACGAGGATAATGGTTGCCCCGGTCGTCGCGGAGGGAGAGCGGGTCAACCGCCGCTTCAGTAGACGCGCGGGGGATAGAGGGGAGAGGGCTGTCATCTGATCTGGCCCCTGTGAATTCTGTCGGCGGCGAGATCAGTGAGCGCGTTGAGAAGCACGAAGCAGCTGCCGACAACCAGCGTTGCGCCCAGAATGGCCGGCATGTCCCCGGAAAACATCGCGGTCGTCAGGTAGCGGCCGATCCCCGGCCAGGCGAAGACGGTTTCGGTCAGGACGGCGCCTTCGAGCAGGCTTGCATAGGCGAGCGCGATCACGGTGAGCAGCGTGCCTGCGATGTTCGGCAGGATGTGGATGAAGACGACCGTCTTCATGCCGGCGCCTTTCGCCCGCGCCGTCAGCACATATTCCTGGCCCAGCTCCGAAAGAATCGAGGCCCTCGTCAACCGTGAGATGCCTGCGAGCGCATGGAAGGCGAGCAAGATGGCGGGCAACGCCAGATGGGCAAGGGCGTCGCGGAAGGCGCCCGCCTTGCCGGACATCCAGGTATCGACAAGCGCAAAGCCGGTGATCGGCTTGACCGTATATTGAAACATCACGTCGAGCCGGCCCGGGCCGGGCGCCCAGTGCAGCCGCGCATAAAACAGGAGAAGCATCAGCAGGCCGAGCCAGAAGATCGGCACGGAATAACCAAACAACGAAATGAAGCGTGCAATCGCGTCGATGAGCCCACCCTGGCGCATTGCCGCGGCAATGCCGAGGGACAGCCCGATCAGGCTGCCAATGATAATGGCCGCCGTCGCCAGCTCGATTGTGGCCGGAAATGTTCGCGCGATGTCCGAGGCAACGGGTTGGCCGGTCGAGATTGACTGGCCGAAGTTGCCGGACGCCGCTTGTTGCAGGTAGCGGAGAAATTGCACGGGCAGAGGCTGGTCAAGACCGAGTTCCAGCCGGGCCGCCTGATAGGTCGACTGGCTGGCATGATCGCCGACCATCTGCAGGGCCGGATCGATCGGCGACAGCCGCGTCATGGCGAAGGTCACCAGCGCGAGGCCGAGAAGGGTGACCGCAAAGGATGACAGCCATTTCAGAAACGACCCGAGCAAAGACAACTCCCGCCAGCGTGGCCGCTGGCGGGAGTTGTCTGGGTCGGGCAGGCTGCGGGAAACCGCGTGCTGCAATTACTTCTCCACGTGATCGTAATAGACCTGGTCGGCATTCAGGCCCTGGACATAATTTTTCACCTTGTCGCTTATCACGACCTGATCGTTGCCCTGAAGCATGAAAACGAAGGGCGAGCTTTTCTGCACCTTCTTCTGCAGGTCTTCGTAGAGAGCCACGCGCTTGGCAGCATCCTGTTCCTTGACGGCGGCGAGCGTCTCGTCGGTGATTTCCGGGATCACCCAGCCTGCATATTTCGCGGCCGTGTTGGTGGAGTTGTCACGGTTGATGGCAAAGGCGCTGGCGTTGGAATGCGGGTCGAAATAATCCGGGATCCAGTAGCGCAGGGTCATCTGGTACTGGCCGGAGCGGCCCTTGGCATAGATGTCGCTGGCCACACCCGGCTGGATGTCCAGTTCGATGCCGGCCTTGGCGAAGGAGGCCTGCAGCGACTGCGCGATCGACAGGAACGGCTGGTCGTTGAACACGATGAACTCGACCTTTACCGGTGTCTTGATCCCGGCGTCGGCGAGCACCTTCTTGGCTTTTTCGACGTCGAGCGAGAACGGGGTATCGGTCAGCGCGCCGGGGAAACCGACGGGCAGGAACGCCTGATGGACCTGGCTCTGGCCGCGCAGCAGGTCCTTGGCGATACCGTTGTAGTCGACGAGGTAGCGAGCCGCCTCCCAGAAAGCCGGGTTGCCCAGCGTCTCGTTGGCCTTGGAGTTGATGAGGATGTAATCGGAGCGGGCGGAGGGAACCGAAAGAACGTTGATGCCGGCCTTGTCCTTCAGTGCATTGATCTGGTCGGCGCCAAGCCCACGGGCGATATCGGCATCGCCCTGTTCGACGAGCAGGCGGCGAGCGGCAACATCCGGCACATTGCGCAGGATGACAGTTTCAAGCTTTGGCTTGTCCGATGATTCGGCGTTTGCTTCCAGCACCAGCGCCTCATGCGGCGTGTAGGAGGCGATCTTGAAGGCGCCGCTGCCAGCAGAGTTGGTCTTCAGCCAGCCATTGCCGAAATCATTGTCTTTCGCTTCAGCCGAGACGGTCTGCTCATCGACGACGGAAGCGATAGGTGCCGTCAGCAGCGACAGTGCGAAGGCAGGGCCGACATCAGCGGACCAGGTGAGCTTCACATGGGTGTCGTCGATTTTCTCGATTGCCTTGTCGACGTTTTCAGCTGTCCAGCCGAGCTCGTTCAGAATGAAGGCCGGTGATTTGTTGAGCTTGACGGCGCGGGTGAGCGAGAAGATCACATCTTCCGGTCGGACCGGGTTTCCTGAAGAGAATTTTGCTCCGCTCGTCAGGGCGAATGTCAGGCTCTTTCCATCGGCGCCGGCTTCCCAGGACGCGGCAAGTGCCGGCTGGATTTTCGTGCCGTCGTCACGGTTGGATTCGATCAGGCGCTGGTAGAGATTGTTGAACGACTGCACCGTCGTCAGTTCGAAACCTTCGGCCGGGTCAAAGCTGACGGCATCGTCGATGGACTGCGCGACGATCAGCGCATTGGCTGGCGTCTCGGCATAGGCGGCACTTGCCGACAGGGCCAGGGCAAGGCTGAAAACCGCGCCAATAAACTTGGCCGTTCCGGGTCGTCTGTTCATTCTACTCTCCTGTGAAAATGCAAAGGCTTGCGTCGTCCAGTACGCCAGCAACCGCAACGCCGGGCCGGACGCCGAAGTCGTGACGACAAAATAGAAACCCAATGCGATGTTGGAGAGAGACGTGATCCTACCTTTGCGGCCGAAACGAAAACAATATTGTAGGTATTTGTTTTTTATTGGAAAATTTGGATATCTAGCCTTGATTTGCGGATGGGTCCTCTTCTTCTAGCCCCGCTAGAAAGGATTGGCTGGATACGTCGTTCTCATCCGTGCCCGTGTTGATGCGCTTTGCTGCCACGCGCTTTTAGTCGGAGTATTTGTCTCGAAATTTTCCGGATCTCGAACGGAAATTCCCCATTATTGTCGAAAGCGGGCTCAGGAGCCTGATGAGGAAGCAGGCAATTTTTCGCAGATGCCGGAGCTCGTCTGGCCCGCAAGCGATACCTTCGATCTGCTTGGCTTGGCTCAGCACGCTTTCTCCCTCTCGGTCGATTGGCCCGGCCCGAGCACGGAGGACGTTTGTAAAATGGTTGAGATCGGAACAAAAGAGAGAGCGATGGCTCGCGCTGTGACATACCCACAGCACCTGGCGGATCGGGGATGAGATCCATCATCGCCGCGCTCCAGAGAAAAGGATACGCCGTTGAGGGCGAGAATGCGGCCGGCGGCGGTGTCGAACCTGACCTGGAGGTCCTTTATTTCCAGAAGCGTTCCTCCCACCAGCCTGGTGAGCACGGTTATCGACGGTTCTTGGTAGCACTGATACGACGAATTCGGGAGTGCGTCTATTTTCAAAGCTTTCCGAACGGGCAATTGTAATATACCGCCAATCGACATTCAGGGTAGCATTATAGGAGACAGCATGCCGGGACGCCTTGCGCAAAATTTATTTCTTCTCCGGGCGGGAAATCGAGCAGAACCGACAGCCGAGTTCCAGGCGCCGGCCGGTCTAGCCGAAGCGATGGAAGTTCAGATGGCGCTGGCTGACCTTGAAGGCGCCAATCATGAAGCATGGAAGGTAGCTATTTCTCCGGACGGCTACGCAGTCGCGGCATTGCTTCATCCGTTTCTCGAAGCTGCAGATAGTTCGCTGTCGATGGGCGCAAATCCGAAGCTTGAGGTTGAGCTTGCCGTGCGATTAGGAAAGCGCCTGCCCATCCGCGCGCAGCCTTACGTTCGCGCGGAGATATTGAGTGCGATATCCGATATTTTCCTGGGTATCGAGTTGGTGTCGTCCGCCGTCGAAGAGGGAGGCAAGCTCTCCTTTCCTCTCTTCCTGGCGGACAGACTTGGAAACCGGGGCTATGTGCTGGGGCCTCCGACTGGCAAGGAACTGTTGAACACGGTTGGTGAATTAGACCTATATATTGAGCTCAACGACAAGCCCTTGTTCGATGGACGCAGTCACCATCCAGTCGACGATCCCCTGACGTGGCTGTTAGGTTACGCCAACGCATCCGGGCGTGCGGAGACATCGCTCAAGGCCGGGACGGTGATTACCACGGGGTCTCTTTGTGGTGCCATTCCAATCGCTGAACCCGGACGCATCTCAGTTCATCTGGGCGACGAGCTGTCGATGAGCGTGATCCTCAGGTGATCAAACGTATCTAACGCCTTGGCTCGGCCTATACTGTTCCGGATGAGCCGGGTCGTGGCATCATTATCGACGAACAAGCACTGGCGGCGGCGTTTCGCTTTTCAGAAATGCCGCATCTGAAACCACATGATGGATCGCATACCAACGGGTAAAATGACACCAGATTTTCTTGGACAAGTCGATGAGACAACTGGACTCCGCCAATAGACGGCGGAGTCCAGTGCAATATGCATACCAGTCGCCACCCAACTGGCTACTAATGAGGCGCCGGCCCATTACGGCATCTAGGGAGCAATAACCCTGACAGTCGCGATGGGTCCGGGAATGCGGACAGCGTCGGATCGATGGACCTGGGCCTTCACAACGCGCTGACCGTGCTCGATTTCAACTTCGATTTCCAGATGCCGGCCGAGTTGGTCAACCGCTACCAATGATCCATCGACAAGGCCTGCCAGGCTCGTAAGAGAGACGTTGAGAACGATCTCCGGACGCGATTGCCGTTCGTGCTGATTGTCGTCGGTCTCCAGGCCTATGTCATGGCCTCGCCGATCGCGGTCGTCACCAGCGCGGTCGTCGCGTCCGCGACCATGGTCATCGGAGTTATCGTCGCTACTGCGACCCCCATGGTCATCGTTGCTGCCATCGTCATGGCCGCCGCGACCACCGTGGTCATCACCGTCGGAGTGGTCACCACCGTCGCGACCGCCGTGGTCGTCACTGCCAGAGTCATCGCCGCCGCGCGCAAAAGCCGCCGATGAAAACAGGTCGGCGGTCGGCCACAATATGGGAGCCCCACCCACAGCAAGGAGGGCGGCGGATGTCACACAGAGCATTCTCAGACGAATTGACATGGTGATTCCCTTCCATCCACGTTTTTACGAGAACAGAATTGCATATGCTCACTGACAAGCCATTGAGCGCTGACGTCAGCGTTCTGTCAGACAGCGCGGGTTATCCGGAAGACCGCAAATGGCGCAAACGAGCCATGACGCGGTCCCGCCCAAATGCGACCTTGCACGCGAAAAGCTATTTTTTGCGATCGGCTCAAGACTTTAATGCAACGCAGCTCGGGACCCCAGAGAGCCGACGACATCGCGAACCAGCCCCGCAAGAGTTCTGCTCGTCTCCGCTTTGCAAGCTACCTCGACATAGGCAAGTCAGTTTTCGTGATCGTCAAATCGGTGTGGACTCGACGTTCTTCGCATTCGGTCGCCGCAGATTGAAAAGATTGCCAACCAGGATCAGGCCTGCACCTATAGCCGTGAAGCCGTTGATCGCCTCGGAATATAACAAATACCCGAGCGCAGCCGATAACGGCACCCTCAGATAGTCCATGGGCATCACGACAGTCGCATCCGCAAGGCCCAATGCCTTCGCCATGCAAAAGTGGGCGAATGAACCTGCGAATGCGAACAGGAATATCCATGGCCATGTGGAGGCGGAGGGCCACAGCCACACGTTCAGCGCCGGAACGATCCCTATGATCGATTGGATGACCAGCATCCAGAATATGATCTTTGTTGCACTGTCGGAGCGTGTCAGGGCCTTCGTGGAAATGAAGGAGATAGCGAAAGCTACGGCTGCTCCCAACGTTATCAAATGGCCTGGATTAAGCGGTGCAACACCAGGACGCACGATCAATGCGACGCCGGCCAAGCCAAAAAGGATGACGACACCTTTCCGCCATGTCAGTCGCTCGCCCAAGAAGATGGCAGCCAGAAATGCAGCCCAAATGGGTGCAGTGAATTCAATCGAAATGACCTGGGCCAGCGGAATGAGAGTGAGGCCCAAGAGCCAAGCATACTGCCCCGCATAGTGGGCAACGTTCCGGCCAATATGTCTCGGCAGGATGCTGGTTCGCATCGCTCTGATACCACCTTCGCGATAAACCAGGGGCAACAGCATAAAGAAGGCAATTACGGACCGCATTTCCATCGCCTGGAAGACGTTAAGCTCGCGGGTAATAATTCGACCCGAGACGGCCATGAGCAGTATCAACACCACAGACATCACCATCCATACTGCCGCCTTGGCGGTCGACGGGCTGCTATCCATGCGATGCGTGCTTTCGAGTTCGAGTGCTGCTCGGGATCGACTGCTCAAAGTGGTTCACCGAGATTCCAAGGCGGGGAATACAATACCTGCTATAAGCTCCCGGAGTCCCAAAGTCATGTCCAGATACACCTCAGATTTTTGCCGGGACGCAATATTGAAGGAGGGCGCAAAGTGCGTGGGGTCAGACCTGTGAGTCGATCGGCAGGAGTTTCACGAGGTTGGCGACAAGCCGCCGGCGGAACCCTGTTTCGGGCTCGGTCCGGTAGTTGACGATCTCGCCGTGCCGCACTGTCTCCCAGACGATTCCGCCCTTCGGGTCAAGGAAGACACGGTAGCAGTTGGCGGGCGCGACGCCGGTCGCCATGTAGGCCGTCAGCTTCTCGGCAAGCTCCGGACTCTCGATATAGAGGCCGGCTTCCGTGTTGATCACTGCAGAACGTGGGTCGAGGTTGAAACTGCCGATAAACACGGCCTTGTGGTCGAAGACCATGGCCTTGGTGTGCAAGGCCGCCCGCGATCGCTCGGAGCGGAGCGACCAGCCCGGCCGGAAAGCGTCGGTGTCGGCGCGCAGCTCGTAGAGTTCCATGCCGTTCTCAAGCAGGCGCTTGCGGGTCTTGGCATAGCATGAATGCGCGGCGAGTTGGTTGTTCGACGCGAGCGAATTGGTCAGCACGCGCACCCGGACATTGCGCTCGTGCAGCGCCTTTACGATCGCGCGCGCTCGGGCTGGCAAGACGAAATAGGGCGCCTCGGCAAGCAGTTCTTCCTTAAGCCCGTCGACCCGTCCGCGAATGAAGTTGACCACGTCGTCCGCTGCCTTGCCGCGGGCGATCGCTTCCGGGTCGTCGGCGATGATCCGTCCAGGCGCCCACACGAGACTGTCGCACAGCTCGGCGCTTTGGGCCGCCAGCTCATCGAGATCCTGGTCGATCGGGTAGGGGTAGTCTGCGGCGGCGATCTCCTGGCGCAGGCGGGTCAGGATGGCATCGAGATCGGCGGTGCCGGAGGCGCGTGCGACGATGGTGGCGATCGGCACGGTCGAGGCGCTGTTCCAGTAACGGTCGAATACCGCTGACAGATCATCGACAACAGGCCCAACCGCCAGCACATCCAGATCACGAAAATTGGCGACAGTGTTCACGCCATAGTAGTCATCGCCGATATTGCGGCCGCCAACGATCGCGGCCGAATTGTCCGCCACCACCAGCTTATTGTGCATGCGGCGGTTGACCCGGCGGAAGTCGACAAGGAAGTCGAGCCTGGACCACCTCCGGTTCCTCGTCGGGTTGAACAGGCGAATCTCGACGTTGGGGTGGGCGTCGAGGGCAGCTTTGACCTGATCGCTGGCTTTGTAATAGGGATCGTCGACAAGGAGCCGCACTTTGACTCCGCGATCGGCTGCCCGCATCACCCGATCGACGATGATCCGGCCGGTCGTATCGCCGTCCCAGACATAGTACTGCATGTCGAGACTTCGCTCGGCCAGGTCGGCCAGCGCCAAACGGGTGATGAAGGCCTCGCGCGCCTCGCTCAAGAGGCTGAAGCCGGAGAGGCCAGGATGCGCTGCAGCAGCCGGGCCGAAGAACTGGCCCAGCCGAGTTAACGCGGTGTGCTCGAACCCCGTCATGCCGAACATCTCTGGTTAGCGGCGGCGGCGCCTCGTCCTCTTAGAAAAGTTTTCATAATCTCCGCCTTCATCGTCGCGTTATCGGCTTTGCAGGCGAGAAACTGGTTGAAGAAACCGGTTTTCGCTCGGATCCATTCGACCACCTTGCGGCGCATACGTTGACCGATTTCGGAATCGACACGTTTGCGGCCGGCTCATCGTCCCCCCTACGCTCAAGTTTGAGCGCTTGGGAAAAGGCGCCAAAGGACAGTGAGCGTCACATGATTTCCCCTTCATTTCGGGGAAACTCTAGCACGGGTCGCATGCGATGTCGTCACCGCTCAATGTAGGCGATCGAGGGAGGGGCTGCGCACGAAAATGATAGAGATTCGGGTCTGGCAATCCCCGGTCGGCGATAATGACGGGCCTCTGCGGCGAGATCAATGCCGCTGACGGATAGCGGCTCGGCGAGGATTTCCCAGTTGCCGATTTTACGCATAGCGTTCGGAGGGCAATGCGGAAGGAACGCTGACCCGCAGGATGAGTAATCTGCACGCGACCGTTCAATCCCAATCCAAAGCAGTTCTCGAATTGGCTCCGCGGATAGCGTTGCGCAAGTTTGAGTCGGGCACAGGATATCCACGATGAGCCGGTCTATACCGTGGTCAACAGGTGATCACGCGCCACTTGCTCGTGGCGGTATTGTTGGATCTGAGTTTGCCGGCAAACTATTTTCAGAACGTGATGGACACCACGCGTATCGCAATGGACTATATGCTGTGTCGAGAAGTCCGGGGGATACGAATTCGATGGTCTATCGTGTGTCAGGGACAATCGACCCCAACTTGGAGGGCTAAGGGATGAGCAAGAAACGGGACCAAGACAGCGCCACATTAGAAGCGCGCGAGGACAGGAAAAAGAACAAAAGCTACGAGAAGAAGATGGACGAACTCCAGATTGAGCTCGCTCATCTGCAGGCATGGGTCAAGGCATCCGGCGCGCGCGTGGTCATTATCTTCGAAGGGCGGGATGCTGCCGGCAAGGGCGGCGTGATCAAGAGGCTCACGGAGCGAGTAAGCCCGCGCGTGTTCCGCGTCGCCGCCCTGCCAGCGCCAAGCGACCGAGAAAAGTCCCAGATATTCATACAACGCTACATCGCCCACCTGCCGGCGGCCGGCGAGATCGTGATTTTCGATCGCAGTTGGTACAACCGCGCTGGTGTCGATCGGGTTATGGGCTTCACGAGTGAGAAAAAGGTCCGCCGTTTCCTGGAAATCGCGCCACGCTTCGAAGCAACGATCATCGAAAGCGGGATCATCTTGCTCAAGTATTTTCTGACCGTCAGCGAGGATGAGCAGGAGCGCCGCTTCCGTCGCCGGATCAACGATCCGTTAAGGCAGTGGAAGCTCAGCCCGATGGATGTGGAATCCTATGGCAAATGGTGGGATTATACGCGGGCCTATGATGAAATGCTGCGGGCAACGGACAGCCTGCACGCACCGTGGTGGATCGTCCCGTCAGATGACAAAAAACGGGCGCGGATCAACTGCATCTCGCATATCCTGAAATCGATCCCCTATGAGGAGATCAAGTTCGAAGAGCCCGACCTCGGGAAGCGTCAGAAGCGGCCGGATGACTACGTAGAGGATCACAGCGAGCGCAATATCGTGCCTGACATAATGTGAATGCTTGGACTGACGGGTTGACGATCGTCGGCACTTTCGAGTCGCTGTATAAGAAGGTTGCAGGTGACGCTTCGCCGGATGGCCAACATTGGCGACGGTGGGGGCGCCTTATCTTGTCGATAGGCTCGGGCGGAGCAAGAAAGAGTGGCTTTGACGGAGAAGACACCGTGTCATCTCCGTCAAAACCGAGATCAAGATCCACGTCATGTGTCATCATGCATCAGCACTCGAAAACGCGCGCCTGTTGAGAGACGAGGGTCTGGCAGCTGGCGCCTTTTGAGAAATTTCGTGCGCGGCCTGGGATACCGCAAGCGCCGCGCGAGGCACGCAGCTATTTTAATCTGGTTTAATCTTGGGCCTTCGCGCGGGCATAGAAAATAGGGTCCCACGTAGCCAATAGTTGGTTACCTCTTGATTTTGGACTCTTCTTGCGCTGTGTAGCTCGACTCCCATGAGAATGAGCATAGTCTAATATTGAAAATACAGGAGGGAGTGATGCATATCGTTTCGTCGCGCTTCCCGGCTGCACATCCAGATCGCGATCTTCAATGTCAGGAGGCGATCGGAGACGCCGTACGGGAAGTCATCAAGATGGCCAACATGCGGGGCTACGGCACTGTCGAGGTACTGGATGCCATGGACAAGGTGATTAAACAATTGCGTCAGGCAAATGGAGAGGATCCGTCTCCCCTACTTCGTTGAACGCGGTCTTGCGCCTCGCCCAGTGAGAAGGTTGCGCATCGTATCGTTTGTCGAGTGGAAGAGATGGCCGCTCATGGTCCAGGTGGGGTGAAACCAAACAAGGTCGCCTGTCTGCAGAATAGTTGATGACACGGTCACCTCGTCGCGGCTTTCGACCGTGCGGCTAACATGCTGCCGCAATCTGCAAGTTCGTCCGCCTTTTCATTGCCGGGAATTCCTACATGGCCCTTGCACCATGCAACCGATACCTTTGGATTTTGTAGGAGCTGAAAATCAAGTTCCTGCCAGAGCTTGACAAAGGGAACAGTTCGACCGCGCTTATTCTTGTTTGCAACGATCTTTTTCCAGCCGTTGTTTTTCCATATATGCCGCCATTGATTGCTGCCTGTAACCGCGTAGACGGAATCGGACCAGACCACGGCATCTTCTGCGCGCGCGTGAGTGTTGATCCATGAGACTGCCTTAAGCACGGCGGACACCTCCATCTCGTTGTTTGCGGAATTCGCGCCTCCGCCGAAAACTGAAGCGATCTCTTCACCATCGCGATATGCGGCGAACGCCCACCCGCCATATCCCGAATTCGGTTCGAAAGAACCGTCCGCAAAGACGTGAAGACCGTCATGTGTTGGCATCATTCGGCTATGCAACCGATGCACCTGACTTGCGCACGCATTTCTCCCATATAGGTCAATATCACTCAGCAGTGCTGGGCGCATCGGGTAGGGCGACCAGATCGTGCACTTGCGACAGCTCGCCTCCGTGCATACCTCTATACTTTAGGAGCCTGCGTCAGGAATGATAACATGGATAAAGCCAGAATTTTGAGGTCAGTCGTGGGGGTGCGTACGGCCATTCCCGATGGTGCATTCACAGCTCCGGCTCTCGGCACTCTTCGAGAAGGTAGCGGCATCGTGATCCGCGAGGACGGGCTCGTGCTGACGATTGGGTATCTGATAACAGAGGCTGAGGAAGTGTGGCTGACGGCCACAGGCGGGCGGGTCGTGCCGGGGCATGCTCTCGCATATGACCAGGAAACGGGGTTCGGCCTCATCCAGGCGCTTGGTCCGCTGGATTGCCCGGCACTGGTTCTTGGTGACAGTGCGAAGGTAAAGCTTGGTGATCCGGTTCTTGCTGCTGACGGCCATGGACAAACCACCGAGGCGATGATCGTCGCCAAGCAGGAATTCGCGGGATATTGGGAATACCTTCTCGATGAAGCACTCTTTACCGCGCCTGCGCATCCGTCGTGGGGCGGAGCAGCCTTCGTCGATCAGAACGGCATGCTCCTGGGCGTCGGTTCTCTGAAACTTGAGATGAGCCGAGGGGCGGATACGTCCGACATCAATATGGTGGTCCCCATCAACCTGCTGCGCCCAATCCTCGACGATTTGCTCACCCGTGGAAAAGTGGACAAGCCCCCGCGCCCTTGGCTGGGAGCGATTACCGCAGAAAGCAATGGCGACGTCGTTGTGGTGAGTGTGGCGCCTGACGGCCCTGCAGCGAAGGCAGGAATGAAGGGCGGGGACATCATTTCGGAAGTTCGTGACGAAGAGATTTCCGGGCTGGCCGATTTCTATCGGCATGTCTGGAAAAGCGGAGCGGCCGGTGCGGAGATACCATTACGAGTACTGCGCGAGGGCCGCGAGACCTGGCTCCGGGTCAAATCCGCCGATCGAGACAGCTTCCTGAAGAGGCCGCAGCTTCAGTAGAGCAAGGTATTCGCGCAGAGGATGTCTGGTTCGGATTGAACCAGACATCCTCTAGATTCTTTTGTTTTCGTTTGTCTTTTCGGGAAAATCGCTTCCCACTTTTCCCTGACAAACTCTAGGGCACAGCCTCTGCGTGGTACGGTTATCCGGCGCGGCGACAAGTATGAGCTGTTTCCGGATTCAGGATATTCGAAAACTATCGGAGGTCCACTGTTGCGGCGCCGGGCGTTTCGTTAAAAGCTCGGAGGACTTATCGCCCACATCACGATTGCTTCTCGCGCGCCGGAGTTGCGATACCGGTGCGGCTCGCCGGAGGAGTATGAGCAACTGTCTCCCTCATGGAGATGGAAATGGCGCTCGCCGACCCACATTTCGAGTTCGCCCGAGATGACGAAACCCACGCCGTCGGCTGCGTTTGCGTAGCTTTCGGCGCTTTCGGTGCCCGGTGGCAGGCGCGTGTAGATCATCTCCACCTGAAGGCTCATCTTCGGCGTAACCAGTTCGTCGATGATGCCGTGCTCGTACTGGATCTTCAGGCGATTGCCGCTGCGCACCACGTAGCCGTGTTCCTCCTGCGCAACCGGCGAGGCGCCGGCAAAGAACCATTGCACGGTGACACCAAGGCCTCGGGCGATCTTCACAAGGGCCGGGATCGACGGATATGCAAGGTTGCGCTCGATCTGGCTGATGTAGCCCGTTGAGAGTTCGCAAGTCTCCGCCAGTTGAGAAAGCGTCATCCCGCGCCGCTTGCGCAGGCCACGAATGCGCTCACCAAGGACTGGATCCTCGACCGCGCTGCCCGCTTCAGTTTCAAGATTGCCCTCAGACGCCATGCTTGCTCCTGGTTGGATGGGCCGCGTGGCGGCGAACACCCCGATTGGGCCAAATGTGCTTGTCGCTCTTGTTGCCGATCCGCGCCCGTGCCGCAAGATGCGAACATCCACTTGGGTGAACCATGCCCGACGCCAATCGCCATATTCTTCCGCGCCGGGTTGATGCCTCCTGATTTATACCTGATTGTCATTTATGGCGGAATATTTTGTCCATAGTAAAAAAATATGTAATTTTTTTACTATGGACAAAATATGAGATTTGCAGTTTGCTGATTGGAAGAGGAGAGGCAAATGGTTGAGGTTGTCCATTTCAAGCGGTCGGAACGGGTCTTCGAGCCCTATGGGGATGATCCCCGACGCGCGACCATTTCGCGGCTGGTCGGTCCGGAGCTGAGCACGACCATGGGTGCCGGTATCGCTCGCTTCGACGCCTGTTCCATCGCCTGGACCGTTCTCTACGACGAGCTGATTGTCACGCTCGAAGGCAGGTTCCGGCTGCGCGTCGGCGAAGAGGTGTTCGACACCGTGCCGGGCGATGTCCTCTGGGTGCCGAAGGGCACTGAACTTGCCTACGAAGGCGAGGGAGCGACCGTGTTCTATGCGCTCGATCCCGTCGATTGGCGCACCCGCACGATCAAGGCCTGATCTATTCGAACGTTAGACCAGAGGCGCTTTCAACTTCCATGACGACTTCCGCATTTCCGCACCTGTTTCAACCCCTGCAGATTCGTGGTGCGCGGCTCAAGAACCGCATCATGTCCACTGGCCACGATACGACCTTGCCGACGGATGGCCTGGTCAACGAGGCTTTGCTTGCCTACCACGAAGCCCGTGCGCGGGGTGGTGCCGGGCTGATCATCAGCCAGGTTGCGGGTGTCCACGAGACGGCGCGTTATACCTCGCACATGCTGATGGCGACGGAAGACGATTGCATCGAAGGCTACCGCAAGCTGGCGGATATCTGTCATGCGCATGACTGTCGGATCTTCTCGCAGCTCTTCCATCCCGGTCGCGAGATCATGGAAGGCGGCGATGGTCTGCTGACGGTGGCCTATGCCCCTTCGGTGTCGCCAAACGAACGTTTTCGCGTCATGCCGCGCCAGCTGGACAAGCGCATGATTGACGAGATCGTTGCCGGTTACGGCGAGGCGGCGCGACGGATGCACCGAGCCGGGCTGGATGGCGTGGAATTCGTTGCCAGCCACGGTTACCTTCCCGCGCAGTTCTTCAACCCGCGCGTCAACCGCCGCACCGACGAATACGGCGGCTCTCTGGAAAACCGGCTTCGCTTCGCTGTCGAAGCGCTTGAGGCGATGCGGGCGGCAACCTCGGACGATTTCGTCATCGGCATGCGCATCAGCAGCGGCGAGCGCGACGAGCATGGTCTCGCCGTGGACGAGGCGCTGGAAAGCTGTCGTCGGCTGGAACCCTTGCTGGACTACGTCAACGTCACGGCCGGCACGTCCGCGTCGCTCGGTGGTGCCGTGCATATCGTCCCGCCGATGGCCTATCGCAACGCCTATCTCGCCAGCGACGCGGCGCGGTTCCGCAAGGCGCTCGGTATCCCGGTCTTCGTGGCAGGCCGTATCAACCAGCCACAGGAGGCTGAAGCGGTGCTGGCCGAGGGTTCGGTCGATGTCTGCGGGATGACCCGCGCGCTGATCTGCGATCCCGAAATGCCCGCGAAAGCCGAGCAAGGCCGGACCGACGATATCCGCGCCTGTATTGCCTGCAACCAGGCCTGTATCGGCCATTTTCATCGCGGCGTGCCGATCTCATGCATCCAGCATCCCGAGACTGGCCGCGAATTGAAATTCGGTAAGCTCAACCCGGCAGCCCGCCCGAAGAAGGTCATGGTGGTCGGGGGTGGGCCGGCGGGCATGAAGGCTGCGGCGATCGCTGCCGCGCGCGGCCATCAGGTCACGCTCTATGAAGCCTCCGCCCAGCTTGGCGGGCAGGCGCTGCTCGCCCAGCAACTCCCCCGTCGTGCCGAGTTCGGTGGCATCGTCACCAATCTCTCCCGAGAGCTTGAGCTGGCGCAGGTGCGTGTCGTGAAGAATACCAGGGTGGATCAGGCGCTGGTTGCCGCGGAAAAGCCTGATGCCGTGATCCTGGCGACGGGCGCCAAACCCTATCTGCCGGAACTCACTGACGACGGCAGCGTACAGGTCGTCAATGCCTGGCAGGTTCTGAAGAACCAGGTGAAGACCGGCAGTCGCGTGGTCGTTGCCGACTGGCGCTGTGACTGGATCGGTCCGGGCATTGCCGAACGGCTGGTCAATGAGGGCTGCAGCGTCGATCTCGCCGTCAACGGCACGCATCCCGGCGAACTGCTGCCGCTCTATGTCCGCGATAATATTGCCGGCGAGCTGCACAAGATCGGCGTCCGCGTCACGCCCTATACCCGGCTCTACGGCTGCGATGGCGGCACGGTCTACATGCAGCACACCGTAAGCGAGCAGCCCGTGTTGTTTGAAAACATTGACACGCTGGTGCTCTGTCTCGGGCACGAGCCGGTGGACGAGTTGAGCACGATAATGGCAGGCAGCGTGCCGGAATTGCATGTCATCGGCGACAGCATGGCGCCCCGGACCGCGGAGGAGGCGGTCTACGAAGGATTGAAGGTCGGAGCAGCGCTGTAAGCCGACAGGAACGACCATTGCTCAGATACCGCAATGAGGAAATTCGAGAAAATACATGGGTGAACGAGGCCGGACCGGCAGAACGTCGGCAGCCTCTCTTGAACAAACTGGAGGGAATTTTATGGCATTCGACGACTTCCAAAACGGCATCAACCGCCGCGATGCAATGAAGCTGGCGCTCGGGGCGGCCGCGGTCATCGGTGCGCCGGCCATCCTCGGACGTGCCGGCATCGCCTCGGCCCAGACATCCTTTGCCGGCGAAGAGCTGATCGCGGTGTCCTGGTCGGGCAATCACGAACTCAGCTTCCGCGATACGGTGGTCAAATCGTTCAACGAAAAATACGGCACCAAGGTCGAGACCGTCGGTGGCTGGGACCAGATGATTGCGCAGATCGTCGCCGCACCCGCCGACAATCCGCCCTTCGACATCACCATTGCCGACGAATACACGACCACGACCGGCATGGCGCAGAACGTCTTCACCAAGATAGATCGATCGAAGTTTCCCGGAAATGCCAACATCTATCCCTGGTTCGACGAGAATCGCGGCGCAGCTAAGGACTACGGCGTACCATTCGGTACGGGTTCGCTTTGGATGCTGACGGCCAAGTCGAGTGGGCTCAAGCCCAACAGCTGGAAGGGTTTCTGGGACGAGAAGGCCATAGGCAAGACGACCCTCGACGCCTCCGCATTCTACTGGGATCTCTGCATTCCCGCATTGCTCTCGCAGGCCAAGCCCGGCATTGACGAAGTGTTCGGCACGCCGGCCGAAGCCGAGCTTCTGTTCAAGGAACTCGACAAGCTCAAGGTCGCCAAGTGGTACAAGGACGGCGCGGAGCTGACCAATCTCATGACGCAAGAAGAGGCGACGGTGGCGATGATGTATTCCGCCGACGCCTTTGGTTTCATCAAGGAATACGGCGACGATTTCGAGGCTGCGATCCCTGACGAAGGCACGGCTTCCTACACCAACTGGTTCATGAAGGTTCGCGGTACCAAGCATTCCGAACTGAGCGACCTGTTCATGAGCTACCTGCTCGAGAAGGAAACGCAGCAGAGCTTCCTCAATGCCTCGACGGATTTCATGTCGCTCCGGGGCCTTGAACCGCCGCCGCACTGGCAGAGCTATCCGCGCGACGAGCAGGCGCTGCGCAATACCTACAAGCTCTTCGGCATCGATGGCTGGGACAAGTTTGGCCCCAACTGGGATGCCTATAGCGTCCGCATGAAGGAAACTATCACCAGGACGACCGAGGGCTGATCCTGCCCTCTCGCGAAGCGCCCGCGGCGGCGCTTCGCGCTTTTCGATGCGGAGTTGATTGTCTTGGCAAGCATGAATGCACTGGAACTTGATGGCATCCGGCGCGCCTTTGGTGGCGTCGTGGCCGTCGATGATGTTTCCATTGATGTAAGGCGTGGCGAGTTCGTCACCCTCCTTGGGCCTTCGGGTTCGGGAAAAACCTCCACGCTCAGGCTGATCGGCGGTTTCGAGCAGCCCGATGCCGGTGCGATCCGCATCAATGGCAGCCGGGTTGATCACCTGCCGGCCTATCAGCGGGACACGACGACGATCTTTCAGACGGGTGCGCTTTTTCCGCACAAGACCGTGGCCGAAAACGTTGCCTACGGCCTGCGCATGCGGGGTGTCTCAAAGGCCGATATCTCTTCGCGCGTTAGGCAAGCGCTCGATGTGGTCCGCCTTTCCGGCTACGAGGAACGCTATCCGGCGCAATTGTCCGGCGGACAGAAACAGCGTGTCGCGCTCGCCCGCTCGATGGTGGTCCGTCCGGCTATCCTGCTGTTCGACGAGCCGCTGTCGGCGCTGGACCTGTCGCTTCGGCTGCAATTGCGGGCCGAAATCAAAAGACTGCATGACGAGATCGGCTTCAGCGCGATTTACGTTACCCACGACCAGGGCGAGGCAATGGCGATGTCGAGCCGGGTTGCCGTGATGCGCAGCGGTCGTATCGAGCAAATCGACCGTCCGGAAAAGGTGTTCGGCGAGCCCTCCAGCGAATTCGTCTACACCTTCATCGGCGAGAGTTGCTGCCTTCGGGCGCAGGTTTCGGCGGGCACTGCCGCCGACAGCGATGGCACGCCGCTTGACCTGCGCCTTTCAACGCCCCTCAGCGAAGGTTCATGGCGCCTCTATGTCAGGCCGAGCCGCTTGTATCTTGGCCGCACCGACATGCAGAACGGCCTCAGGGCGCGGCTCGACTTCACAGAGTTCCTTGGCGACGTTCATCGTTACCATTTCAAGGCCGGCAAGCTGGAGCTGTTTGCCGATCATCCCGGTGCGATCGCGCATCGACCGGGCGATTTCGTCGACATCGGCTGGCAGACTGTAGACATGATGGTCTATCAATGAGCGCCGCAGCCGATAACATCGCCATGCGGCGAAAACCGAACTGGCGCGTGCGGTTGACACCGTGGCTTTTGATGTCGCCGGCTCTGCTGATCGCCATCGCCTTCTTCGGCCTGCCGATCGCCTTCATGGGACGGATGAGCTTCAACGAGCATATCGACCAGCGTTTCTTTGTGCCGGGGTTCACTCTGGACAACTACGCGGCCATGCTGACCGACCCGACCTTCAGCGCCGCGCTCTGGACGACGATGCGGCTGGCGCTGATCTCATCTATCGTCACCGTCATTATCGGCTATGTCTTCGCCATGCTGGTCTGGCTGAAACCGAAACGCTGGCGGCTGGCCTTTATCGCACTCGCGCTTTGCCCGCTGCTGATTTCGGAGATCTCGATCATCTTCGGCTGGTGGATGTTTTTCCCGAAGAACGGCCTGCTGAGCTACGCACTCGTCTCTTCTGGCCTGATCACGGACAAGATCAGCCTGATGTACACCGAGTTCGCCGCGTTTGTCGGCCTCACCTATGTCACCTTGCCATTCTGCTTCTTCATCCTGCTGTCAATCTTCGACGGGGTCGACAAAAAGGTTCTTGAGGCGAGCGCCGATCTGGGCGCGGCGCCTGTGCGAACCTTCTACGAAGTGCTGTTGCCGTTGACCAAGGGCGGTATCGCAGCCTCCTTCGCCCAATCCTTCATCTGGGCGGTCGGCACCTATGCGACGCCGTCTGCACTCGGTCCCGACACGCTCTGGACCATCGGCTACTTGATCCAGGAACAGATGCTGGGCAAGCACAACTGGCCTCGCGCTGCCGCATTCTCGATGGTGCTGACGCTGGGGGTAGCCGTGGTCATGATGATCATCCGCCTGCTGTCGTCGAAACGGACGGTGCTCAATGGCTGACACCTCGATTGTTCCGACCCGAGATATCCACGTTGCTCCGATCGCACGAGCGAGGATGGATGCCGTCGTGTTGCGCATCCTGACGCTCACCTTCACCCTTTTCATCATCGCCTATATCGCGATCCCGGTGGTCGTGACGCTGGTCATGTCCTTCAACGATGCTGCGGTGATCCGGTTTCCGATCAAGGCATGGTCGCTCCGTTGGTACGCGGATTTCTTCAACAGTCCCCAATGGGTCGATGCACTGAAGAGCAGCGTCATAATCGCGCTCGGCACCACGCTCATCTCGACCGTATCCGGCGTACTCGCCGCGTGGGCCTTCGAACGCTTCACCTTCGCCTTCAAGCCGCTCGTCTACCTGCTGATCATGCTGCCGCTCTTCATGCCGGGCGTCGTGCTCGGGCTCGGCGTCGCGATGGCCTTCGGAGACGTATCGATGTTCGGTGTCGATATCTATGGCTCACGTATGCTGGTCATCCTTGCGCATTCGCTCTGGGCGATGCCGCTGGTCTTCATGCTGATGGAAGCCACGTTCCGCACCGTTGACCATCGCATTGTCGAAGCGTCGTATGATCTGGGAGGGCGGCCCTTTCAGACGTTCTTCGAAATCGTCCTGCCGTCCGTCTCGACCGGCATCATCTCCTCGGCGCTGTTTGCCTTCGTGATCTCGCTCAACGAATTCGTCATGGCTCTGTTCCTGACGACGCGCGACACGCAAACGTTGCCGGTATTGATGTGGCTAAGCCTTCGCTCGGCCGGCACGCCCAGACTTGCGGTGGCCTCGGTTATCCTCGCCGCGGCCCTCTTCGTGAGCCTCTCGCTGATCATTGTGTGGTACACAAGGCAGTTGAGAAAGACTTGATTCCGTAAGCGCGGATATAGTGTAACTGACGCGGGCCTGAGAACGTCGCCACACCTGTTGGTGTTCTGGGGTTGCGGCAGCGATGTTCCCGCTCAATCGCAGAGTGCTTCCGCCTCGATCTCGACCTCGTAGTCCCCAATCAGGTTTCCGGCCTCGATCAGCGTATTGGCCGGCAGCACGGACGAGAAGGCGCGGCCGTGGGCGCGTGAAACAGGCTCCCACCGGTTGGCGTCGCGCAGATAGATGCGAGTGCGGATAACATCTTCCATGCTGCCGCCGAGCGCGGAGATGGACGCGGCAATCTTGTCGAGGATGTAGGTTGCCTGTGCCCCGGCATCACTGGGAGCGACGCAACGGTCCGTGCCATGGGTCGCGGTGGTGCCGGAAACGAGGATGCGGTTGCCGATCCTGACCGCACGGCTGTAACCGGCGATGGGCTCCCAGATGCTGCCGGATGAAACGCGTGAACGGCCCGGTCTGCCGGGCACAGCGACAGCGGTATAGATCGACGGAATTGCGTCCAGATGGTGGCTGAGATCACCTGAGGCCGTCAGGAAAGGCGGCTTGCGGTATTCGTCGCCGCAATCGCCCGGAATGGGTTGTGTCGCTGAAAAGGCGGCGTCGAGCGCCGCGTGGTCATCGCTATCAAGGGTGAAGGAAAACACCTTGAGATTGTCGTTGCGATGTTCGTTTTCGCCGATGCGCGCACCAACGATGGTTGCGGCAACGGAGGGGTGCTCGAGAACCCAGCGGCTGGCGACGTTCGAGATCGAGACCTGATGCTTTGCCGCAATGTTGCCGGCCGCACGCAGAATGTCCTGAAACGCCTCCCAGCCGCCCGCGGTATCGATGAAGCGCTTGTATTTCGAGCGGCTCCAATCGGCGATTTCAGCGGGCTCCGGTTGGCCGAGCCATTTTTCCGAGAGAAAGCCACCACAGAGCGTGCCATAGGCCAGCAGCTTGACGCCACTTTTGGCACAAAGATCCGACAAGCCTCCGGCTGCCCGGCGATCGACCAGCGAGAACGAAACCTGATTGGTGGTGATTTCGATGCCATCTGCCAGCGCCAGTGCCAGATGCCCGGCGTCGAAATTGGTAAGCCCGAGCGCACCAATCAGGCCTTCCTCGCGCAGGCGCTGCATCTGGTGCAGGGCGTCGAGCCAGCCGGGATGCTCGAAGCTCCACCAATGGAACTGAAGCAGATCGACCTTGTTCACGCCAAGCCGTTTAAGACGTTCCTCGACGCCGCGACGTACCACATCCGTGGTCATCGGACCGGGCTCGGGGCACCATTTGGTGAAGGCGACCGGTCGATTGCCGCCTTCATAACGCGCCAGCAACCGGCCGGTGATCAGCTCGGCCGAGCCGTAGTGATCGGCCATGTCGAATGTATCGAAGCCGTCGCGGGCATAGGCCTGCAGCGCATCGGCGCCCTTTTCGGGATCGATGGTCGTGCCGCCCTTCTCGATGTCTGCGACTTGCCACAGGCCGCAGACAATCCGGCTGATCGAGAGGTCTTCTGTGAGCGCGATGCGATCCGGAACTTGCGACATGGTTTTTATTCCTTGGATTTCTGTGTGCGCTTGCGCGTGAGCGATGCCAGCGCATTCGAAGCGCCGAGAATGCCGCGGGGGCGCAGGAGGAGGATCAGGCACAGGCCGACCCCGATCATAACAATCTGCAGGGATGCAGCGCGTGCCTGCTGCTCCGGCGGCACGAAAGCAGAGACGGCGGCGGCCGACAGCGCCCAGAGGCCCCAGACGAGCACTGCGCCGAGGATCGCACCGCGATTGTTGCCGGACCCACCGACGATCAGCATGGCCCAGACCTGGAAGGTCAGGATCGGCAGATAGTTATCAGGTGCGATGAAGCCGATGAAATGGCCTTGCGCGGCACCGGCAAGCCCCATGACAGCGCCGCCAATGGTAAAGGCTTGCAGCCGGAAACGGATCGGTCGCTTGCCGAGCGCCTGCGCCGCCGTCTCGTCCTCGCGGATCGCCCGGAGCACGCGGCCCCACGGGCTTTTGGCCAGATGCTGGAGCGCGAGGTAAAGTGCCAGCACGACGGCGGACATCAGCGCGAGATTGGAAAGGCCGAAGGCGAGCGGGTCACCCGCCAGACTGCCGAACGGCCGCGGAATGAAGCCGATGCCGAAGGCGCCGCCTGTCAGCGGTTGCAGGTTAAGCACGCAAAGCTGCACCGTGACAGCAACGCCGAACGTGGCGATGGCGAGATAGTCTGATCGAAGCCGTATGGTGAGTGCGCCAACCAGCCAGGCGGCGATGCCCGCGGCAAGCGCGCCTCCGATCCAACCCACGGCAATCGGCAGGCCGAAGCCGCCGACCCTGTCGATAGCGTCGGGTGTCGTCAGTAAGGCCGAGACGTATGCGCCGATCGCGACGAACGCGGCGATGCCGACGTTGAAAAGGCCAGTCTGGCCCCATTGCACGTTAAGGCCGAGGCACATGATGGCATAGGTCAGCGCCATCGTCAGGAAGAAGGCGGCGTAGGCGATCAAGTCCAGGCTCATGCCGCCCTCCCGAACAGGCCGCGCGGGCGCAGAAGCAGAACCGCAACGAGGATGACGAAGGAGACGGCGGCGCGCCATTCCGCACCGACCAGTTGCACGGCGGCTGCCTCGGACAGGCCGACGATCAGCCCGGCGATCATTGCACCAGGCACGCTGCCGATGCCGCCGAGGATCGCTGCGGCAAACAGCGGCAGCAACAGGTCGTGGCCGAGATAGGGGCGGATCTGCACAAGGAGCCCGGTCATGACGCCGGCGATACAGGCGAGTGCCGCACCAACGAACCAGACGACGCGGATCACCCGGCGTACATCGACACCGGCAATGCCCGCAAGCGCCGGATTTTCGCTGACGGCCCGCATCGAGCGACCGATGTCGGTGCGGGTCATCAGCAGGTGAATGGCGATGACGGCGACCAGCGCGACGCCGAGCGACAGAAGCTGATCCGGCGTCGCGCGCAGGCCGCCGCCGATCTGAACTGCGATCTGCAGCGCCTTGGTGTAGTAAGCCGGCTTCGAGGTGAAGATGAATTCGAGCAGGCTGCGCAGCGCCAGTGAAGCGCCGAAGCTCGCCATCACCAGAATGATCACGGCGCTACCACGCGCCCGCAACCGGCCGAACAGCACGGCGTCCACGGCGAGCGCGAGCATGCCCGTCAGAATGATCGCGACAATCGCTGCGAGCGGCAAGGACCAGCCGAAGGAGAACGGGCCGATGGGCTTCGTCAGCGTGGTTGAAAGCAGGCCGAGACCACCGCTCACCGCAAGCGCCAGATAAGCGCCCCAGGAGAGCAGTTCGCCATGGGCGAAATTGGCAAAGCGCAGGATCGAATAGGTCAATGTTACGCCGATGGCACCGAGGCCAATCATCGCGCCGGCAATCAGGCCATCCATCAGAAATTGCAGGTTCATGGCTGCTCTGCCTTTTGCGGCTGTGATGCGCCGAGATAGAGCTTGGCGATGATGGGATCACCTAGCAGCGATGACGCTTCGCCCTCGTGGCGGATCTTGCCCTCGACCAGAATGACGGCGCGGCTGGCAATCGCCAGCGCCGCCTTCACGTTCTGCTCGACCAGAATGACCGTGACGCCGCCGGCATTGATCTTCTTCAGCATCGCAAAGACCTCCGCCACGATTTTCGGCGATAGACCGGCGGAAGGTTCATCGAGAATGAGCACTGGTGGATCGACAATCAGCGCGCGCGCGACCGCCAGCATCTGGCGCTGTCCGCCAGAGAGCGCGCCGGCCAGCCGCGAAGGCTTTGTCGCGAGATCGGGAAAACGCCGGTAGAGCGCTGCGATCTTTTCCGCGCGCTGGGGTTTCGGCAGCACGGCGGCAGCAAGCTGAAGGTTTTCGTGGATGGTGAGCGTCGCGAAGATGTTTTCCGTCTGCGGCACGAAGGCGAGGCCTTCGCCGATCTTGCGGTGGGCGGCAACGCGGGTGATCTCGCGGCTGCCGAGCGAGATGCTACCGGAATGCACGGGCACGACACCGGCGATCGCCTTGACCAGCGTTGATTTGCCGGCGCCGTTCGGCCCCAGAAGCACCAATAGCTCCCCCGGCGCGACAGAGAGATCGACACCGCGCACGATCGGCAGGTCGGGCTCGTATCCGGCGACCAACGCCTTGGTCTGAAGAGCGGGAACCGTCATGCCACGGCCCCGAGATAGGCCTCGATCACAGCGGCATTGGAGGCGACATCCGCAGGCGTGCCTTCGGCCAGCGGCTTGCCGAGAGCCATAGCGACGACGCGTGAGCAGAGCCGCGAGACCATGTCCATGTTGTGCTCGATCAGCAGGATCGACTTGCCCTCGGCGTTGAGCGAGAGAACGCGCTCAATGATGATCTCCAGCAGCGCAGGATTGACGCCGGCTGCCGGCTCATCGAGCAGGATCGCCTGCGGATCGGCCATCAGGATGCGCGCCAGTTCCAAGAGCTTGCGCTGGCCGCCGGAAAGCACCCTGGCGGGTTGGGCTTCAAGGCCGGATAGCGTTACGAATTCCAGGAGCGTGCGCGCCTTGTCGATCGCCAGCTTTTCCTGCCGCCGGACATGGCCGGGGCGCAGGAAGTTTGCGAGCAGGGTTTCCCCATCCTGCGCCTGCGCGCCAGCCAAAACGTTTTCGAGCACGGTCATGTCGAGAAAGGGTTTGGGGATCTGGAAAGTCCGCCCGACGCCGCGGCCGATGCGCCGTTCCGGGCTCTCCTGCGAAACGTCCAGGCCACCAATCCAGATTTCGCCCGATGTCGGCTTGAGACTGCCGGCGATCAAATTGAACAGCGTCGTCTTGCCCGCTCCGTTCGGCCCGATCAACCCGAGCATCTCTCCAGCCGCGAGCCTGAGCGACATGCCGGCAACGGCAGTGTTGCCGTCAAACGTCTTCACCAGATCGCGCGCATCGATGACCGCTCTGGCAGCGGGCGCAGCGTTCGATGTGGCTTCGGGCACGGGAGAGGGCATGGCTGAAAGAAGTCTCTTGATTTGATCGATGATGTTTGATCAAACTTTACTGCATGGAGAAATGCAACCCAAAAAAGCGGTGTGGGGCGGAGCAGGTGAGATGTCTGTCCAGATGAGGAAAGCCTTCGAGACCGGCCCTGATCGTGACGACGCCCTGTCGCCGGTCGGCCGCGAGACCCTGCAGGATCGCGTCTATGCACAGCTGCGCAATTCGCTGATCAATGGCATGTTCGATGCCGGCGACGTTCTGCGCATCGTCGATCTCGCCGATCGGCTGCAAACCAGCACCATGCCGGTGCGCGAGGCGCTGGGACGGCTTGTCTCCGAGCAGGCGCTGGAATCCCTGCCTAACCGGTCGGTACGCGTGCCGCTGATTACTCGCGATCGTCTCGACGATCTCGCCCGCGCCCGCATCCTGATCGAGGGACAAATGGTGGCGCTGGCGTTGCCGAACCTCACGGCCGCCGACTTTGCGGTGCTGAAGCAGATCAATGTCGATTGCGATCTGGCGTTCGACCAGCATGGCAAGGACATCGGCCATGTCACCTCGGCGCTGAACCAGCGCTTTCATTTCCACATTTATCACGCCGCGCGCTCGCAGGTGCTGATCCCGATCGTCGAGAGCCTGTGGCTGCAGTCGGGCGCGATCATTCGCAAGGCGGCGCATATCCATGACGAGCAGGGAGGACTGGCGGCGACAAATCACCATTGGGCGCTGATTGACGCCCTGGAGCGACGCGATGCGGAAGGCGCGATGCAGTCGCTGTCCAACGATATCAGCCGGTCTTTCGATCTCATCCGCGGGCGGCTGGATGCGGCGCCCGATGTCACTGCGGAGGGCGCGAACCATGGCTGATCCCGTGGACGATGGTTTCGACCTGTTCGACCTGCGCGTCGATGTGATCATTCCCGAAGGCGGTGCCGTCTATTGCGGCGCAAAGCCCGGCGATCATTTCGAGCTGCAGGGCGAGATGCTGCATCTGCCGCCGGGGCAGGGCATTTCGATTTATTCGCTGTCATCCGTCCTGCCGCTTTTGGCTGCCAAGCAGCGCCCGACTGATAGCAACGACTGGATGACGACGGATGCCGATATAGCCTGCCCGGACCCGAATTGTTCCACTCGGCTCAGGATCACCCGCACGGGTCTCCGCCGTTTCAGCCATGCCGCGACGACAGCGGTTCCCTTGATTGACGAATAGGCCAGACATCATGCAACGCATCACCATCGCGCCCGGCTACGACATCTCCCGCGTCATCCGCGGTGGCTGGCAGTTGGCAGGCGGGCATGGCGCTATCGATGCCGACATCGCCATCGAGGACATGATCGCCTTTGCCGATGCCGGTATCACCACATTCGACTGCGCCGACATCTACACCGGGGTCGAGGAGCTGATCGGCCGCTTCCGTTTGGCCTACAAGAACCTGCGTGGAGCTGAGGCGCTGTCGCGCATCCGCGTGCACACCAAATTCGTGCCGGATCTGGCGGTGCTGCCCGTTATCAGCAAGGCCTATGTCGAGGGTGTCATCGACACCTCGCGCAAGCGCCTCAATCTCGATTGCCTCGATCTCGTCCAGTTCCACTGGTGGGCCTATGACATCCCGGGTTGGCTGGAAACGGGGGGCTGGCTGAAGGAGCTGCATCAGGCCGGCAAGATCGGCAAGATCAGCGGCACCAATTTCGACACCGACCATATCGAGGCGATCGTTGGTGCTGGCGTGCCGTTCACTTCGTTGCAGCTGCAATATTCGCTGCTCGATCGGCGCCCGGAAAAGCGCATGGTGCAGCTTGCGGCCGAGAAGAATTTTGCGCTGTTCTGCTATGGCACGGTTGCCGGCGGCTTCCTTGGAGATCGCTGGCTCGACCAGCCGGAGCCGGAGCATCCGCTCGAAAACCGGTCGCTGACCAAATACAAGCTGATCATCGACGATTTTGGCGGCTGGGACCTGTTCCAGGCACTGCTGTCGACGCTGAGAAAGATTGCCGATCGCCATCAGGTGGATATTGCCACTGTCGCGAGCGCTGCGATGCTGACCAAGCGGGGCGTGGCCGCTGTTATCGTCGGCGCCCGCAACCGTGACCATTTGCCGTCCAATCTCGCGATTGCGGATATCGAGCTTTCGGTAACCGATCTGGCGGAGATCGAGGCGATCCTACGCCAGGCAAATCCGCTGGATGGTGACGTCTATACGCTGGAGCGGGACCGGGAGGGCCGCCACGGCAGCATCATGAAATACAATCTCAACAAAGGGGAATAACAATGAGAACCACATTTCTGCTTTCCGCCATGGTCGCTGCGCTCGCGGCATCCACGGCACCAACGTTCGCAGCCGATTGCGACATCACCGTCGGTCTCGTCATGGAGCTGACCGGCCCTGCCGGCGAATACGGCCAGGCGGGCGCAAAGTCCGTCGAAATGGCTTTCCGTGATTTCAACGATGCCGGTGGTGTCGATGGCTGCAAGGTGGTGGCCGATACGCGCGACAGCCAGAGCCAGGGCAACGTTGCCGTCGATCAGGCGACCCAGCTCGTCAACATCAAGAAGGTGCCCGTCATTATCGGCGGCATCATCTCGTCGGTCTCTATCCCGATCCTGACCTCCGTCACCGCGCCGGCCGGCGTCGTGCAGGTCTCGCCGGCCTCGTCGTCGCCGACGCTCACCGAGCTGGGCCGCGAGGGCAAGACCAATGGCGTGTTCTTCCGCACCATCACGTCGGATGCCTTGCAGGGCACCGCCGCCGCCAAATACGCTGTTGATCAGGGCCTGAAGAAGATCGCCATCATCAACGTCAACAATGACTTCGGCGTCAACATGGTGAAAGAATTCGCCACCGCCTACACGAAGCTCGGCGGCACCATCACCTCGACCACGCCTTATAACGAGAAGCAGTCGAGCTATTCCTCCGAGGCAAGTGCCGCAATGGCGGGCGAGCCGGATGCACTTTATCTCGTCAGCACGCCGGTTGACGGCGCAACGATCGCGCGTGCCTGGATCTCCGGCGGCGGCAAGCAGACTTTCCTCTTGAACGACGGCATGAATTCGAAGGACTTCATCGAAAGCGTCGGCGCGCAATATCTCGAAAATGCCTATGGCACGTCGTCCGGCACCAGCCCGACGGCATCGACCGAGTATTTCAACAGCAACTACGAAGCGTTCTCGGGCGGCATTTCTCCGTCCGCTCCGGCTGCGGATCGCTCCTACGATGCCGGCGCGATCGTCGCTCTCGCCATTGCTAAGGCCGGCAAGCCGGATGCGGCGGCCATCAAGGCCGCCATGCCTGAGGTCGTAGCCGAAGGCGGCACGCCAATCCATGCCGGCAAGGAAGAGTTTGCCAAGGCTCTGCAGCTTATCAAGGATGGCAAGCCCGTGAAATACGAAGGCGTTATCGGTCCCGTGAGCTTCGACCAGTACGGCGATATCACCGGCCCGTTCCGCCTCTGGAAGATCACCAATGGCGAGGTGACGACGGTTGGCGAATTGAGCGCAGAAGAAGTCACGAAGATCAAGGCTGCGAAATAAGCGAAAACAAGGGCTTGGGGCAGTGCTCCAAGCCCGCGGCATCATCCGGAAACACGCGATGGATGGCGACTGCGGGCGGTTGTTTCGCGACGGAAGGACCTTTCCTCTCGCAACGGATCACCTCAGGCGTACCACTTCGACCGCAAAAGGTGCCGTTTCGTTGGCCGAATGTCCTCCGCTACTCGGCGCGGTTTGGATGCTGGCTTACAGCTTCCCGAACGCCACGCCCCTCCAACCCCAGCCAGCTCGATGCGCGGCGTCAATTAGGGGTGTCTTTATTTCGGCGGTATCGAAGCGATATTCGTAAACCTTGCCGTAGGACAAATCTTCCTTGAAGGCGAAGGTCATGTCGAAGCTTTTTTCCCACCTTCGACCGCGAAACGCACTAGCGCTCAACGCAAGGGTGGGTATGCCGGCGCGCCATTCGACAGACCATTCCTGATCGACCGCGCGGACTTCACAATTGGAAGCATCCAATTTCATCAGCACCTTGAACACCCTTTGCAGCCCGGCCTTGGCAAATAGTTCGTACCAGCGAGCATCAACGATCTTCCATTCGGCGACGAGATCGACGCCTTCCGGCTTGCCATCACGTATGGTGAATGGCGCAGTCTTTCTATTAATGGCGATGAAATTCTTGCGAAGCGCTGTCGTCGATTGGCGGTTCACGCCCTTCGGCGCCGGTTTATATCCTGTCAGCCAGTCCAACAGTTTCACGGCAGGTTTCCTCAATCACGGGCATGGGGGGTAGTCTTTACAGTGATGCATATTAAAAAATCGAGATCAGCGGTGCTACTGAGTGGCGCAAAGAATTGTGCTCAAAGAGAAACAGAAGGGGCCGCGCAATCTTTCGATGCGCGGCCCGTTCTTGTTTGGCTGCTATCAGGTCAGGCCGGGAGCTGGAAATAAGCGTTTGCGGCGAGAACGACGGCAAGGCCGGCCGCAAGCGCTACATAGGGGAGGATGCCGGCTTTCTTGACACCGAGATCCTGGCCGACGAGGCCGAGGTCTTCCATGGCGCCCGCCGGGAATTTCCCGCCGTCGCGCACGTAGTGGCGATAGGCAAAGACCGGCAGGATCAGGGCGGCGAAGATGAAGCCGACCCAGAGCGCGTTGGAATAACCCCAGACCTTGGCGCCGGCGCCGAGGAACAGCGCGTTGACGAAGGCGAGAACGGTATTGAGGCCGATGAGCCAGGTCGGTGCCTTCCAGGGACGTTGGATATGGCCCGAATCCATGCGGTGGATCCAGCCGGCGTTGAGGTTGAGGAAGTTGAAGATGATGTAGCCGACATTGGAGACGGCCAGAACGAAGAAGTAGCCGGCCACGTCCGATGCAATGGCGAGCAGGATGAGGTTGAAGGCGAAATCGGTCCACATAGCGCGGGTAGGAGCGCCGTGTTCATTGACGTGATCGAGGTACTTCGGCAGCCAGCCGTCCTTCGCGCCCTGGTAGAGCGTACGCGAGGAACCCGCCATGGCCGTCATGATGGCCAGAAACAGTGCCATGATCATGAGCAGGACGAGGATCTGCGTGACGATCCGGCCACCATGAACGAGGCTTCCCAGCGCTTCTGCAATGCCGGTGCCATCGACGACGCCCGTTGCCAGCATGCCGGATTGGCCAATGACGCCCTGGAAGGTGAAGGGGATCAGGAAGAAGAACAGGCAGCACAGCAGGCCCGAATAGAAGATAGCCTTGAAGGTGTCGGTCTTCGGGTTCTTCAGTTCGCGGGTGTAGCAGACGGCCGTTTCAAACCCGTAGGTCGACCACGCCGCGATATAGAGCCCGCCGAGGAACAGCGTCCAGCCGCCATTGTTCCACAGTCCGTCCAAGCCGGAATAGGCTGCGGTCGGGGGCACGAGGCCGGTGACATTTGCGCTGTCAATCTGGCCGGAGAAGATCGGATAGAGGCCGATGATCAGGAGCGGCAGCAGGACGATGATGGCGAGCCATTTCTGGACGCTTGCCGTTCCCTGAATGCCGCGATGCTGGATCGCGAAGATGATCAGCATCAGGAAGCCGCCGATGAAGAAGGTGGCGTTGAGATTGGCGTTGGCGAGGAACGGAATGTCGAAACTGACAAGCGACCAGCTGCGGATTGCAGGCGTCAACGCCGCGACGCCGTCGGTCGATAGCAGGGCCGAGATGGCTTCGGCCTGGGTCTTTCCGGCATTGGCAGCGATCCATTCGGCGACGCGCGGGCTGTCGGCCGTCAGCGTTGCCATATTGGCATTGATCCATTCCATGACGGCCGGCGAGTCGGCGCCGGGAATGGGGAACAGGGCGTTGAGGATATAACCCGCCGCGATGGCGCAGCCGAGAGACAGAACCGGAGACCACGCGAACCAGTTGCACCACACCGACAGCGGCGCGATGAATTTGGAATAGCGCAGCCAGGCTGTGGCGCCATAGATCGAGGCGCCACCCGATTTGTTGCCGAACATGCCGGCGATTTCGGCGTAGGTGAAGGACTGCAGGAAGCCCATCACCATGGAAATGATCCAGACCACGAAGGCGAGCTTGCCCGTCGTGCCTGCGATGCCGCCGATGGAAAACAGCACCAGTGGCGGTACGCCGGCCGCGACCCAGAATGCCCCTTTCCAGTCCAGCGCGCGTATCAACCCGGTGCCCGGGACAGCGGCCGATCCCTCGGCCTCAACGATAGATGCCATAAACAGTCTCCTCGACCAGTTTTGTCTTGAAGCGCGTTTCCGCGCGTCCCCTTTATTGATGGTTCCCGCTGCGGTTTTTTCGCTGGATGGCGCCTGCGTTTTCGCAGTGTCACCACCTGTTCCCGTTTTCAATTTCGCGACCGCAACTTATTCTCATAGTGAATTTTTTTTCCTCTCGGTCAAGTCTCTCTTTGCTTTTCGTGACCTCCCGTAGGATAGTTTTGCCATATTGCCGGTGCACAAAGCGGCGCCTTCAGGCCATCGGAACGCCTGTGCAGCAGGGTGGGAGCTAGGATGGACAATTCCGGACGATTTGCAGGTAGCCTGATGCCGCCGAGACCCAGCATGATTCTCCGGCCGGGCATGCCCGCGCTGCCAGCCGGCGTCGAGCGTTACCGGGTCAAGGGGCGTGGCACGACGGTGATAAAGGTCGCTGCCGGCGACCGGGTTACCGTCAAGGATGTCGAAGGCGGGCAGCTTTGCGAAGTGAGCTTTGTCGATGCGGCCGGCCGGTTCAATGCGGCTGGGCTTGGCGTCCCTTTTTCAAGATCAGCCGATGGTCTTCTGGAGATTCTCGGGCGCGATGAGGACAGTGTTCGGCGCACGCTTGCCGCCTTGAAACGGCGCAATGTCGATCCCGCAGGCGCGCAGGCGCTGGTACTGTTCGGCGAAAGTTCCTCGCCGGGGGCATCTGCGGATTTGACGATGGCGCTCGATGGCCTGCTGATCGTCGCTGCTCCCGCGCCGCCGATGAACGTGGAGGCACAGAATACCGCGACCGCGCTTGAACTGCGGGTCATCCGCTTAACGATCGAACGTTCTTACGAGGAGATGCTGCCGGAGCCGATGGCTGATCCGATACAGGACCTGCGCATCCAGGCGGCAAGGGCTTCGGCCTATTTCGTACGGGCCGGAGAGTTCATTCAGGTCATCGATGTCTCGGGCCGGCAGTGTACCGATTTCCAGGCTTTTTCGGCCCGCAAGGTCGACAAGGGGCTGGACCGGGCGCTCGATGCGACGGTGACGCGCACGCTTCTCGGGCGCAGCTACCCGATGCCGGGCCTGCCGTCAAAGGCATTCGACCGGGATTTCGAGCCGCTGGTGGAGATCGTGCAGGATACGGTCGGGCGCCATGATGCGTTCGCCACCGCCTGCAATTCGCGCTACTACGACGACATGGGTTATCCGGGGCATGTCAACTGCACCGACAACTTCAACCATGCGCTGGCGCCCTATGGCGTTGCACCGCGCAAGGGCTGGGAAGCGCTCAACTATTTCTACAACACCAATGTCGATCACCATAATCAGCTCTATCTCGACGAGCCGTGGTCGCGGCCAGGCGATTATGTGCTGATGCGGGCGTTGACCGATCTCGTCTGCGTTTCCTCATCCTGCCCGGACGATATTGATGCGGCCAACGGCTGGGATCCGACCGATATCCACGTCCGCACCTATTCGGACAAGGAAAAATTCTCGCGCGCCGTTGCCATCCGAATGACCCCTGATGCAGAGCCCGAAATGACCCAGGAAACTGCCTTCCACCCGCGCTTCTCGGCGCTCACGCGCAATCAGACGGAATATCGTGGCTATTGGTTGCCCAACCGCTTCAACAATGACGGACCGATCGAGGAATACTGGGCCTGCCGTGAAAAGGCCGTGGTGATGGACCTTTCGCCGCTGCGCAAGTTCGAGGTGACAGGCCCGGATGCGGAGGCGCTCCTGCAATATTGCGTCACCCGCGATATCCGCAAACTGTCCCAGGGGCAGGTGGTCTATACGGCGATGTGCTACGAAAACGGCGGCATGATCGACGACGGCACGGTGTTCCGACTGGGGGACAACAATTTCCGCTGGATCGGCGGCGATGACGTCAGCGGCATCTGGCTGCGCGAGCAGGCGGAGAAGATGGGCTACAAGGCCTGGGTCCGCTCCTCCACCGACCAGATGCACAATCTCGCCGTCCAGGGGCCAAAAAGCCGCGAGATCATCAAGGAAATTATCTGGACCGCGCCGTCGCAGCCGTCGATCGGCGAACTCGAATGGTTCCGTTTCGCCGTCGGCCGCATCGGCCATTTCGAGGGCGCACCGGTGGTCGTGTCGCGCACCGGCTATACCGGCGAACTTGGCTACGAGATCTTCTGTCATCCGAAGGATGCGCTTGCCGTGTTCGATGCGGTCTGGGAAGCAGGCCAGAAGCATGGGCTGAAGCCGATGGGACTGGAAGCGCTCGACGTGGTGCGCATCGAGGCCGGTCTGGTGTTTGCGCACTACGACTTCTCCGACCAGACCGACCCGTTCGAGGCCGGCATCGGCTTTACCGTGCCGCTGAAGTCAAAGACCGAGGATTTTATCGGTCGTGAGGCTTTGATCAAGCGTAAGGAGAACCCCCGCTACAAACTCGTCGGTCTCGATATCGATGCCAACGAAAGTGTCGGCCATGGCGATACCGTGCATATCGGCCGGGCGCAGGTCGGCATCGTCACCAGTTCGACGCGCTCGCCGATCCTGAAGAAGACGATCGCGCTGGCGCGGATGGACGTGCTGCATTCGGAGATCGGTACGGACGTCGAGGTCGGCAAACTGGACGGCCAGCAGAAGCGTCTGCCGGCGAAGATCGTGTCCTTTGCGCATTATGATCCGCAGAAGCTGAAGCCGCGGTCTTGAGTTCTCGACTCTGGTCGCGGATCATCAGCCCGACTTGCCCTGCGCCGTTGCAATCTGCCGTGCGACCGCTTCGGAATCATTGGCGAGGGCGCGCATTTCCGATGCAAGGACGGCAAAGCCGGCGCCGGCTGTTCCGGCCCGCGCCGCCTCAATGCCGGCGTTGACGGCGAGCAGTTTCAGGTAGCGCAACGAATGCAGGATTTCAGCGGTGCGCGCGGCCGTCGCGCGCATGTCGGCGGTCTGTTCGTCGATGCGCTGGTAGAGAGACTCGATGTTGACGATGCTGCCTTCGAGATAGAGCAGTTCGCCGTCAGCGTCCCAGACCCCGCCACCGGTTTCCGTTACCCAGAGATAGTGACCCTTGCTGTGACGGATGCGGTATTCGAGCGTCCAGTCGGTATGGCTTTCCAGCGCCTTGCCGACCACCGCGTCCATGGCGGGCACGTCCTCCTCGCACATGATGGAGGTGAAGGTGCGCACGCGATTGCCGACGATCTCGTCGGTCGGATAGCCGAAGATCCGCTGGATGCCGTCGGTCATCTCCAGCATCGTATAATGCTCGTCCGCCCGACACCTATAAAGAAAACCATTCATGCGACCGAGAACGCTGCTCAGAAAGTCCATGGGAACCCGATGAGTGCTGGAGGGTGAACAGGAAGAGGAATGATCCTCCCGGATGATATTCCGTTGTTCCGAATCATGAGCCGAAGGCCACTGAAATGGCCTTCGGCTTTGGCGCCATCGAACCGAAGATCAGTTCTTCAGATAAACTTCCAGCGTATCGTCCATGGCCTCCAGCCAAGGAGTATGGTGTTTGGGTGCCATGGTGCCGGTCATCAACGATTTGTAGGCGTTGTCACGGAAGCCCATGATGTTTTCGGCCTTGTGATGTTCCCACTCCATGAAGGTCTGGTTAGTGCCCTCGACGTCAAACTTCGGATAATCGGTATCCTCCAGAAGCTCGAGGACGTAGTCGCCCTGGAACCAGATCATCTGTTCGGCGTCTTCGAGCGTTTCCTCGCGGACACGCCACGTGTCGAAGTGCGTCTTCATCTCTTCCTTCGACGGCAGTTCGATGCGGCCCATGATCACATCGCGGGCGTACCATGCCTGGGCGTCGAACATGTTGAAAGTGTAGAACTGGTCCTGCATGCCGATATACATCAGCTGCGGATTGCCCTCGTAGACGACGCCCTTGTAGAGGTTGTCGGACCACAGACGGTTGGCAGTCTTCAGGCGCAGGTCGTCCGGCAGGAACGGGAAGTGGTGGAGATAGCCGGTGCAGAGGATCAGGGCGTCGACGTCCTTGGTCGATCCATCGGCGAAATGGGCCGTCTTGTTGACGAGCTTCTGCAAGAGAGGCCGTTCCTCGAAGCGCTCCGGCCATTTGAAGCCCATCGGCTTGGAACGGTAGCTCGTGGTCACCGATTTCGCGCCGTATTTCCAGCATTGCGAGCCGATGTCTTCGGCCGAATAGCTACGGCCGACGATCAGCACGTCCTTGTCCTTGAACTCCAGCGCATCGCGGAAATCATGGGCGTGCAGGACGCGACCGCCGAAGGTTTTCACGCCCTCGAAATAGGGGACGTTCGGGGTCGAGAAGTGGCCGGAGGCGACGACGACATAATCAAATTCCTCGTCATACATCCGGTCCTCTATGCGGTTGTGGGCGGTGACCGTGAATTTCTTGGTCGCCTCATCGAATGTCACCATACGAACCGGGGTCGAGAAGCGGACCCATTTGCGCAAGTCGGCCTTTTCGACACGTCCCTTGATGTAGTCCCAGAGCACAGCGCGGGGCGGGTAGGAGCCGATCGGCTTACCGAAATGTTCCTCGAAGGAATAATCGGCGAATTCTAGGCATTCCTTGGGGCCGTTCGACCAGAGATAGCGGTACATGCTGCCATGCACCGGCTCGCCATATTCATCGAGGCCGGTGCGCCAGGTGTAGTTCCAAAGACCGCCCCAGTCGGCCTGCTTTTCGAAGCAGATCACTTCGGGGATTTCGGCGCCCTTCTGGGCGGCGGACTGGAAGGCTCTCAACTGAGCAAGGCCCGATGGCCCTGCGCCGATCACGGCTACTCTGGTCATGTACGTTTGTTCCCTTTTTACATCGTTATCAGTGTCTCGGTCGTTGCCGATTTTTGCTTGATGAGGGGCAGCCACGTTTCAATCCGGATAGATCCCCGGGCTCGTCGGTGCCCCGTCGTCGTATTTTGCCAGCCAGTCGATCATGATCGGGCGGTTGCGGGTCAGGCCCTTGTAGTCGACGATCTCGGGCGGCAGGCTTTGCAGCACACGCGGCAGGCGGCGAGCCCATTTCGGCACGGTCACCAGTTCATCGAGACTGATCAGGTAGCAGCGGATGACGAAGAGGATGGCGTTGGAGCGCGGCAGGCGCCAGAGGCTCTGCAACTCGACGCGCAGATGCATCTTGTTCCCAACGTTCTCCGGCGTCACCGTCGTGCGGTCCGGTCCCCATTTGTGGTAGTTTTCCGGCGAGGTATCGAGCCGTGGATTGACGGTCATCGTCCAGTTGAGGCGGCGGGTCGGCTTGCCCTGTTGCAGGTTGAGCAGGAATTTCAGCGCCCGCTCGAACACGCCGATCTGATGGGCGAGGGGTACCGGCCCATGCCATTCCATGAAGTTCATGCCGATGTCGAAATCCAGCGACCAGTCGGCCTGGGTGGTGACCATGCCGGCGTCCATCCAGAGATTGTTGTCGCGCTGGTCGACGATGCAGAAATCGCCCTGGGCCTGCCGGGTGATGTATTCCATCGGCGGATAGGGAAGCGTGGATGGGTCGCCGAAGGTGAAGGTGTCGTCGATGCCCATCGGGCGGTTGATCCAGCGCCAGCGGTCGCCGTTCTTTTCCAGCGTGAAGTGCTCGGGATAGTCCTGCGCCTGATGCTCCATCAGAAGCTCCAGCGTGTCCCATTGCGCCGCCATCATGTGTGGCAGGGCCTGGCAGCGGAGCGGATCCTCCTTCAGCACCATCGCCCGGTCCTGCATCTCCGCGACATAGTGCTCGTCGACATCGATCAGGTTTTCGAAAACGCTGTCCGCCTTGCCGCGCACATGCGGCTCCATGTTGACCGAATACATGTATTCGTCGCGATCGAAGGGGAAGGGGAAGCGCCTGATATTGTAGAGGCTGTTGCGGAAGCTGAAGTCGTCGCGGAACGTCTCGCTCCTGAACGTGATGGTCATCTGTCCGGTCCCCTTAAGCTAGAGTTGAAGAACGAGTTGCTGGCCTTTGAACCGCGAGACGCAGATCATGACCTTCTTGCCGGACGCCTTTTCCTCGTCCGACAGGTAGATATCGTTGTGTTCCAGCGTGCCGTCACAGGACGAGACCGCGGTTTCGCACTGGCCACAGGCGCCGCCGCGACACATGTAAGGCGCGTCGCAGCCGTGGGCCTCGGCGGCCTCCAGAATGCTCTGATGCTCGCCGACGGTCATGTGGATATCGGATTTTTCGAGGAAGACCTGGAACGGCAGGCCGGCGGGAGGTGCCAGAAAACGTTCCGAATGCAGGTTTTCCTTGGGCCACCCGGCTTTCAGCGCTGTCATCAGCACGCCGTCGATCATCCCGGCCGGGCCGCAAACATAGAGATGCGTTCCGAGCGGCTGGTTGTCGGCAATCTCGGCAACGGGAATATAGGTCTTTTCCTCGTCGACATAGATCTTGATCCGGCGCGGGCCGTAACGGTCCAGCAACTGCTGCCAGTAGGCCCCGTGCGAACGGGAGCGGATGGCGTAGTGCAGTTCAAAGGCGATATTGTCGCGGCTGAACTGTTCCATCATGGCGATGAACGGAGTGATGCCGATGCCGCCGGCAAACAGGATGTGCTTTCGACCGCGATGGTCAGGCGCGAAGAGATTGACCGGCTGGCTGACGGTCAGCTGGTCACCAGGCTTCACCTGTTCGTGCATGAAGACCGAGCCACCGCGGGAATTGGGAACCCGGAGCACGCTGATTTCGTAGGCGCTGTTGTCGTCGGGGTTGGACATCAGCGAATAGGGATTGCGGCGCAGAAGGCCGTTGTCGTTCATCGAGACGACGACATGGGCGCCGCCGGAGAAGAACGGCATGGGATGGCCGTCCAGCCGCTCGAAGCGGAAGCGTTTGACCAGATCGGTCACCTCGGTCACATCGGCGACCCGCACAGGCATATCGGTATTGAGGCTCACGGGAACATCTCCTCGGGGGCAGGCGCAGTCCCCGGTTCTTCCGCATCGATGTTGACGCCCTGGAAGGCGCCGAGGCGGCGGGAATAGTGGTCGCGCACCAGCAAGAGAAGTCCGCAATGGGTGCAGGCAAAGGGGCTGGTGGTCACGCTGTCGGTGATGCCCTTGCAGTGCACGCACTGCACCCGGCGTGCGGTGGAGCCGCGATGTTCGGTGCGGATCGAGTTGAAATCGATGCCAAATTCGAGCGCCACCTGCATGATCTGGCCGATGAAGCCTTCGGTGCCGGCGATATAGAGCCGCGTTCCCATCCGGGCCTGCTCAAGACAGGCCCGCAGGCGAAACAACAGCGGTTGAAGCGTCGGCGCCTGCCAGAAGATATCGGGTGAGAGGGCCGAGAGCGTGAGGTCGTAGGTCTTTGGCGCAGCACCCGCGGCCAGATAGAGGATTTCCGATTTTGCGAGGAAATCCCTGCCCTTCAGCTCCACCTGATCGGTGAAGGCTGCCGCCCCTTCGCCCTCGAGGACGAAGAGGTGGCGTTTCGCGTGGGGATCAATGTCGAGCCCCTTATATTCCGGCCTGCTTTTGATCCCTTGTACGAGCATGCCGTCAGCCCTGCGCCGTCCGTTTCGTCTTCTTCGGATCGTCGAAGGTGATCGTGTGGGCGATGGCCGGTGCGTTGACGTTCTTGCCCTTCACCTGCAGTTTCGTGCCTTGAACGGCGTAAGGCACCTCGACGCGCATGATCGCCATCGAGCGGTTGGTGAGCTTGGAATAGGACGGGCAGGTGATGACACCCACCTTCTTGTCGCCATCCCAGACCTCGTCGCCGAGATCTGTCGGACCATCCGCCTCGACCAAAAGGCCGAAGATCTTGAAACGTTCCTTGCCCTTGAGACGCGCATGTTCCTCCGCGCCGCGGAACCCGGTCTTGCCGGGGCTGACCGTGAAGTCGAGGCCGAGCTCCCACAGGCTGTCGCCGGGCTGCTCGTTGGCAAACGGATACATCTGCGAGTTATCGTAGGGGTAGAACAGGAGGTAGCTTTCGACGCGCAGCATGTCGAGAACGCTGAAACAGACGGGGATGATGCCCATCTCCTTGCCTTCATCCACGATGCGGTCCCAGACCATGCCGGCATCCTGCCCGCGCACGAAAATCTCGTAGCCGCGCTCGCCGGTATAGCCGGTGCGCGAGATCATCACCGGCGCGCCGAACAGCGTCGTCTGCATGTGATGGAAATATTTGAGGTCGCGGATACCGGGCACGTATTTTTCGAGATAATCGACAGCGAGCGGGCCTTGCAGCGACAGGTCGTGCAGGTCGTCATCGAACAGCACGGCGCAATTGCGGCCCTGTGCCTGCTTGACGATTTCCTCGAAGCCGGAGCCGGAACCATGCACCAGCATCCAGGAATTCGGGCCTGTGCGATAGACGATGCAGTCGTCGGTGAAATGGCCGCGATCGTTGAGCATGCAGGCATAGACCGACTTGCCGGGATAAATCTTCGTCATGTCGCGGGTGGTGATGTATTCCAGAATGGCGATCGCATGGGGACCGACGAGATGGACCTTCTTCAGGCCGGAGACATCCATGATGCCGGCCTTGGTGCGCACGGCGATATGTTCTTCATAGATGTCCTTGTCGTAGGTCCAGGCGGTTCCCATGCCGCTCCAGTCCTCAAGGTTCGATCCCAATGCCCGATGCCGGTCTGCAAGGGCGGAAAAACGCCAGCTTAGTGCCATATTCTCGTTCCCATTTTCTTTTGTGGAATATTTATTTCCTGAGTATAGCTTCGCTGTTTAAACTCGCAAGAGCGTTCAACTCAGTATCGGCATTGTGGCCCGACAACGCTCGTCGGGATATTTGTGGCTCACCCCATTCGTTCCGAAGCATAGGAGCCGGGGCTCGGCGGGAATATGACCGTGCGGTTGCCGTTGATGAAGGTGCGGTGGTGGATGTGCGCATGGATGGCGCGGGCCAGCACCTGGCTTTCCACGTCCCGACCGATCGAGACATAGTCCTCTCCCGACTGCGCATGAGTGATGCGCGCCACGTCCTGCTCGATGATCGGACCTTCGTCGAGATCTTCGGTCACGTAGTGCGCAGTCGCGCCGATCAGCTTCACGCCGCGCTCGAACGCCTGTTTGTAGGGGTTGGCACCCTTGAAAGACGGCAGGAACGAGTGGTGGATGTTGATGATGCGGCCCGACATCTTCTTGCAGACGGCATCCGACAGAACCTGCATGTAGCGGGCGAGAACGATCAACTCGGTGCCGGATTGCTCGACCACCTCCATCAGCCGAGCCTCGGCCTGCGGCTTGTTCTCCTTGGTCACCTTGATGTGGTGGAAGGGGATGTCGTGATTGACCACCACCTTCTGGTACTCGAAGTGGTTGGAGACGACGCCGACGATCTCGATCGGCAGCGCGCCGATCTTCCATCGATAGAGCAGGTCGTTGAGACAATGACCGAAGCGCGAGACCATGAGCAGCACCTTCATGCGCTCGTCGTTGTCATTGAAGCGGTACTTCATGTCGAAAGGCTTGGCGATTTCGGCGAAGCCTTCGGCAATCTCCGCCATCGTTTTCTGCTCTTCGGATGCGAAGCCGACGCGCATGAAGAATTTTCCGGATTCCATGTCGTCGAACTGCGAACTGTCGTTAATGTTGCAGCCCTTGGCCGCCAGATAGCCGGATATAGCAGCCACGATCCCGCGGGTCGCCTTGCAGGCGACGGTGAGCACGAAGTGTTTCATATGTCTTTCCCGATCAAACGATTGCCGAAGCGGCGTCTCTTCTCGAAACGTAATCTTCAGATATCGAGTGTCGTCTGGCGTTCCCATTCCGTGAAATGCGACGTATAGGCATTCCATTCCTGGTGCTTGAGCTTCAGGTAGGCGCTGGAGAACTCAAGTCCGAGCGTCGCCTTCAGGTCCTCGTCCTTGTCGTATTCGCGCAGTGCATCGAGCAGGTTCAGGGGCAGGCGCGGCGCGTCGGTGACGGTGTGGCCTTCCTTGTACATGTCGATATCGTAGTGGCGGCCGGGATCAGCGTTTTTCCGGATGCCGTTGAGGCCTGCCGCGACGATGATCGCCTGGAGCAGGTATGGGTTGACGGCACCATCCGGCAGCCGCAGCTCGAACCGTCCCGGACCCGGAACGCGAACCATGTGGGTTCGGTTGTTGCCCGTCCATGTCACGGTGTTTGGTGCCCAGGTCGCGCCGGAGATGGTGCGGGGCGCGTTGATGCGCTTGTAGGAATTGACCGTCGGGTTGGTCACCGCGGCGAGCGCCGAAGCATGCCTCATGATGCCGCCGAGGAAGGTCTTGCCCTTGGCGGACAGACCAAATGGCATGTCCTTGTCGGCAAACGCATTGGTCTTGCCTTCCACATCCCAGACGGAGATATGGGCGTGGCAGCCGTTGCCGGTCAGGCCCTTGAAGGGCTTGGGCATGAAGGTGGCGCGAAGGCCGTGCTTTTCGGCAACCGTCTTCACCATGAACTTGAAGAAGGAATGCTTGTCGGCCGTCTGCAGCGCGTCGTCATATTCCCAATTCATCTCGAACTGGCCGTTCGCATCCTCGTGGTCGTTCTGGTACGGCTTCCAGCCAAGTTCCAGCATGTAATCGCAGATTTCGGCGATCACGTCGTAACGGCGCATCACCGCCTGCTGGTCGTAGCAGGGCTTTTCGGCCGTATCGTATTCGTCGGAGATTTTACCGCCATCCGGCGAGATCAGGAAAAATTCCGGCTCGACGCCGGTCTTGACGCGAAGGCCTTCCTTGGCGGCTTCGGAGACCAGCCGTTTCAGCATGACGCGCGGCGCCTGCTCCACCGGCTGGTCGTCCATGACGCAATCGGCGGCGACCCAGGCAACGTCCTTTTTCCACGGAAGCTGGATGACGGAGGATGCATCCGGAAGCGCGAAGAGATCGGGATGGGCGGGTGTCAGGTCGAGCCATGTGGCAAAGCCTGCAAAGCCTGCGCCGTCCTTCTGCATGTCGGCGATCGCCTCGGCCGGAACGAGCTTTGCCCGCTGGCCACCGAACAGGTCGGTATAGCTGATCATGAAATATTTGATGCCACGGTCCTTGGCAAAGGTAGCAAGATCGAGTGTCACTGTGTTCCCCTTTGGATTATTCAGACACTTTTTCATGGAAATGGCCGCCACTACCTTGGGAGATCAGCGACGACCGAAGTTTTATCGAGGTCAGAAGCCTCCCTTGCCGGGGATCCAGCTGGTGCCTGCAAGCGGCACCTGCGCCATGGCGGAAGCTTCGATCGTCAGGGCGACGAGGTCTTCCGGCTCCAGATTGTGGAGATGGTTCTTGCCGCAGGCACGGGCGATGGTCTGGGCTTCGAGCGTCATAACCTTGAGGTAGTTGGCGAGACGACGCCCGGCAGCGACCGGATCGAGGCGCTTGGCAAGTTCCGGGTCCTGCGTGGTGATGCCGGCCGGATCCTTGCCTTCATGCCAGTCGTCATAGGCGCCGGCCGTCGTTCCGAGCTTCTGGTATTCCTCTTCCCAGTGCGGATCGTTATCGCCGATGGCAACCAGCGCTGCCGTACCGATGGCAACTGCGTCAGCACCCAATGCCAAGGCCTTGGCCACATCGGCGCCCGAACGGATGCCGCCCGAGATGATCAGCTGCACCTTGCGGTGCATGCCGAGATCCTGCAGCGCCTGGACGGCGGGACGGATGCAGGCGAGCGTCGGCATGCCGACATTCTCGATGAAGACGTCCTGCGTGGCCGCCGTTCCTCCCTGCATGCCGTCGAGCACGACGACGTCGGCGCCGGCTTTCACAGCAAGCGCCGTGTCGTAATAGGGGCGTGCGCCGCCGACCTTCACGTAGATGGGCTTTTCCCAATCGGTGATTTCGCGCAGTTCCATGATCTTGATTTCGAGATCGTCAGGGCCGGTCCAGTCGGGATGACGGCAGGCCGAACGCTGGTCGATGCCCTTTGGCAGGTTGCGCATGTTGGCGACGCGGTCGGAAATCTTCTGGCCGAGCAGCATGCCGCCACCGCCGGGCTTGGCGCCCTGGCCGACAACGATCTCGATGGCATCGGCGCGGCGCAGGTCCTTCGGGTTCATGCCGTAACGCGACGGCAGATACTGATAGACGAGTGTCTGACTGTGGCCGCGCTCCTCGTCGGTCATGCCGCCGTCACCGGTAGTGGTCGATGTCCCGGCGATCGTGGCGCCGCGTCCGAGCGCTTCCTTGGCATTGCCGGAGAGAGCACCGAAGCTCATGCCGGCGATGGTGATCGGCGTCTTCAGGACGATCGGCTTTTTCGCATGGCGCGCACCGAGCACGACTGACGTGTCGCATTTCTCGCGGTAGCCTTCGAGCGGATACCGCGAGATCGAGGCACCGAGGAACAGGAGGTCGTCGAAATGCGGAACCTTGCGCTTGGTGCCCGCGCCGCGGATATCGTAGATGCCGGTTGCCGCCGCGCGGCGGATTTCTGCAAGCGTATAATCGTCGAAGGTCGCTGACTTGCGTGGCGGGGTATAGGGGTTGTGATAGCTCATGTACGGGTCCCTGCCTTAGTACGCATCAGCGTTATCGATGTTGAAATTGTAGAGCGTGCGGGCCGAGCCGTAGCGCTTGAATTCTTCCGGCGAGACATCCGTGACGCCGGCTTTTTCCAGAAGCTCGGCAAGCAGCTTCAAATGCTTTGGCTTCATTTCCTTCTGGATGCAGTCGGCGCCGAGGCTCTTAACTTCGCCGCGCACGAACAGCTTCGCCTCATAGAGAGAATCTCCCAGCGCATCGCCGGCATTGCCAAGCACCACCAGATGGCCCGACTGGCCCATGAAGGCTGACATGTGGCCGATATTGCCGTGAACGACGATATTGATGCCCTTCATCGAAATGCCGCAGCGCGAGGCGGCGTTGCCCTTGATGACCAGCAGGCCGCCGCGGCCCGTCGCCCCGGCGTACTGGCTGGCGTCACCCTCGATGACGACCGTTCCCGACATCATGTTTTCCGCGACACCCGGGCCTGCCGAGCCATGGACGGTGACGGCGCCGCCATCGTTCATGCCGGCACAATAGTAGCCGACGCTGCCGCGCACTTCGACGGTGACCGGTTGGTCAATGCCGACGGCGACGGAATGGCTGCCGCGCGGATTGACGACCTCGAAATTCGTGTCATTGGCGCCGGGGGCGATGGTGTGCAGGGCGCTGTTCAGTTCGCGCAGCGGCGTTGTGGCAAGGTCGAATACGCGCATTGCTTCCAGACTTTCTCGTTTAACGCTGACATCCACGGTTAGGCCGCCTTCTCATGATCCCAGAAATAGACGGTGGCCGGCTCCGGCTCCCAGACGCGCGCATTTTCGATCCCCGGCAGGTTGACGAGCGCTCGGTACTCGGAGCCGAAGGCGATGTACTGATCGGTTTCGGCCATCACGGCCGGCTTGCAGGCGATCGGATCGCGCACCACGCCGAAGCCGGACTTGGTGCCGACAACGAAGGTGAAGAAACCGTCGAGATCATCGAGCGCGCTGGTCAGCGCCTGTCCCAGATCCTTGCCCTTGGCCATCTCGGCTGTCAGATAAGCGGCGGCGACTTCGCTATCGTTCTGGGTCTCGAAGGTCATGCCTTCGCGCACCAGCTCGCGGCGCAGGTTGTTGTGGTTGGAGAGGGAGCCGTTATGCACCAGGCACTGGTCAGCGCCGGTCGAGAACGGATGGGCGCCAAGCGTGGTGACGGCTGATTCCGTTGCCATGCGGGTATGGCCGATGCCATGGGTGCCCGCCATCTTGCGAATGCCGAAACGGGAGACGACATCTTTCGGCAGCCCGACTTCCTTATAGATCTCGACGCTGTCGCCCGAGCCCATGACCCGGATTTCCGGTCGCTCCTGGGCGAGTAGCTCGCGCACTGCTTGAGACTTGTCCGCATTGGTTTCGATAACGGCATGGGTGCTTTTCAGCTCGACGGCGACGCTTGGATCGACCGGCTTCAGCAGCGCTTCGAGCCCGGCAAAATCCTGTTTGGGGTCGGCCGATTGAACGGTGATTTTGGCGCGGCCATCCGAGGGCGCGCCGTAGATGGCGATGCCGGCGCTATCCGGCCCGCGGTCGGTCATGATGACCAGCATATCGGACAGCATGGCACCCAGTTGCGGTTCCAGGCTCTTGTCCTTCAAAAACAATCCGACAATTCCGCACATGGGGACAATCCTTCGTTTCGTTGATGAAAGATGGATAGCAGCTGCCTTTTTTGATTTCAACTGCGAAGAAAGTTATTTTCCTTTCAGGCAATGAATCGGATCGTTCAGGATCGCTCGGAACTGCCCGATTGCCGGTGCGCACGCGGGGGTTCTCCAAAAGCCCCGCGGTAGCTCCGCGAAAAATGTCCGGCGCTGGAAAATCCGGTAGCAAAGGCAATTTCCGAGATGGAAAGCGGGCTTTGCTGCAGCAGCCGCCGGGCATGATCGAGCCGCAGTTTGCGATACTCGAGTAGGAAGGACGAGCCCATCTGGCCGGAAAAGAGGCGATCGAGATGGCGTGGCGAAACGCCGGCCAGTTTGGCCATGGCCTGTCGATCGATCGGCGCTTCGATCGTCGCCTCCATTTTCTCAAGCACCGTCAGCAGGCCTGGATGGTTGACCCCGTAGCGTTCCGCCAGCGAGGCCCGCTGGGGCGCGCCGGAGCTTTCGACATGGGTATGAAGATACCAGTCGCTGACCCTGCGGGCGAAGTCCGAGCCCATGCGGTCGGCGATCAGCGCGTGCATCATGTCGAGCGGCGCCACGCCGCCGCCGCAGGTGATGCGATTGCCATCAAGGACGTACCGCGCCTGACGGGGCGCAAGGCCGGGAAAGGCTTCCACCAGCGCCGAAGCGTGCTCCCAGTGGATGGTGAAGTCGCGATCCTCCAGCAAGCCCGCCGCCGCCATCAGATAAGGACCGCCGGAAATGCCACCGATGCGCACGCCGTCGCGGGCAAGTTGGCGCAGGCAGGTCAGGACGGCCGGAACGTTCCAGTCGACCGGCGTGCCGCCGGCGCAGACGAAGATGGTATGGAAACCGGACCCGCGGCCGGGTAGCGGCGCGGCGGGGACGGGAATACCGGAAGACGTCATGCTGGCATTGCCCTCGATGACATGCGCCGAAAGCGCATAAATATTGCGGCCGGCAAGAAGATTCGCGGCGCGCAGCGGCTCCACCGCCGAGGCATAGGACATCAGTGCAAATCCCGGGATGAGGATAAAGCCGATCTTCTGGAGGTTTTTCAGATCATCTGAGGTCATGTCCCAATTATGGCGTACAATGTCTCTTTCCTGCAAGTCTCGAAATGCAATCCTGTCATGATCGGCGCGGTTCACCGGGGTTCCCTTGCCATGCGCTACTCTGCCTTTTCCGTTTTTCTGAATGCCCTGCGCGGCAACAAGGGTTGGGCGCCCGCGTGGCGCAGTCCGGTTCCGAAGAACCACTATGACGTGATTATCATCGGTGGTGGCGGGCATGGTCTGGCGACAGCCTATTACCTCGTCAAGGAATTCGGCGTTACCAACGTGGCCGTGCTGGAAAAGGGCTATATCGGCTCCGGAAATGTTGGCCGCAACACCACGATCATTCGCTCCAACTACCTGCTTGAGGGCAACAACCCGTTCTACGAGCTGTCGATGAAGCTTTGGGAGGGGCTGGAGCAGGATTTCAATTTCAACGCCATGGTTTCCCAGCGCGGGGTGCTCAACCTCTACCATTCCGATGCCCAGCGCGACGCCTACACCCGGCGCGGCAATGCGATGCGCCTTCACGGCGTCGATGCCGACCTGCTCGACCGCAACGCCGTGCGACAGATGCTGCCCTTCCTCGATTTCGACAATGCCCGCTTCCCCATCCAGGGCGCGCTGATGCAGAGGCGCGGCGGCACCGTGCGTCATGACGCCGTGGCCTGGGGCTATGCCCGCGGCGCTGACAGTCGCGGCGTCGATATCATCCAGAATTGCGAGGTCACCGGCATCCGCCGCGAAAACGGCCGTGTCGTCGGCGTCGAGACCAGCCAGGGTTTTATCGGCTGCGGAAAACTGGCGCTGGCGGCGGCCGGCAATTCCACTACCGTCGCAGACATGGTCGATATGAAACTGCCGATCGAAAGCCACGTGCTGCAGGCCTTTGTCTCGGAAGGGCTGAAACCCTTCATCGACAATGTCGTCACCTTCGGCGCCGGGCATTTCTACGTCTCGCAGTCCGACAAGGGCGGCCTTGTCTTCGGCGGCGATATCGACGGCTATAATTCCTATGCCCAGCGCGGCAATCTGGCGACGGTCGAGCATGTAGCCGAGGCCGGCGTCGCGATGATCCCGGCGCTGTCTCGGGTGCGTGTGCTGCGCTCCTGGGGCGGGGTGATGGATATGAGCATGGATGGCTCGCCGATCATCGACCGCACTCCTATCGACAATCTCTACCTGAACGCCGGCTGGTGTTACGGCGGCTTCAAGGCCACGCCCGCTTCCGGCTTCTGCTACGCCCATCTGATCGCCCGGAACGAGCCGCATGAAACAGGACGAGCCTTCCGGCTCGACCGCTTCGCACGCGGCCGGATGATCGATGAAAAGGGTGTCGGCTCGCAACCCAATCTGCATTGAGGACCTCACATGGCCAGCCTGATCGCCTGCCCCCATTGCGGGCCGCGTCCCAAGGAAGAATTCACCGTTCGCGGCGATGCCGGAATAACCCGCCCGGCGCCCGACGCTGGTGAGGATGCCTGGTATGCCTATGTCTACCTGCGCGACAATCCACGCGGACGTCATAAGGAACACTGGCATCACACATCCGGCTGCCGCCGGTGGCTGGTGGTCGAGCGCGATACCATGACCCACGCAATTTATGCGGTATCGGATGCCAGCACCGGGGGAGCGCGCGCATGACATCCTACCGTCTTTCCAACGGCGGCCGCATCAACCGCGCCACGCCGCTGGATTTCACCTTCGACGGCAAGCCGATGCAGGGTTTTGCCGGCGACACGCTGGCTTCTGCGCTTCTGGCAAACGGTCGCCAACTTGTCGGCCGCAGCTTCAAGTACCATCGCCCGCGCGGCATCCTGACGGCGGGTGCCGCCGAACCCAATGCACTTGTCACCATCGGCGAAGGGGGACGCACCGAAGCCAACACCCGCGCCACGCTGGTCGAGCTCTACAGCGGCCTCGTCGCGAAAAGCCAGAACCGCTGGCCTTCGGTCGATTTCGACCTCGGCGCCGTCAATAGCCTGCTCTCGCCCTTCCTCGGTGCCGGCTTCTACTACAAAACCTTCATGTGGCCCGCGGCCTTCTGGGAGAAGGTCTACGAGCCGATCATCCGCAAGGCGGCAGGCCTTGGCCGTGCGACGTATGAACCCGATCCGGATAGCTACGAAAAATGCTGGGCGCATTGCGACCTGCTGGTGATCGGCGCTGGCCCCACAGGTCTCGCCGCCGCTTTGACCGCCGGCCGCGCCGGTGCCCGTGTCATTCTGGCCGACGAGGGCTTTGAACCCGGCGGCTCGCTGCTATCGGAAACGGCGCCCATCGGGGATAAATCCGCAAGCGACTTGCTGGCGCAGACGCTGGCTGAGCTGGCGGATATGCCGAACGTCCGTCTTTTCCCCCGCACGACTGTCTTCGGCTGGTATGACGGCAATGTCTTCGGCGCTGTCGAAAGTGTGCAAAAGAACACGGCGACGGTGGACCCGAACCGGCCGGTCGAGCGCATCTGGCGTATCGCCGCCAAACAGGCAATCCTCGCCACTGGCGCCGAAGAGCGCCCGCTGGTGTTCGGCGGCAACGATATTCCCGGCGTGATGATGGCGGGCGCCATGCGCTCCTATCTCAACCGGCAGGCGATCGCGCCTGGAAAAAGCACGGTCATATTCACCAACGACGCCTCCGGTTACGCGACCGCGGCCGATCTGGAAGGGGCTGGCGTTGACGTTGCAGCCATCGTCGACAGCCGCCCGGATGCGGCCCGCACATGGTCCGGCAAGGCACGCATCCTTCCCGGTGCCGTAGTTGTCGATACCATCGGCGGCAAGAGCCTCAAGGGTGTGACCGTCCTGAACAGTGGTCGCTCGGAAACCATCCCGGCGGATGCACTCGGCATGTCCGGCGGCTGGAGCCCGATCATTCATCTCGCCTGCCATCGCGGCGCAAAACCGGTCTGGTCGGATGCCAAGGCTGCATTCCTTGCCCCGGCGCTTCAGGAAGGCTTGACCGTCGCTGGTGCCGCCGCGGGTATTGGCAGCATCGAGGCCTGCCTTGCAGACGGCGCCGGAAAAGCCGCGTCAGCTCTGCAAACTCTCGGCTTCTCGAATGCCAGCGCCGCGTTCGCTGCAAAAGCCGACACGGCAATCGTCTCAAAACCGCTCTGGCGCGTCCACGGCTCCAAGGGCAAGGCCTTCGTCGATTACCAGAACGATGTGCACCTGAAGGATCTCGGCCTCGCCGTCAGTGAAGGCTATGGCCATGTCGAGCTTGCCAAGCGCTACACCACCAACGGCATGGCGACCGATCAGGGCAAGCTGTCGAACATCAACGCCATCGGCATTCTTGCCGAAGCACGCAAAGTCTCGCCGGCCGATGTCGGCACCACGACCTTCCGCCCGTTCTACACGCCGCTCACCTTCGGTGCGCTGACCGGCGCTTCGAAGGGCAAGCACTTCCAGCCGGTGCGCAAGTCGCCGCTGCATGACTGGGCCAAGAAGAACGGTGCGGTCTTTGTCGAAACCGGCCTCTGGTACCGCTCCTCCTGGTTTCCGAAGGCGGGCGAAACGACGTGGCGCGAGAGCGTCGATCGCGAAGTGCTCAACGTCCGTGAGAATGCCGGTATCTGCGACGTCTCCACCCTCGGCAAGATCGAGATCTTCGGCAAGGATGCGGCCGAATTCCTCAACCGGATTTACTGCAACGCCTTCCTGAAGCTACCGGTCGGCAAGGCGCGTTACGGCCTGATGCTGCGCGAAGACGGGATGATTTACGACGACGGCACGACGAGCCGGCTTGGCGAAACCCACTTCTTCATGACGACCACGACGGCTTATGCGGCAGGCGTCATGAACCATCTGGAATTCTGCGCCCAAGCTCTGTGGCCCGATCTCGATGTGCATTTCGCCTCCTCGACTGATCAATGGGCGCAGATTGCCGTTGCCGGGCCGAAATCGCGCACGATCCTGCAGACGCTGGTGGATGAGGACATCTCCGACGCGGCCTTTCCGTTCCTCGGTGCCAGGGAAGTCTCGCTCTGCGGCGGCAAGCTCACCGGCCGGCTGTTCCGCATCTCGTTCTCCGGCGAGCTGGCTTACGAACTGGCGATTCCTGCCGGCTACGGCGAGGCGATCGCCGACGCGATCATGGAAGAGGGCAAGCCGCATGGCATCTGCCCGTACGGCGTCGAGGCGCTGGGCGTCATGCGCATCGAGAAAGGCCATGTCACCCATTCCGAGATCAACGGCACGGTCATCCCGTCAGACCTCGGCTTTGCCAAAATGGTCTCCGCGACCAAGCCGGACTTTATCGGCAAGGCGATGCTGTCGCGCGAGGGCTTGACGGCGGATGACCGGCCTGCGCTTGTCGGCGTCAAGCCGCTCGATCCGGCGACCACCTTCAAGACAGGCTCCCACATCCTCTCGGATGGTGCCGTACCCTCGCTTGCGAATGACCAGGGCTACGTTTCCTCCAGCTGCTATTCGCCCAACCTCGGCTCGACCATTGGCCTGGCCCTCGTCAAGCACGGCGCCAAGCGCCATGGCGAACATGTCACCGTCTGGAACGACCTGAAAAACGAATACACCAAGGCCGTGCTTTGCAGCCCGGTCTTCTTCGATCCGGAAAACGGAAGGCTCCATGGTTGATTTTGCGCTCCTCCACCGTCCTGCCCTTGCCGATGCCAAGTCCGGTTCGTTCGGCGCAGAGTCACCCGATAAGCGGATTACCCTTGCGGCCCTGCCGGAAGGCCACGTGCTGCAGGTTCTGGCCGCGCTTGGAAACGGCAACCTGCGGAGCCTGATCCCAACGGTCAGCGATGGCACCCCTCATGCGGTGCGTCCTTATGGCCCCGGCCAATGGTTTGTCGTTGGTGATGCGCCTCTTTCCGCTGCAGAAATTTTCGGCAAGACACCGCTGCTGGATGGCAAGGCTTCGATTTCTGATCAAGGCCACGGCCGCATCCGGATCGGCATCAGTGGCGCGTCCGTCGAAGCGGTCCTCGCCAAGGGCACAGCCGTCGATCTTGCTTTGTCGAATTTCCCGGTCGGCCATTCGGCAATGACGCTGATCGGCCATATCTCGGCGCTGATCGCCCGAACTGGGCCGGAAAGCTTCGAACTCCTGGTGCTGCGCGGTTTTGCTGAGAGCCTGTGGGACGAACTCATCCAGATGAGTCTGGAGTTCGGCGTGGATGCGAAAACGCTGAGGTAAAGCGGCTGCTTGGTCTCAAAAATAAATCAACCGGCCTGGTTCCGCTTTCGCGGGTAGCTGATGATAGATAGGTAACGAGCCGGCAGATGAACCAGTTCCTGCGGTCCGTGCGGTGAATCGGCATCGAAGAACAGGCTGTCACCCGGTTGCATGGTGTAGAGTTGATCGCCGTGGCGGTATACCACTTCGCCTTCCAGCATGTGCAGGAACTCCATGCCCTCATGCTGGAACGTCGGGAACACATCGGACTCGGTCGTCAGCGTTATGAGATAAGGTTCGACAGTGACGCCGCTGGTATTGTTGGCGATGTGCCCGAGCAGGCTGTACTGATGCCCGGCGCGTGTCCCGCGCCGCTCGATGTTCACGCCCTCTCCGGCTTTGACGAAGGTTGCGTTATGGGGTTCCTCGAATCGGCGAAAGAAGGCCGTGAGCGGCACGCCGAGGGCTCGGGTCAATGCCTGCAGCGTGGTCAGAGAGGGCGAAATATTGCCGTTCTCGATCTTTGACAGCATGCCTACCGAAATGCCGGTCGCGGTTGCGAGGTCGGTAACGGTGATGCCGAGCGCCTTGCGATAGGTCCTGACCTCGTGGCCGATCGCCATTTCCAGGTTATTTTCCCGGGGCTCGCGAACCCGGTGTGGGTCCTGGGACAGGATGGCCTGCTTCTGTCCATTCTTCTCGTTCTTATCGGTCATCGCTATCTCCTATGAGATATGTTCTCTACAGGAAACAACTCGTTATTCGGAAGAAATTTATCCTGCTGTGGGAAATCGACGCCGCGGCGAAGGAATCATCACCCTTTGGAAAATTTTTGGCATTTCGCGGCATGATCGTCCATGGTGCTGGCCGCGACATTGATGAGCTCGAGGATGTCGGCAGGCTGATCTGGACACGGGAGATCACCGTGTGCGGCACCCGGACGATGTTTTCGGGCGCTAGGAAGAGCTTTTCATCAACGTGCCGAACGGCGGCGGCCCAGCTCAGAGAACTTGTCGTCGCCGGTGAACTGCCGCTCGGCGAGCAATTGTCCGAGCGCAAACTTGCCGCGGCCTTCGGCGTTGCAGGCCAAGATCGCGGGGCTCAGGACCCATTTGTCGGTCAAGCCGCCTCACACTGACCGCCCCTATCACGAAGATATCGAATCATCGAGAAATTGCGGGCAGGTGATTTGGAGGCCGCTATCGCCCGTCTTGCAGCATGTATCGACCGCTCGCGCACAACATTAGCGCTGGTAAAGGAGACCACGAGCGGTCGGAGTCGTCATTTCCGTTGGGTTACATGAAGAACGCGATCGCGGGCTGCGAACCATTCCTGCGCGTAATCATCATTTTTATACTCTTCGAAATAGGGGCCACCATCTGTGAAATGGACGAGGTTAGCGTCTTCACTATGTTCGTATTCGTTCACCAGCCAGTTCCAGCTCGGAGGCAGTTCGCCAATCAAATCCTCTGATTCAAGCCATTTGAATTGGTGTAATTCAAGACCGGTAGCAGTATTAACATAGTCAAGATTCAGTTTTTTGCATTTGGCGTTGTTGAAAAGGATGACGCTTGACCAATTTTTCTTCTCGTATTTTGTTTGAACTTGGCCAAGAAATTTCGTCTCGACTTTTGGAACATAGCTATGCTTAACGCACATCGCCGCGTAACGGTCATCGCGCAACTCCCAAAGCTTTGCAATGTCGGTGCGCATCAGCATGTCGCAGTCGGCGAACAGTGACCAGCCTTCATAGTTACTCAAGTGAGGGACAAGGAAACGCGAAAACGAAAATTCCGTTGACTGCAATGGATTGCGTTCACGCGTGAAGATTTTTCCGAGATTGTCTAAGACGATTGGCGTGAACGAAACCGGGATGGAGCTTTTTTCTAAGATGCTCTGGCAAAGTACGTGATAAGCGACAACTTCTTTGCTGTCGAAACCGATATATATATGAGCAGTTTCCGTCATAATCTTTCCGTTTCTGAAGTTTCCGTTGCGCCAACAGCGGTGAGGCAAATGGTGAGTACCCCGGGTTTATACCCTCATGGGTTACTGCCTACAATTCGTCGCTGTAATCCTTCTGTCTCTCGTGAGAAAGAAGTTTCGAGGGCTCCTACAAGATATACCTTTGCCCCGGGCTGCAAGTACCCAATAACGCGTCGGCGCAAAAAAGGAGCTCCTTCCCCAACATTTGGAACCGTGCCCCACGCCTGCGGCTGGATTTGATTCGACCGATACTGGCACTCGCAACAGACCACTGTATTGGCCGGAGAGATTATATTATTGACCCCCTCTAACGGCGCAAAATTAGTTTCCAGCAACTGACTTTCCGTTCCGCCCCCGGAATACCATCTGCCGCGACTTGCAAAGATGCACGTGTTTCGGATGGGATATTGTCCCCCAAGAGTTGGTCGACGACGACGTGATATCAGCGCAGAATAACTTTAAACGCTGAATCGAAAATAGGTGAAAGTATTTCTGCTCCTTGACGTGATAGATGATCTTCATCCTGGTACATTACTTTTCCATCAATAATGACTCTGCACTTCTGTATGTCACATAAATACGTCATAGGATCTACAAGTATAGATCCGGTATCTTTAGAGATTGTATTTAAGATCTGTCTGGCAAGCGCTTGTCGTCTCACCGTATATCCAATGGGCGGGGCTATTTCCAATGTCGTACCCGTCATTTTAGCCTGCGCAAGCGCCTCAGGGGCCATGAGGCCGGTTTCAGGAACATCCATGACAAGAATCGCCCGGGTCCGTTGATCAGAAAACTCCTGAATGGTTTTGCGCAGGCTTGCCTCCACGGGCGCTGACCAGTCGGAGAAGTCCGGCTTGATCTTGGCATCAAAATAAACTCCTTCTCCCGGCAATTCTGTCCGGTGAACGTATTTCGGCCAATATCCCGCCAGGAAGACAAAAGGAAATTTTCGCCGCCGGATCAGGTCCACGACCGCATTGTTGTACTCTTTGCATCGGTCGAGCACTGCTTGCGGTCCGAAAGCCGCGTCCGGAAGCGGAGGGCAGGAAGCTCGCCCGACGAAAAGGCCTGACGTTCCACTCTGGCGCGCCGCCTTGTCGATGGCGGGCGCGATCGCCGCAGCATGGGAATCGCCCCAGACGAGAAACTGGATCTTTTCCTTGTCGCCTGTGCCCATTGTGCAGAGCTTTCCCGCACGGATGGCATCAGGCGAGAGACCCTTTCCATCGGAGTCCGCGAAGCACGCCTCGGAGAAGAACGGGCTTTTGTCATAGGTTGCTGCATAGAGCTGATAGACGTCTTGCGGCAGCCTTTGCGGAATTCCCTCGAGATTTTTGACCGTGATCCCAAAGACGACGGATGCTAATACTGCGCTGCTGCTTAAGCCGAAAATCACAGTACGGGACGACGCCCAAACGCCGTAGCGCGCTGGCTGTTCGATGAACCGCCACGACAGATAGGCGAGCCCGAAAGAGACGGCGATGACTTGCAGGCTGTTCACGATCGTCAGATCGTGGCCAACCGCAAATCGAACAAAAACAATCAACGGCCAATGCCAAAGATAGAGCGAGTAGGAGATACGACCGATGGCAATTGAGGCACGATTGTTGAGAATGACAGCCGGCAGCCCGTCGCTACAGCGCGCGTGGATGACCAGCGCCGTGCTGAAGCAGGGAAGGGCGGCATATAAACCTGGGAATGGAATATCTGAAGAGTACAAGAATACCGCAAGCAGAATGCCGCCTATCCCTAGGAGACTAAGATATTTCGACAGGGCTGCAGGATAGTTCGGGCGCGGAACCAAGGCGACCAGCGACCCGGTCAACAACTCCCATATACGGAACTGGAGAAGATAGAAGGCTTTCTCAGGCGAGCGGAAAACCTCCCAGCTGCTCGCGGCAAGCGAAACCAGAAGCACCGCCAACAGAATTGCAGCCATGTGCTTTCGCGCAAATCTATGGGCTGCGAAAAGCGAGATCGGGAAGAGGATGTAGAATTGTTCCTCGATCGACAGCGACCACGTGTGAAGCAACGGCTTCATTTCAGCCGCGATGTCGAAATATCCGCTTTCGCGCCGGAAAAGGATGTTGGACGTGAAAATCGCGGCGGCTTTGACGCTCTCTGCGAAGTACACAAATTCCTTCGGCATGAGTAGAAACCATGCGACGGCAGCGGTGGTAGCAATCATGGTGAACAATGCCGGCAGGATGCGGCGGATGCGCCGCAGATAGAATTGCCAGAAACTGAAGTCGCCACGCTCAAGATCGGCTAGAATGATTCGCGCCATGAAGAAACCGGAGAGCACAAAGAAGACATCGACGCCGACGAACCCGCCCTGAAACCAGGCCAGGTCGGCATGGAAGAATAGCACCGGCAGAATTGCGATCGCTCTCAGCCCGTCGAGATCGGGCCTGTACTCTAGATGCCTGGTGGCCAATGTTTTATCCGATTTCGAGTTCTGCGCCCCGCCAGGGGCGGTCTTGCCATGCATTGCAACAAAACCGGTGTTCCCGTCCAGTCTCGAACGTAGATTCCTGCGCGATGCGTTGGAATTGGCGGGAAGACCCGGTGCACAGGCGAAAAAACCTCTAGCACTTTCGGGAAAAACTTGGTCTAAATTTTCCTGCTGTATAAAAGCTTTCTCTGCAGGCCGTTATTGATCACGCAACCCGATCATCTTCAGTCTTTTCGCACGGAACACCGCAGGTGGCTCGTCAATCTTGGGATTTTGGACAAGCCGTGGCTTCTGTTTGGCTCCGCTCCTGATCCGACACTCCCCGAGGATATCCTCCGGCACTGTGCCCGCGTAGATATCAACAATTCCGGGAAAATGGCAAATATGCTGGGATTGCCACCGGCGGACCTGACATTTCGTAAGAAAAAGAAATCCTGGGAAGAGCATCCCTTTGTGAGAACGCGCGGGCTTTTGTGGCTGCATACACGCCCGTTGTGGATCATGCGCGTCAAGCTCCTTTTCAAGCCAAGCGTTCAATACAAGAGCCTGATGCGTGCCACGAAGAGCGACCGCGAAGCGATTGTTCAGCTTGTCAGCGGCGGGCTGCCGGCAGATGTCGGTGACGTCGGCAAGGTGACTAACGGTGTCGCGGCACTCTGCTATGCACTTTATATGGGTGTACCGTCCGTGACCTTGTCCGGCTTTTCCCTGACTAAGATGGGTCATTCCTACAATGACAAGGGAAGTGTGCGACGTCAGATCGAGGAGGATACCTTCGTACTCACTCAACTGCGAAACCGGGGAAATGTGTTTACGACCGAACGCGAACTGTCCGAGCACGTCGGCATTCCGCTCGCCCGGACTTACACCGACATCTCCGGTTCAAGTCCGCCGATCCTAACGAGATCACCGTAGAATACCGACACGCTCGCTGATCGTCGCGGCTTGCGCGAGAAAGGGAACGATAGTCATATCATGCCGGTCCATAGGGGGATCCCCATGTCTTCGGAAACCGCCGGATCCGCAGTGTACAAAGGACGCCCATCCGCCAATAACTTCGCGACGATCTGCTTGTCCATCTGCACATGCGCGCGCACCAGTCCCTCCCGATTGTAGGCGTGACCCGCCAAATTGGGATTGATGCCGGTGATGATGACGGCGGGCGCACCATTGTGAAGCGCAAACAACACCGCATTCATTCCGTTCGAGCATTTCGATTCCGTGTCGAGTTCGAGCGACTTGACGCCGGCAACGCGGTCCATCAGCGCCATTCGTTCATAACGGTCAACGATCTGCAGGCTGTCATACCTGAAATCGAAGTTGCGCAACCCTTTTTCAAGCCGCGGCCGATCGTCCTTGCGCCAGAGAAAGACGTACAATGCGCCTGTGCGCTTCCCGGACAGGACCCGTCGAACCTCCACCGCGTTCGTGTTTGTCCCTTCTATCTGGTTGAATTGCAGGAAGGTGATATCCGGCGCCGCTATGCCCCAGGACTTGATAACCGATTGTGAACCGTTAATGGTCATGACGGCAAACTCCGGCTCCCACCCCGCCGGCTTGTGCGAGACGGGTGCGGAACCAACGACCACTACCGGCCGCGTGAAGGGCGCCGGGGCTGTAGGGGGTGCTGGGCGGGTCAGCCGGTACTTGATATTCCGGTACATCCGCTTGCGCGTATCCGCCATCCACGACGCCATATGATTATCTCTCGTCACGCTTCGTGCCGCCTTTCGATCGAAGGCTTATCAGTCCTGCTTTTCACTCTTGCGCTTCTTTAAAAAGCCGGGCTTCAACCGCCGAAGAAACAGGTCCGCCGAGCGCAGTACATTTGTCAGCGAGATAAGTTTGTCAACCTGCGCATCCGTCTCGCCCAGCCGACGGGAGACAACTTCGGCGAACGTCGACGAAATCTCTGCACCGGAAAATTCCGGGAACCGCGAAGCCAGTTGTGCATAGCTGTTGATGGCAAGCCCATCATGCATCGATACCTTGCCGGCCCGTGCACAAAGCCGCAGAAAGACTTGTTCGAACGTCCAGTCGTGGACGGAAACGACCCGCCATTTAACGCTGCGCTTGGCGGAAAAGCCCGCGAGGACGATCTCAGCCGGGATTTTCTGATCGACCAGCCAAAAACTTATTGCAAAGCCTGTCGTCGGCACTTTTTCGGAAGGATAGAAATCGGCGCAGAAATCGGTCAGGTCCAGGTGACCTGTCGGCGTATTCAGATAGTCCTCCTGGGTGTTCAGCTTCTCCGCCCTTTGTAGGCGCACGTTCATGATTCCCAGGAAACGCTCCGGCGCCAATAGTTTCACAACGTCAGCGACTTCCCCGCGGTAGACGATGTTGGCACCGTTAGGCTGTGCCCGCGAAATCAGCAGAGAGTGCCCTTCAAAAGGCTGCTCCAGGACCTTGTACACCTTGTTGAAGAAGACGAAGAGCGCCGTATCCGGATAAACTTTCTTCAGCGCCGCAATATCGGTCGCCTCACTGTTGGCAATCAGGACGATATGGGAAAAGGCGGAAAATAATGTCCGCCAGTCTTCATTCGTCTTCAAGCTCGCCGTCGTCATGGGATTGGGCAGGTTCATGCGTCTTCATTCCTGAACTCGGCCGTGTTTTACGGCCTCTCGTTCCAACCTCTATAAGCTTTGGTCTTGCCAAAGCAAAGCAATGGGCGCCGCTGAAATGGTGAGTAGGTGGCAACGCGCTGCTGGACTGGTTTACGGACGTGCATTATATGCGAACGGAATGATAGGGAGCCGTTGGGCGATATGTTTGGGTGGAAGGCGAACCGACATCTTACAAGGGAACTAGAGATTGAGCCGCCCGCGCCGGAGAAGAACCGCCAAGGCATCGCCATCGTCGCCTGCGTCAAGAACGAAGAGACCTACATCGAGGAATGGGTGCGCTTTCACCGGGCGGTCGGTGTCCGGCATTTTCATATCTACAATGACGGATCGACGGACGCGACACTCGATGTGCTTCGCAATATCCTGTCTCCCGCGGAACTGACGGTCGTTCCCTGGAAAATGCGCATGCAGGACAGCCGCAGTGGCGAAATCCTGAATGGCCAGAACATTGCCTACGCCCATGCTATATTGAACTTCGGCGGTCGCTATCGGTGGATGGCTTTCATCGATGTCGATGAGTTCCTTCTTCCGCGCAAGGGCCAGACGCTTGATAGTGCCTTGCAGGGCGCGAGCGGTTTTCCGAATGTCTCATTACCATGGCATATGTTCGGCCACAGTGGCCACGTCTCCCGGCCATCACAGCCCGTATCGCTCAGCTACACCATGCGGGTGCCCGATCCGATGAGACAAAATCTCGACGCCAGCAACTTCAAATGTATCGTTGATCCCGTCGAAGTCACGGGAGTTAGTGTCCATCACTTCAAGACGAGGGACCATGGCGACGTCACCGTCAACGATGCGGGCAAGAAATTTTCGAGGCGCGGGCGAAAGATGAGCGAATTCTATTCTTCGGAATTCATCCAGCTGAATCACTACTATGCGCGCTCGAAGGAGGAACTGCAGGAAAAGCTCGATCGTGGCTGGTCCTTCGACAGCTCGTCGCAAAAATACCAGCAGAAGGTTCTGGCGACGATCCGGTATATCGAGGACAACGTCATCGAAGATCGGCGGATGGTGGATTTCATCAACGAAAATGCTATTGCCTTACGTGGCTAGATGCCGGGACGGCAGATGTATCATCAGGCGAGGTAATTTCTTGAGTGTGGATCAGGGCACGCACACCGGCAAAGGCAAGCCCGACGTCGATTGCATCTGGGCTGTTACGGAAAGCAAGGCGGGAACGCTGACGCAGTGCCTCGGCGTGGCAAAGGAGCTTAATCCCGCTCCCCAGGTAAAGACGATCAGCCGATCGCGTGGGATCAGGAAATGGTTCGAACCCCCCCTGTTCCGGCGCAAGGAACAGGAGCCCGTCGTGCTCGTGTCCTGCGGTTTCCGGTCCGAACCGCCGGTACTCGAAATCAAGGCAACCTATGGCGGTCGGCCCATAGCGGTTCATCTTCAAAAGCCTCGTATCGAGGGATACGACATGGTGTTCGTGTCCCGCCACGACTGGGTTACCGAGCTGGACAGTCTGCCAAACTATTATCCGATGGTTGGCGTTCCCCACCAGATCACGCCCGTGCGTTTGAAAGCACTGAGGGACGATGCCAGGGCGCGTTTTGCCGGCGACGGGCGACGAGTTGTGGCGGTGTTTGTCGGCGGGTCGAACGGTGCGTATCTTTACGACGACAAGACGCATAAACACATCGGCGATGCCATCAAACATCTGGAAGCCGAAGGCTGGCGTGTCCTGGTTTCCGTTTCACGCAGATCGGAAGAGGAGACGTTGCATTCGCTTCTGAAGCTTCGCTCGGCAAATATTAATGTTTGGGACCGGAACGGTGAAAACCCGTATCTCTATTATATGGCCGCCGCCGACGGATTCCTGATCGCAAAGGACTCTATCACGATGCCCTGCGAGGCGCTGGCGACCGGTAAGCCAGTTTATTCGCTTGATTTGACGCAAATTCCAGGCCCGCGGCTTGAGAAATTCGAGTTCTACCATCGGGATTTGGCAGAAACGCTTCAACTGACCAAACCATTCCGCGGCAAGATCGAATCCTACGACTATCAGCCGCTGAACGAAACGCGGCGGATCGGATCGATCATTCGATCTGCGCTGAAGGCAGCAGTCTGATTCCAGCCTTCATCGCGTGCGGCGGCATGTCCGCTCTGACATATCTCTTCTCGATTGCATCCGGGAAGAAAACTGCGCGCGAAAATCACGGCTCAAGCACCCTTCGACAGGTGCGGCACCAGAAGATAGTTCAATGGAAACGACCAGCGTCAAATTTCGGAAAAAGGAGGAGCCAACGTCGGGAGAAATGGTAATGCCACGGGGCGCGTTGCCGTCGATGAAGCACTGCTCGCCGCAATACCAGTCCACGATGCTCGGGTCAGCGCAGAATTCTCCTGCAACGTCACGAGATTTCCGATGGGGAATCCAGAAGGGGTATTGCTATTGAGAGAAGGTTTAGTGTTGCAACTGAGCGACGGCTGAGCTTGAGCGGAGCGATTGGGGTGGCGCGAGGGCTCGCTAAGACTGTTGCGAAGCTCTATACAGTCGGTTGCGTGTCTCTTTTGCCCGGCGCGTTGATCTGTAACAGGAGCCGGCTTTTTGAAGTTGAACAATCGAAGGGTGGGCACAGCCGAGTCCGAAACGCTTGCGATCCTCAGGCGCGTCATCGCCGAAAACGGCCGGGAACACATTCGTGGTTATGCCTTCGCCATCGTGTGTCTTGTCGTGGTGGCGGCAACAACAGGCTTCACCGCCTGGATAATGGAAACCGTCGTCAATGAGCTGTTCGCCAATAGGCGCGGTGACATCGTTCTGCTGGTCTGTGGTGCCCTTTTTGCTGCCTTTGTCTTGAGAGGTTTAGCGACATACGGACAAGCTATGGCCTTCTCGAAGATCGGCAACAATATTGTAGCGAGCTACAAGCGCCGACTTCACTCCCACCTGATGGCGCTTAGTATAGGCTATTTTCAGGAGCAGCGTTCCGCGCGCCTCCTTGCAAAAATAAACCAGAACGTTTCGGGCATCCGCGACGTCCTGAACATGACGGTCACCTCGATCGCCCGCGACCTCCTGACACTCGTCGCGCTGATCGGCGTGATGATTGGCAAGGACTGGTTGTTGACTTTGATTGTTTTCTCCGCCGCGCCGCCGATGCTCCTTGGCCTGCGCTACATCTCCAAGCGCCTCCGTCTGGCGACGCGTGAATCGGTGGAAGTCAACAGCCTTGTTTTCGGAGCGATGCAGGAAGCAATACAAGGCATTACCATCGTCAAAGCCTTTACAATGGAAGACGAGTTGCGGCGTAAGGTCGAAGCGATCATCGACCGCGCCGAGAACCGCGCCAACCGTATCGCGCGCTTGAGCGAACGTACCGCGCCGATGACCGAGACCTTCGCCGGCTTGGCGATCTCCAGCGTGTTCGCATACGCCGCGTTCCGCACGATCTACGGCAATATTCCTCCCGGCGCCTTCTTAGCCTTCGTCACCGCGCTTCTCATGGCTTACGACCCGGCTCGGCGGCTGGCGCGCCTGCAGGTGTCGCTGGAGCGCGCCGCCGTTAATGCCCGCATGCTTTACGAGATTCTCGACACTGTGCCGCATCAGCGCGACCGGGCGGATGCGACCGAGCTGAAGCTTGGGCAGGCGCAGATCGAGTTCCGCAACGTTCATTTTGGCTATGCGACCGGCGGCGATATCCTGAAGGGCGTGAGCTTTGTCGCAGAAGGCGGCAAAACCACGGCCCTCGTCGGCCCGTCGGGCGCTGGCAAGTCGACGGTGATCAGCCTCATCCCGCGCTTCTACGATCCCGGCTCGGGCGAAATCCTCGTCGATGGGCAAGACATCGCCCACGTCACCAAACAATCGCTGCGCAACGGCCTCGCCTATGTTTCGCAGCAACCTTATCTCTTCGAAGGATCCATCCGCGACAACATCCGCTACGGCCGCCCCGGTGCGACCGATGATGAAATCGAGGAAGCAGCAAGGCTGGCATACGCCCACGACTTCATCCTTGCGCAGCCGCAGGGTTACGACACGCCCGTCGGCGAAAACGGCGTGACGCTATCGGGGGGCCAGCGTCAGCGGCTCTCGATTGCCCGCGCCCTGGTGCGCAAGGCGCCAATCCTGCTTCTCGATGAGGCCACCTCGGCGCTCGACACCGAATCGGAAGCAGCCGTGCAGAAGGCGCTCGACCACGCGATGTCGGGACGTACGGTCGTCGTCATCGCTCACCGCCTGTCGACGATCGCCAATGCCGACAAGATCATCGTGATGCGCGATGGGCTGGTCGTCGAGGAAGGTACGCATAAGGAGCTTGCGCGGAGGCCAGACGGTCTTTACGCCCGCCTGCACAATCTTCCTGGCGATATTGCGGAAATAGCCGCGGGTGCAGACGCCCTCTAACTCCCGCTATCCGCACGGGTGCGGAGAGAACTCGCCGTGGATCGATATCTTCAAAGGAGAAAATTCGATTTGGCATTGCCTTTGGCAGGCCCGCCCGCCGTAAGTCACGATAATATGTGCAGTTTTGTCTACAATATATTTCTGAAATTGATAGCATCGAGGTATTTGTGGGGCATATCCCGCAACGCGCCGGACATGCGGTCTGGACGCCCTTTCCGCCGATCAGCAGGTCGGCGGCTGAGGTGGAATGACCGGTTCGTCGAAGGTGCGCAGCAGCTTGCCCCAGCCGGGGTCATGCATATGCGGTTGCAGGCCGGCGCGTGCGGCGAGCGCCAGCGCTTCCTGCTGGCCGAAGGTGATGGCCGCATCAACATCGGTGGTCAGAACCTTGCCGCCTTCCATCAGGATTTTGCCGTCGACGATGACCGTATCGACATCGCTTCCAAGCACCTGATGGATAAGCCGGTGAAGGGGCATCCACATGGGCATGAGATGGGGCTTGCGCATGTCGATGATGGCGATATCAGCCTTCTTGCCGATTTCGAGCGAGCCGATCTCGTGTTCCATGCCGATAGCGCGGGCGGCATCGATAGTGATCATTTCGAAGACCTTGCCGGGCGGCAGAAGGTAGCGGTCATGATTGTGGAGCAGGTGCTGGGTGAACTGCGCGAGCCTTGCTGTCTGCAGCATGTCGAAGTGCCGGCTCGGCGCTGCGCCGTCGGTGGTGATTGCAACGCGGATACCCTTGGACATCATCTCCATGATTGGTGTCGAGCGGCCAGGAGGGGCGTGAGTGACGTGGGTACCGGTCTCGGCGAGGATGTCTATCTCCTCGTGTGAGATGCCCCAGCAGTGCTGGAGGTGGATATCCGGCCCCAACAGCGCATTTTCCTTGTCCTGGTAGGCCATGCGAATTTGGCCGGCAAAGGCGTCGGAATGCATCCGGACGCCCCATTTCCGGGCGGTTTCGCGCACACGGCGGGCCTGCATTCGATCGTTTTCGGTGAGTTTCACCGCCTGATCCGGCGTCGATGCATTCGACGGCTCAACTGATGGGACGATCGTGAACGGCGTCACGAACACCTTGATACGACCGCCTGCACTTCCATTCAGGGCCTCGATGACCGCTTCCGTGCCCTCCATCATCTCTTCGAAAGAGACGTTGCGCCGCTTAGGCTTGCCGCTCTCCCAGCGGGTCACGGGATGCGGCCAGGGCTGGCCCGACGGGCCGACGCAGATGATCTCGCGCAGACCGATCTCGCTATAGGCGCGGGCGTGATTGATGGCGAAGACCGGGTCGTCCGCGCGCGGCATGGAGGTGATGATGCTGGCGCCGGTCGTGACCCCGGCACGAAGCCGTTCAATGCCGGAGACGAGGCCGTCGGCATACCAGTAGTCGCGCGTCACATAGTGGTAGTAGGTCGGGGTGACGACACGCATCCACATCGAATTGGTGTCCGCGGCGATGCTGCGGATCAGCGCATGGCCGGCATGGCCGTGGGCATCGATCAGGCCCGGGATGATCAGCTTGCCACGGCAATCGATGACCTGTTTGTCCGCGTGTCGCGGTACCAGATCCTCGGCTGTGCCGATGTCGATAATCCTGTCATCGGTGATGGCCAGCGCGCCGTCTTCGATGATGCGCCGCTCGCGGTCCACTGTTACGATTGTGCCGTGAAGCAGCAGGAAATTTCCCATCCCGTTTTTCTCCTCTTTTCGCAACCACCGCCGCTGGCGATCTTCGTGCCGATTTTTGGTTACGATAATTGTCAACAATATAATTGACAATAGAGATGGACGAAACAATACTCCCCTTCGCTGAGGGCTTCGCAGCCCGGACTCAACAACGATCAATAAGGGGGGAAACATGTCCCGCGTAAAAAGCTTCATTCTTGCCGCGCTCGCTGCGGCTGCCATTGCTGTGCCGGCCCGTGCGGAGACACTTCGCTGGGGCGGGCGGGCCGATCTCTACTCGCTCGATCCCTATTCGGTGCCATCGACCTCGAACCTCGCTTTTCTCAACCATATCTATGAGGGCCTGGTGCGCTATGGGCCGGACTTCCAGATCGAACCGGCGCTCGCCACCGAATGGAAGCTGGTTGACGGCAAGACCTGGCGCTTCACCCTGCGCAAGGGCGTGAAGTTCCACGACGGCGCCGATTTTACGGCCGACGACGTGGTCGCTTCCTTCACCCGTGTTTCCGATCAGACCTCGCCGCTGCGCGGCAACATCCCGCTCTATGCCGGCGTCACAAAGGTGGATGACTATACCGTCGATCTCACTGTTACCGCGCCGACCTCGCTGTTCCTCAACGACATCACCAACATCTTCATCTTCGATGCCGGCTGGCTGAAGGCCAACAACAGCGAAAAGCCGACGGACGTCGCCACGAAGACCGAAGGCTACACGACCATGCACACCAACGGCACAGGCCCTTTCAAGCTTGAAAGCCGGGTGCCGGACAGCAAGACGGTTCTTGTCGCCAACGAAGGCTGGTGGGATGAAAAGAAGCACAATCTCGACCGCATCGAATTCATGCCGATCACCTCGGCCGCAACCCGTGTCGCGGCCCTTCTCTCCGGCGAGATCGACCTGATCGATTCCGCGCCTATCCAGGACTTGCCGCGGCTTGAATCCTCGGCGGGCATCACCGTCAAGAAGCGTACCGAGCTGCGCACTGTCTTCCTCAACTTCAACCGCAAGGAAAAGCTGGAAGACGGCCGCCCGAACCCCTTCAACGACATCCGCGTGCGCCAGGCCGTCGAAGCCACCGTCGACCGCGACCTGATCAACAAGAAGGTCATGCGTGGGCTCGCCCGTCCGTCCGGCTCGCTGATCGCCCCGGAAATATCCGGTTACGATAAGTCGCTCGACACCTACGCGCCGGCCGATCCGGAACTCTCGAAGAAGCTTCTCGCCGAGGCCGGCCAGTCGGATCTCGCGTTCACCTATACCTGCATGAACGACGAGAGCATCAACGAAGAAGACATCTGCTCAGGCGTCGCCAACATGATGAAGCGTGGCGGCTTCAACCCGACGATCGATATCGCGCCACGCGCCGTGCAGACACCGAAGCGCAGCGCCGGCAAGGCTGATATGTTCAACCTCAGCTGGGCAAACGAGCCGACGCTCGATGCCTATTCGCTGCTGGCGCAGGTGCTGTCGACCAAACAGGGCGCGATGGGCGTCTCCAACTACGGCAACTGGTCCAACCCGGCGCTCGACAAGCTGGTTGCCGCGGCTGCGCAGGAGCCGGACAGCACCAAGCGTATCGCTCTGGAAGGGCAGGCGCTCAAGATCGCCAAGGATGAAGTCATGCTGATCCCGCTGCACCAGCAGCCGATCGCCTGGGCCATGCTCGGAACCGTCAAAAGCGTCGACTTCCGCGCTGACAACAAGCCGCGCCACTGGCTTACCCAGATGGGCAATTAAGGCGATAGCCTGAGTTTTTGACAGGACAAGAGCGTCTCATGACCGCGTGAGGCGCTCTTTTCATATGTTTTGGACATTCAGCCGGACATGCCATGACATCCCATGACATCCCATGCTCTCCATACACTCACTCTCGGCGAACGGCCGGCAGGCCGCACACTGCTGACGGCTGACTGGCTGCTGGCCTGGCGCGAGGGCGGCCACCGCCTCGTGCCAGGCGGCGAGATGGTGATGGAGGACGGCGCGGTGATCTATGCCGGTCCGTGCTTTCGCGGGGAGGTTGCCCGCCGCATCGATTTCGGGGCAGCGCTGATCAGCCCCGGCCTGATCGATCTCGACGCGCTTTCCGATCTCGACACCTATACACTGGTTCTCGACAATCAGCCTGGATGGGCGAGGGGCCGTATCTGGCCGCGCTCCTATGTCGAGCGCGGGCCTTATGAAATGTACAGTCAGGAAGAACTGGCTTTTCAAAAGAAGTTCGCCTTTGGTCTTCAGCTTCTGAACGGCGTCACCACGGCTGCACCCGTTGCCTCGCTCTATTATCGCGAATGGGCCGAGACAGTCGCGGAGTTCGACGCGGCTGCGGATGCGGCGGGCGAGCTGGGTCTTCGGGTTTTCCTGAGCCCGGCCTATCGCTCCGGCGGCATCGTGCTGGAAGCGCCGGGTAAGATGGTTCCGGTCTTTGACGAGGCGAGAGGGCTTGCCGGCCTGAACGATGCGATTTCCTTCATCGAGCGGCAGCAGGGCCGTCACGGTGGCCTTGTCAACGGCATGCTGGCGCCGGATCGCGTCGAGACCTGTACGCTGGAGCTTTTGCAGCGGACCATGGCGGCAGCCGGCGATCTCGATTGCCAGGTGCGGCTGCATATGGCGCAGGGACCAGCCGAGCTCGAAACGATGCGGGCCCTGCATGGTGCGACCGGGCCGGGCTGGATGGCAAGCCATGGCCTGCTCGGCGAACGGCTGATCGCACCCCACGCCACCTATGCCACCGATGAGGACCTTCGGCTTTACGCCATCAATGGTGTTTCCATCGCCCACTCGCCGATGGTTTCGGCCCGCATGGGCAGCGTTCTGAATTCCTTCGCGTTATGTCGCAGGCTCGGCATCAATATCGGCATGGCGACGGATACGGCGCCGCCCGACATGCTCATGAACTTGCTGATGGGGCTCGTTACCTGTCGCATCAGCGAAAAAAAATCCGATGCAGTGCTCTCTGCCGACCTGTTTAACGCGGCGACACTTGGCGGTGCCAAAGCGCTCGGCCGAACCGATATCGGCAGGCTTTGCTCGGGCACCCGTGCCGACGTCGCTGTGTTCCGTCTCGATGATCTTTACATGACACCCAGCGTCGATCCGATCACGACGCTGGTGCTCGGCGGTTCAGGCAAGGTCACGCAGGCCGTCTTTGTCGACGGACGGATTTCCATGCTGGAAGGAAAGCTTTCGGGCTTCGACATGCACGCGGCGCGCAAGCAGGCCCAAAGCCAGTTCGAGGGGCTCCTTGCCAAGTATCCTGAAAGAAGCTGGGAGCATCCCCCGGTAGAGGCATTGTTTTCACCGGGCTATTCGTTGTGGACAGACAAAGGCGACAAAGAATGTTGAGGAAATGGCGTACTGGTCTTCAAAAATTGTCTACAATTAAGTTGACAAGATTCGAAACCCTGATTTAATGCCGGATGACGAGAACAAGGGAGGTTGTGTGCGAGGAGCGCTCGTCGTGCGGGGGCTGAGGCCGCTGCGGTTTGGGCTGTGTGCCGGCCGGTTGTACCTTGGCATGTGCCCCCAAAATAACCTTCCCCAACATTGAATGTCATTGATCGAACCGTCCGGGCGGCGACTGCCGGAGGCCGGAGCGAAGCCGAGAGGTCACTATGCTGGTTTTCATCATCAAGCGCCTCGGAAATGCAATCCTGGTGATGCTTGCCGTCGCCCTGCTTGCCTTTCTGATCTTCCGGCTCGCGGGCGATCCCGTCGAGCTGATGGTGGGCGAGCAGACGTCGCAGGCGGACAAGGATGCGCTGCGCGACCGCCTCGGCCTTAACGACGGTCTGGTGGTGCAATATGCACGCTTCGTCACCGATGCGGCGCAGGGAAATTTCGGCGTTTCCTACCGTAACGGACAGAAGGTGCTGCCGCTGATTGCGGAGCGCTTTCCCGCCACTCTGGAGCTGGTTCTGGTGGCGACCATCATCTCGCTGGCGGTTGGTCTTCCACTCGGCGTTCTGACCGCGATCAGGCGCGGAAAATGGTATGCGGAGGGCCTGCAGTTCCTCTCAATTGTCGGGGTGTCGCTGCCGAGCTTCGTCGTCGGTATCCTGTTGATCCTCGTCTTCTCGGTGATTATGGGCTGGGCGCCTGCCTTCGGTCGCGGCGACGTGGTGCAGCTCGGCTGGTGGTCGACCGGCCTGCTCACCCCTTCCGGTCGCGCAGCGCTGATCTTGCCCTCGATTGCGCTGTCGCTTTACCAGATCACCCTTGTGATGCGCCTTGTGCGGGCGGAGATGCTGGAAGTGCTGCGCTCCGATTTCGTGAAATTCGCCCGTGCCCGTGGCATTCCGCGCTGGCGCATCTATTTCCGCCATGCCCTGCGCAACTGTCTTATGCCCGTCGTCACCATGACGGCCATGAATGTCGGCTCGCTGATCGCCTTTGCGCTGATCACCGAGACCGTGTTCCAGTGGCCGGGCATGGGCATGCTGTTCATCCAGGCCGTGACCTTCCTCGATATCCCGGTCATGGCCGCCTATCTCTGCATCATTTCCTTCATCTTTGTTGTCCTCAACACGCTGGTTGACATCGCCTATGCGGTGATCGATCCGCGCTTGCGTACCGCACGCTAAGAAACGGGAGCCGGTTCGATGACCAGGGAACTTTCGCAAACGACCAAGGCCGTCCGTCCTTCGCTCTTGAAGCGCATCCGCAACAGCGATGTCTGGTGGTCCTTCACCCAGAGCAAGTCGGCAAAGATCAGCGCCCTGCTTCTGGCGATCCTGATCCTGACGGCGGTCTTTGCGCCGTTGATCGCGCCGCAGAATCCTTATGACGGGGCCTCGCTCGACATGTGGAAGGCCGAGCTGCCGCCGATATGGCAGGAGGGCGGCGAAATGCCGTATCTTCTCGGCACCGATACGCAAGGCCGCGACATGCTCTCCGCGATCCTCTATGGCACCCGCATCTCCATCGTCATCGGCATGGCCTCGGTCGCGCTGTCGCTGGTGATCGGCATGACGGCCGGTCTGGTCGCCGGTTATTTCGGCGGCTTCATCGACAATCTGCTGATGCGTATCGGCGACATCACGCTGTCGATCCCGACCATCCTCGTCGCCATCCTCGTTTCGACTGTAGTGCGCCAGATGCTTCCGGAATACCTGCGCGATGCCGGGGCCTCCGCGGTGCTGGTGCTCGCCATCGCGCTGTCGGCCTGGGTGCAATATGCGCGAACGGTGCGTGCCCAGGCGATTGTCGAAAGCGGCAAGGACTATGTGTCGGCGGCCAAGCTTATCGGCGTGCCGGCGCGGCGCATCATGGCCCATCACATCCTGCCCAACACGCTGACGCCGATCATGGTCGCGGCCACCCTCAACTTCGGCATGGCGATCCTGACGGAGGCGACGCTGTCGTTCCTCGGCATCGGCATGCCGCCGAGCCAGCCTTCGCTCGGAACGCTGATTCGCATCGGCAACCAGTTCCTGTTTTCCGGTTCGTGGTGGATCGTCCTGTTCCCCGTTGTTCAACTCTGCCTGCTGGTCGTCACCGTCAACATGCTCGGCGACTGGCTGCGCGATGCGCTCAATCCGAAACTGAGGTAAGTTCCATGCACGATCTCTTGCTCCGCAATGTCAGGCCGATGGCCGGCGAAAGCTGCGACATCCTTATCAAGGACGGGAAGATAGCCGGCTTCGGGACATTCGAGGCTGCGCCTGGCATGGCCATCGAGGATGGCGCTGGCGCGATCGTGGCGCCCGGCCTGATCGACGCCCACACCCATCTCGACAAGACGACCTGGGGCATGCCCTGGCACGTCAACAACCGCGCGGCGATCCTGCGCGAGCGGATCGATTTCGAACGTGAAAACCGTCTCGATATCGGCATCGACCCGCATCGCCAATCCATGCGCCACGCGATCGGGCTCGTCGCCCATGGCGGCACCCATATCCGCAGCCATGTCGATATCGACCCGACCCATGGGCTTTCTCTGGTCGAGGGCATCTGGGAGACGCGCGAAAAGCTGAAGGGCATCATCGACATCGAGATCGTCGCCTTCCCGCAATCCGGCGTCATGGTGATGCCTGGCACGGTAGAGCTTCTGGACGAAGCGCTGCGCCAGGGCTGCGAAGTTTTGGGCGGCATCGATCCCTGCGGCATCGACCGCGACCCCAAGGGCCAGCTCGACATCCTCTTTGCGCTGGCGGTCAAGCACGGCGTTGCGATCGATATTCATCTTCACGAGGCCGCCGATCTCGGCGCCTTCACCATGGAACTGATTTTCGAGCGCATCCGCGCCAACGGCATGGAAGGCAAGGTGGCGATCAGCCACGCTTTCGCGCTCGGCATGAATGACTGTCTGAGGGTCGGCAAGCTGATCGAGCAGATCGCCCGCCTCGACGTCGCGATCCTGACGACCGGTGCACCTTCTGCCAACGTGCCTTCGATCATGCGGCTGAAGGAAGCCGGAGTGCGCGTCGGCGGTGGTTGTGATGGCATTCGCGATACCTGGGGTCCCTGGGGCCAGCCGGACATGCTGGACCGCGCCAAGATCATCGGCATGAAGAACGGGCTGCGCTCGGATATCGAGCTTGCCCATGTGCTTCACGTCGTTTCGCAGGGCGGCGCCGATGTCATGCGGCTTGAAAACTATGGCCTGGATGTCGGCTGCAATGCCGATTTCACGCTGCTGACCGGCGAGACGCTCGCCCACGCCGTCGTCGATATCGCGCCGCGGACACTGGTCCTCAAGGGCGGCCGGGTCACCGCCCGTCAGGGCAAGGCGGTGGTGGAGATGCCGTGATGAGCGAAGCTTTGGCATCTCTGGCGCTCGGCCGTCGGCCCGAAGGCCGCACGCTCGTTACCGCGAGCTGGGTGGTCGGCCACAAGGATGGCAGCCATCGCCTTCTACGCAACGGCGAGGTGGTCTTCGAAAATGGCGAAATCCTCTTCGTCGGCCATCGTTTTCCCGGCGAGGTGGCCCGTCGTATCGATTTCGGCAATGCCCTGATCAGCCCCGGCCTGATCGATCTTGACGCGCTTTCAGATCTCGACACCACCATTCTCGGCATTGACCATCATCCCGGCTGGGCCAAGGGCCGCGTCTGGCCGCGTTCCTATGTCGAGGCTGGCCCCTATGAGATGTACAGTGAGGCCGAACTGGCCTTCCAGAAGCGTTTCGCCTTCGGTCAGCTTCTCCTGAACGGCATTACGACCGCAGCGCCCATCGCTTCGCTGTTCTACCGCGAATGGGGAGAGACCGTGGCCGAATTCGACGCGGCGGCAGATGCCGCCGGGGAACTCGGCTTGCGTGTCTATCTGAGCCCAGCCTATCGCTCCGGCGGCATGGTGGTGGAAGAACCCGGCCGTGTCGTACCGGTGTTCGACGAGGAGCGCGGCTTCCAAGGGCTGAAGGACGCAATCGCCTATATAGAACGGCAGAACGGCCGTCACGGCGATCTCGTGCGCGGCATGTTGGCGCCCGACCGGGTCGAGACATCGACGCTGGCGCTGATCCAGCGCACGGACGCCGCCGCCCGCGATCTCGATTGCAAGTTCCGTCTGCATATGGCGCAAGGCGCCATGGAGGTCGATACCGTGCGCGCCCTCTATGGCTCAACCGCCCCGGTCTGGCTGGCGAAGGCGGGTCTACTCAGCGACCGGCTGATCGCGCCGCACGCCACCAACGCGACCGAGGAAGACCTAGCGCTTTATGCCGAAAACGGCGTTTCCATCGTGCATTGTCCGCTGGTTTCGGGCCGTGGCGGCAGCATCCTTTATTCCTTCTCCGCCTGCCGCAAGCGCGGCATCAATATCGCCATGGGTACGGATACGACGCCGGCCGACATGCTGATGAACTTGCTTGCCGGAATGATCACCGGCCGCATCGCCGACCGCGCGCCCGACCAGCTGCGCTCGGCCGATCTCTTCGATGCCGCTACGCTCGGCGGTGCCCGCGCACTCGGCCGCCCGGATCTCGGCCATCTCTCGCCCGGTGCCCGCGCCGACATCGCCGTCTTCGATCTCGACGATACGGTCATGGCACCGTCCATTGATCCGATCACGACGCTGGTCACCGGCGGTTCCGGCAAAGTTACCCGCTCCGTCTTCGTCGATGGCCGCGTCTCAATGCTGTCGCGCAAGGTGGCGGGTATCGACATGGAGAAGGCGCGCGTCGAAGCGCAGGCCCAGTTTGACGGGCTGATCGCCAAATACCCCGAGCGAAGCTGGGCCAATCCCTCGGTTTCGGACATCTTCCCGCCGAGCTATCCGATTGAGGTGGACACACATGGGTGAAGCACAACAGGCGGTCATCGACGTCCGCAATCTCAAGGTAGAGTTTCCGGGGCGCCGTGGCACGGTGACGGCGTTGTCGGATATCAGCCTTTCGATCCGCGCCGGCGAAATCCTCGGCGTCGTCGGAGAATCCGGGGCTGGCAAGTCGATGACTGGACTGGCGATCCAGGGCCTTCTCGAACGGCCCGGTCATATCGCCGATGGCGAAATCTGGCTCGGCAACCGCCGTATCGATACGCTCGGCGACCGAGCGATGGAGCAGATCCGGGGCCGGGAGATCGGGGCGATCTTCCAGGACCCGCTGACCTCGCTCAACCCGCTGTTTACGGTCGGGGCGCAACTTACCGAAACAATCCGCCAGCATCTGCCGCTCGGCAAGGCGGAGGCGCGGGCGCGTGCCGTGCAGTTGCTGCGCGATGTTGGCATTCCCTCGCCGGAAGAGCGGGTCAATCATTATCCGCACCAGTTTTCGGGCGGCATGCGGCAGCGCGTGGTAATCGCGCTTGCGCTTTCGGCGTCTCCGAAGCTGATCATCGCCGACGAGCCCACCACGGCGCTCGACGTGTCGATCCAGGCCCAGATCATTTCCCTGCTGCGCCGGCTCTGCAAGGAGAAACAGACTGCCGTCATGCTGGTGACCCATGACATGGGCGTCATTGCAGAAGCTGCCGACCGCGTTGCCGTGCTCTATGCCGGCCGCCTCATCGAGATCGGCCCGGTGGAGCAGGTGCTGCATTCGCCGCGCCATCCCTATACGCAGGGGCTGATGGCCTCGATCCCGTCGCTTGGCGCACGGGTCGAAAGGCTCAACCAGATCGACGGCTCTATGCCGCGCCTCGACGCCATCCCGAGCGGTTGCGCCTTCAATCCGCGCTGCCGCTCCGCCGGCCCGCGCTGTCTCAGCGAACGGCCCGAACTGATAGCCGTCGGCGAAGGCGCTAGCGCCTGCTGGCTCAACGCGGGAGGAACAGTATGACCGCTCAGAAAACGCCGGCCCTGACCGTCAACGGCTTGGTCAAGATCTTCGACGTCTCGGCGCCCTGGCTCAATCGTCTCATCGAGCGCAAGCCCCGCCAGTTCGTGCAGGCGGTCAACGATATCGACTTCACGGTGCCGGCCGGCGGCTGCCTTAGTATCGTTGGCGAGAGCGGCTGCGGCAAATCCACCGTGGCGCGGCTGATCACCGGTCTACACAGGCCGACTGGCGGCGAAGTCCGCTTCGCGCCCGGCCGCTCCGGCGCGCCGCTTTCGGCCCAGATGATTTTCCAGGATCCCTATGCTTCGCTCAATCCGCGCTGGAGGGTGAAGAACATCATCGCCGAACCCTTGCGCGAACTGAAGCTGCGCGAGACGCCGGCCGAGGTCATCGAACGGGTCGAGGAGCTTCTGCTCACCGTCGGACTGTCCGCTTCTGATGGTGAAAAATTCCCGCATGAGTTTTCCGGCGGCCAGCGTCAGCGTATTTCGATCGCCCGGGCGTTGGCGAGCGAGCCGGAGTTCCTCGTCTGCGACGAGCCGACGTCGGCGCTCGACGTCTCGGTGCAGGCGCAGGTTCTGAACCTCATGCGCCGGCTGCAGGATGAACTGGGTCTCACCTATCTTTTCATCAGTCACGACATGAGCGTGGTGCGTCACATGTCGGATCGCATTGCCGTCATGTATCTCGGCCGCATTGTGGAAGAAGGTGACACCGAGGAGCTTTTCGCTCGTCCGCGCCATCCCTATACGCAGCTTCTGCTGCAGACCATTCCCAATATCGCCGAGCCGCGTCGTGACCGGGAACTGGCGAGCGGCGAGGTGCCGAGCCCGCTTAAACCTCCGTCCGGCTGTACCTTCCATCCGCGCTGCCCGATTGCTACGGCACGGTGTTCGGCGGAGGTGCCGGCAGTTCGCATGCTTGCAAACGGCACACGCGTCGCCTGCCATCTTGCGACCGGCGATACCACAAGTGCCTGAGGCAGTGCTTCAGGCAAGCGCTGCGCGCAGGTCGTGGGAAAGGTCGCGGATCTCGCTGAGGTCGAGTTCGGATTCCACATGTTCGAGGTGATGGGCCATCAGACGGGTGGCCTTGTCGGCCTCGTTGTTGGCGATCGCCTCGACGATCTCGGCATGCTCGTCCGGCCCGCAATTGAAACGGTTGGTGTTGCGGTAGACGGCCGTGATGAGGGACGATCGGGAGATCAGGTCCCGCATGGTCGTAAACAGGAAGTCGGAGCCTGCGGTTTCGGAAAGCAGCAGGTGGAAGCCGCCGGAAAGCTTGATGATGTCGGTGGTGACATCCTGGGCGTTGGCAATCCGCTCCTTGGCGACATGGTCGCGCAGGCGCTTGAGATCGGCCTTTGAGACCGATTTGCACAGGCGCTCGACGACACGACGCTCAACCGTACGGCGCACGAAGAAGACATCACGGGCTTCCTCGACCGAGGGCTTGGAGACGAAGGCGCCACGATTGGGGATGATGGTGACGAGCCCGTCGCGTTCAAGAACGGCCAGTGCCTGCCGGATGCGAGCGCGGCTGACGTTGAAAATCGCGGCCATCTGCTCCTCCTTCAGCTGAACGCCGGGACGGAGCCTGCGCTCGGCGATAGACAGCCAGACTTTCTCGACAATCTGTTGTATAGAAGGACCGGTTTGCTCAGTCATCAATTTCACTCCCCATTGGGGGTAGACAAGCGGGAAACAGCGGAAAAAGTCAACTGCAACAGCAGGATTTTGATTGCAGAATTGTCAACAATATGAAATCATATTGTAGATTATTAACTCAGGATCGCGCCATGGAATTCGACTTTACCGAGCTTGAGCCGCTCAGCCGCTACCGTCTGCTGACGAATTTCATCGGGCCGCGGCCAATCGCGCTCGTGACGACGCGCTCCGAGGCCGGCCACAGCAACGCGGCGCCGATGAGCTTCTTCAATGTTTTCTCCCACGATCCGGCGATCGTGGTGCTTGGCATCCAGCCGCGCCTGAGTGGCGAGGAAAAGGATACGATGATGAATATCCGCCGCACCCAGGAGTTTGCCATCAACATGGTGGACATGGCGCTCTCGCAGCAGATGCTTGTCTGCGGTCTCGGCTTCGACAACGAGGTCGACGAGCTATCCATGGCTGGCCTCACGGCAACCACCTGCAGCCAGATCGATGCAAGCTATGCGGCCGAATCGCCCTGCGTCTTCGAGTGCCGTGTCGAGCGCCTCATTGATTATCCGCGCCGCACCCTCGTTCTCGGCGAGGTCGTGCACATGCACGTCCGCCGGGAATGCCTGGACGCGGAGGGGCGTTATGTCGATCCGGAAAACTACCAGCCGATCGCCCGGTTGCACGCCGACAACTACATCACCTCGGACCGCCAGTTCGTCCTGAAGGCTCCGCCGATTGCCGATTTCATCAAGCCGCAGCGCGACTGAAGGCTTTGAAAGGTTCGATACCATGCATATCCGTCTGATCAATCCGAATTCCACGGCATCCATGACCGCGCAGGCGCTGGATAGCGCCTTGCGCGTCAAGCAGAAGGACACGGACGTCTCGGCCGTCAATCCGCTCAACACGCCCGTCAGCATCGAAGGCGGCGCCGATGAAGCTGCGGCGGTTCCGGGCATGCTCGATGAAATCCGCAAGGGCGAGCGACTGGGGGTCGATGCTTATGTGGTCGCTTGCTTCGATGATCCCGGCCTGCATGCCGCGCGCGAAGTGGCGCGGGGACCGGTGATAGGCATCTGCCAGGCGGCCGTGCAGGTTGCCATGACGATCAGCCGCCGCTTCTCGATCATCACCACGCTGCCACGCTCTATCCCGATCATTGAAGATCTGGTGAGCGGCTACGGTGCTGAGCGCCATTGCCGCAATGTCCGCGCCATTAATCTTCCCGTTCTTGGACTTGAGGAAGATCCGGCCGGGGCAGAATTGCTGCTGATCCGCGAGATTGAGGCAGCGAAGAAGGAAGACCGCGCCGAAGCCATCATCCTCGGCTGCGCCGGCATGTCCGCTCTTTGCGATCGGCTGCGTGCGGCAACCGGAGTTCCCGTCATCGACGGTGTGACGGCGGCTATCAAGCTGGCGGAAGCGCTGGTGGGCGCGGGCTACACGACCTCGAAGGTCAACGCCTATGACTATCCGCGCGTAAAAGAAACCAAAGTCACAGCCTGCGCCTGAGCAGCCATGCGACCACCAATATAGTCAATCATAGACATCGATTCTTTGTGTGAGAGGCTCAATACCACGCCGCAAAAGTGTCTGGGATTTCGGACGCCGAAGGAGATCTTTACTCAACATCTATTGGCTGTGAAGCGCCAAATCATATAGTTTTCCGACCAGCGTTACATATAATCTGGAACCAGAAACTGAAAAAAAGAAAATGTACCTTTGCAATGGGAGCAAAGGGCTCTTTCGTCCAAAGTCTGTTTGACAAATTTTGGTCGTGGCTGACCTGCATCGGTATGACGCAATGGGGTGCTTGCGTCCAGCGTGCAGTTCTGACGTCACTAATCCTCGAAGTAGCGCCTCTGTGGAGGCTCAGGTGCAGAAATCGCTTGGACTAACCCCGAGTAAACGGCGAAACATATAGCTAAATGCACTTGTGGACTCATAACCCATATTCATGGCGACGGAGCTGATTTTCTCGCCGGCGGCAATCTGGGAAATGGCATGAAGAATGCGGGCATGTCGCAACCATCGGGACGGCGGCATGCCTGTTTCGGTGATAAACAAGCGTTCGATTGTCTTGCGGCTAGCGGCAACTTCGATAAGCCAGGTCTCGACTGAAACGATCGCCCCGGGATTTTCGAGTGCCGCCATGGCAACCCCGCTAATTCTTCTATCCTGAGGTATCACAATTGAGAGGGGGACATCCTTGGCAGCAATGAGTTCATGGCGCAGGAGATTGTGAAGCGCCTCGTTGTGATGGTTTATGCGGTCATGTGCGTTCTGGGGCAGTGTCGCGGAAATTAAGGCGCTCAGCAGCGGCGTCATGGTCATAATACGGCATTCAGAGCCGAGCGTTCTCGACTCGGCCCGGTTGACATCGACGTATAACATCTCGTTGTTCGAACCGGTTCGCATCCAGTGCTGAGCGTCTGGCGGAATCCAGATTGCCATTGCTGGGCTTAGCAAAAGCACCCTGTTCGAAGTGCCGACATACATTGAGCCGGTCGTTGAGGATATAAGCTGCCCGAAGTCATGGGTATGCCAGTCGAAACTTTCTCCAGATACCGCCCTGACTGTCTCGCCCAGATAGCGTGGTCTATTCGCGTTTTCGTGGACGTGTGGCGGCGTGTGCGTTTGGATGGTCATAACGTGTGACGATTTTTCGATATAGTTTATCTTTGCATCGACAGACAGACATAGCAAGTTCCGTTATCAGTTACCAGGCACTTGGACGTGAAGTCCGCCTGTTTGGAATGGGACTGGCTGTCACCATGAACAATCGCACTTTCCATGCATGGTTCGCCTTGGGCCATCTCGCCAATGATTGGCCGATTTCCTCGTTGTGGCTGATCGCGCCAACGGCTGGCATTGCCATGGGGTTGACGCCAACGGACGTTGGGCTGCTCTTTACAATCTTCAACGTCGGCGGGGCGCTCGCATACTTGCCAGCCGGTATCCTCGCTGATCATGCCTCCAACCGGGGACGGTTGCTGGTCGCTACGTTCTGGTGGGTTACGGTCGGTTGTGGTCTGGCCGCTTTTGCACCAGGATATTGGGGCCTTGCGCTGCTGCTTGCCGTGGCCGGGATGGGCAATGCCGCCTGGCACCCGATCGCGGCGGGCGTGCTTACGCATAAAAGCAGAGAACAGCGCGCTTACGCGTTGGGCATTCACGCCATGGGCGGTTCGCTCGCCGAAGTGCTGGCGCCGCTTTCTGTCGGTTTCCTCCTTTCCTATGTCGACTGGCGCGGAGCGCTGGTTATCTCGGTTCTTCCAACTGTGCTACTAGGCATTTGCTTCTTCTGGGTGGTGCTTGCTGTCCCCCGTGTCGAGAAGAGGACGGTGAGCAAGCAAGACATGCTCGACCTCCTGAATACATGGAGCAAGGGAAATGGCCTGCGCATAGTTGTGATGATCAGCCTGTATAACATCGCGCTGATGGCGCTTCTCAGCATGATCCCGCTGTATTTCGCGGAAAGGCACGGTTTCGGTCCCGCCGTCGTCGGCATTACGTTCTCTGGCTTGCTGACGGTCGGTGCACTGGCCCAACCGTGGGTCGGCAAGATATCTGATATCGTCGGCCGCCGACCGATCCTGATATTGGGCAATCTTGCGGCAGGGCTGGCCAGCGCAGTGCTTATTTTCCAGCCCTCTTTCTGGATCATGATCGCCGCGATGACCGTTGCCGTCGCCGGGATGGATGCGATCCGCGCAGCGATGCTCGCGGCGGCTGTTGATCACACCGACGACCGCGAAGGAACAACACTGGGTCTAGCGTTTGTGCTCATGGATGGCGTCGGCGCGTTGGGCTCGGTGCTCGCAGGCATCACGGCCGGCTTCTCTTGGCCACACATGTTCGGCTTCACCGCCGCCTTCTCGCTTGCTGCCGCAGCATTGGGTTTCGTGACCGTCTTCGGGCGCGACAATGGGCATTGACTACAGTCATTCGATTTCCCGGCACGATCATCTGTAGACGGAGAAACGGTAAGCCAGATCGGCCAGCTAGCAGGATGGAATTTGGACCAAAGATTTGCCGCTTTGACGTTATTCCGATAATGATTTGTCGAGCTGTCATCGCATGGGAGGAACAGTCGTGGAATATCGTCGTCTTGGAAAATCAGGCCTCAAGGTCAGCGAATTTTCGTTCGGTTCCTGGGTAACTTTCGGTAAGCAGGTCGACGGCAGCGACGCCGTAAGCTTGATGGCGCACGCATATGACAACGGCATCAATTTTTTCGACAATGCCGAGGGCTACGAGAGCGGGAATTCCGAAATCGTGATGGGACAGGCACTCAAGACCCTCGGATGGAGCCGCGATAGTTTCGTTGTTTCCAGCAAGGTGTTCTGGGGCGGAGAGAAGCCCACGCAGCGAGGGCTTTCACGCAAGCACGTAACCGACGCGGCGCATGCCGCGTTGAAACGTCTTCAGGTGGAGTATCTCGATCTGTATTTCTGCCACCGGCCGGACATCGATACTCCGATCGAGGAGACAGTTCGTGCCATGCACGACCTCGTAACCCAGGGGAAGGTTTTGTATTGGGGGACCTCGGAGTGGTCGGCCCAGCAATTGACCGAAGCCTATGCCGTGGCCCGTGACCTGCGCATAACACCGCCGACAATGGAACAGCCGCAATACAACGTCTTCGAGCGTCAAAAGGTCGAGGCCGACTATCTTCCGCTTTACGATCTGATGGGCTTGGGCACCACGATCTGGTCGCCACTGGCCTCGGGCATCCTGACCGGGAAGTACAACAAGGACACGCCAAACGACAGCCGCCTGAATCTTCCGGGTTACGAATGGCTGAAGGAAAAATGGTCCAGCGAGGCTGGCCGTGCGCAGCTTGGCAAAGTGAGGGAGTTGACGGTTCTTGCTGATGAGATCGGTCTTTCCATGACGCATCTTGCACTGCTCTGGTGCCTTTCCAATCGGAACGTATCGACTGTCATTCTCGGTGCTTCCCGCAAGAGCCAATTGGAAGACAACCTCGCTGCGCTGGATCACAAAAGCAAACTGACACCAGAAATTCTGGCACGCATCGATGAGATCATCGGAAACAAGCCGTCGCCGCCGCAACGGTTTTGAGTGGGTCGGTCTGCGACGATCTGGGCTTTTACTCAAAGCATTGGACGTTCGCTGACTGAGGTCCAGATTCACCAACAAACCGCGATGCCATTTTCGCCCGCCGGTTCGCAGAGGAAGCCATTCGACGCCCTGGATTTTGATCCGCGCGTTCTCGTTGTTGCTGGCGTTGCGATCGATGTCGTGTTTTTGAAGCTGTCCGGATTACGAGGGCGTTCCTTTTCGGGGGGCGCCCTTCATCGTTCCTTAAGCCGCCAATTGATCCGTTACACGCGGCTTCCTTTCCAGTGTTGAATCGATTGTCGTCCTGATATCTGCGTTGACGCAGCCACGATCCGCCCCTCTACTGGCGTCCCGGGCAAAGGAGGATCCAACGTGCAATATCTGGACTGGATTGCGTTTGTCTTCTTCATGATCGCTTGGATTGGCATCGAGCCAATGATGGCGATAGGCTGGCCGCGCAGGACGAACAGTCTGCTCCTGGACATGGCACGCGTTCGCAAGGCCTGGATGCGTGAAGTCCTGACGCGCGACAACAATTTCATAGGCGACGCCGCCATCCTCGGCCATACCATTAACTCGGCCTCGTTCTTCGGCTCCGCCAACCTGATCGTCATCGTCGGCATGAGCAGCGCGCTGTTCACCGAACCCACTCACGGTGTTGAAGCCGGGATCATTGCAAAGTTTGCGGCAGCGGGGCCGATCTGGCTATTTCAGTGCAAGGTTGTGCTCGTGATGGCGACTTTGATGCGCGGACTGTCGGATTTCATCTGGGCTGTCCGGCAGATCAACTACAGCCTTGCCGCCATCGGAGCGAGCCCCTCCAGAGAAGAACAACGCGACATCGAAGCCTGGACGGAGGCATTGACCCTCGTCGTCAATCCGGCCCTGCGATCCTTCAGCGTCGGTGTCCGGTCCTATTATTTCACCGTTGCCGCAGCTCTCTGGTTCCTCGGCCCTGTCGCCTTCATCGTCGCCACTCTGTGCGCCGTCGGACTCCTCGTTTGGAGGCAGAGCTGGTCCGACACCGCAAAGGGCGTGATGGCAATTCGCAAGCTGTTGGACAACGATGTCCCGCCTGCATCCGTTGTATCGAAGTCCAAAACCGGAGAGCAACTGCAACTGAACAAAGGAAAACGCAAATGAGCCGAAGAGGCGCGTTTTGATCAGGAAAATCAGTGATATTGACGGGCCAGATAAGAAGTCATTCCACGCTCCATCAGCATCAAATAGCTTCATTGGTCGCGACAAGCGGGTAGTTCTGCCGCTCCTGCGGTGCGCGAAGGGCACACCGCCCATAGCTTTGATACAGTGTCGGCATCCGCCAGCTAAATCATGCGGCACGTCTTAGCAGGTTGCGGAAATAGCGCTAATTTTTCTACCGATCCTCGCTAGACGGTTCGAAGACGAGCGGGGATGAGGCTTTTTCAGCGGCCTTTTCGGTCCTTTTGTCGTCATCCGCCCTGTCTCGGCGGATTGCGGGCGCGATTATGCCGTCGTCAGCAGCTTTGGCAGCCTCACCAGATTATAAGCCGTCGCTGTCAGGGTGAACATCCAACCGACGCGATCCTTTCCGCGATGGCGGGTCTTGCGCATTCCGCCGCTGGTCTTGGCCCAGCCGAATACCTCTTCGATACGTTTTCGGATGCGCTGACTGACAGCGTAGCCGGGGTGATGGGTGGTACGACCATCGATGGCTGAGCGTCGGTTCGCCGTGTTCTGAGCAACGTGTGGCGTCACCTTGATATCCCGCAAGGCGGCAACGAAGTCTGCCGTATCGTAGGCTTTGTCTGCAGCCAATGTGATGCGATGACGACCATCCATGCGGCCCACCATATCCAGTGCAGCCTCGCGCTCTGCGGTTCCTGTCGCATGGGTCAGCGTGGCGTCGACAACCAGCCCGTTGCGGTTTTCCAGGGTGACGTGGCCCATGTGGCAAAGCTTGGCCGCCTGCCCACGGGCCTTCTTGTAAAGCCTGGCATCCGGGTCGGTGGTCGACGCGTGAGTTGCGTTGCTGCGCTTCTCGCCGTGGAAATCCCGCTCAGGGTTGCGTGCCGTAGCCTTTGCGGGCTTGTTCGCGTCAGCGCCGGAGCCGTTGTTGTCATCACCGTCACCATCAGTCTCGTCCTTGGGCTTGAAGCTCTTCATGCTGGCCCAGGCTTCGATCAAGGTGCCGTCCACCGAGAAGTGCTCGTCTGACAAGAGAGCCTTAACTCGCGGCTGGCTCAGCAATGCGGCCAGGAACTTGGCGGCGATGTCGCCAGCCAGGAGCCGCTCACGGTTCTTGGTGAACACGGTGACGTCCCAGATCGGCGCGTCCATCGACAAGCCGACGAACCATCGGAACAACAGATTGTAGTCCATCTGCTCCATGAGCTGGCGCTCCGAGCGGATCGTGTAGAAAGCCTGCAACAACAGGGCGCGCAGAAGCTTCTCCGGCGGGATCGACGGGCGGCCGATCGCTGAATACATCGCCTCGAAATCAGGCGACAGAACTTCCAGTGCCTCGTCGACAATCACGCGGATTGCCCGCAGCGGATGGCTTGCCGGAACGCGTGCTTCGCAGCTCACATAAGAAAACAGACCCGCCGTCTGGATATCACTGCCCCGCATGTCCTGCTCCTGCCGGCCAATCACTCGGGCATGGAATCACGGCAGTCCGCTCGCAGCAAGCGCCTTTTTCCGCATCCTGTTAGAGCGAGATTGAAACCTGAACGGCTTCGACGCTGCTCAACGGCGGTAACGATGCCGTGGTGGTGGTCGCAATAGACGCGGTCCGGCGAAGTCGCGCCGGCACAAAAAAAGTAGCCGCCGGGCACTGACTTATCTTCACGAACTGGGAAGCGGCACTGGCAGGCGCCCAGCTTGAGGAGGGGGACGTTGGTTGTGGGTAGTCTGGTGTCTTCACGCATGATGTGTCTCAGGCTCCTATGTTATGACCCTTGCCTTGGCGCAGTTGTATCGCGTTCACCCCGTAAGAGTGGCGCGACCGCGACGGACGACCATCACTCGCCTTTATTGGCCATCGGCTATCATGTGGTGTTGGGCGTCGCTTCCATGAACCCCGAGAACTTGCTTTGGGAAGCCAAACATTTGCTGCCAGCAGCCATTGCTACCGTCGTCTTGTTTCGCTCACCGGCGGCAAGCTTCGCGCGCTGGATTCTCTAACCCGAGCACGATGGATGCCGCGCGGTTGGTCGGGTTGTGTTGAACAATGCTATTGCGGCGAGTAACCGGCTTCTCCCTGCCGCCAATCTCACGTCCGGACATCTCCTGGCCGCTTTACGCAAGTCTTTGTCAGGATGCAGCAAGATATTTGCTGGTCAAACCAGTATGACGATCACGCCAAGATGGACCCATTTTTTGGGCTTCGAAGCACGGCACTGCGACCAAATCTGGCGGGGGGGCTGGTCCGCAGTGCCGGTTATCGCGACAACAGGGCATGCAAGTTGGCAACCGTAGTCCCCAGGGTACAACCTTGGCGGTTTGCGCTTCCGACAGGCTCGGTCGACTAGCGGCAAAAGTGTGTTCCTGACGTGTCGTGTTGGTGCGCTTTTTCAATCCACCCCTTGTTGCGTGCGTTAGGCGTTCGTAAGGTTGGATGGGCGCCGAATCTCCGAAGGACTCTGTCCGGTCCACCGTCGGCATGCGTGGCTGAAAGCGCTTGGCTGCTGAAATCCTAAGAGCCACGCTATTTGCGAGGTTTGCAGGCTTTTCTCTTCTAGATAGCGAACCGCCAGATCGCGCCGCATCTCATCAAGAATTTCGCCGAAACTCAAATCCTCCTTCGCCAATCGGCGCGCGAAGGTACGCTCGCTCAAACCGAGACGATGAGCGACAGTCTTGGCTCTTGCCTCGGCATGAGGAAGGAGGGGGGCAATAGTGTTCTCAACCAAGGTGCGGAAAGGACTTGCATTTGAGACGCGGACCGAGATCGCGTCCTCGCACATCCTCACCATCAGCTCATTGAGGAACGGGTCATCTTCAACGAGTGGAAGGTCGAGGATCGCTCCGTCAAATTGCATCTCGTCGGCATAAGCATCGAACTGGATGTCACAACCGAGCAATCGCTCTATAGTTCGCAAATCACCCGAACGGTGGTGAATAAAACTCGCTCGAAGCGGCACAAGCTTCCCGCCGACAACCTGTCGGCAAAGGCGCAGTAACACGACCGCCAGGCACTCCATCTGGTGCAGGTCCAGATGGCGGGAAACGCCCGTGTACGTCAATCCAATACGGCAGACCGGCTCTTTTTCGACCCTAATAGCAAGTGCTTCGTTCGCAACATTGGAATACCGTTCAAGACGCCGTAGTGCATCGCCCAGGCAATGAGACGAGGCGACCACATAATACAGCATCCCAATTTGCCGAAGGTCAAAGTCACGCGCCAGGGTAAGGCCGATCCAACTGTCCTTTGTAGCGTGCGAAACCCGTCCCAGAAACTCGATCTGCGCGATATTGCTAACGCGTTTGCGGTTGGCGACATGAGCCTCGGATAAGCCAACCTGCGCCAGTATCGGTGCGGGATCTATCCCCAACCGTTCCAAATGCACCACGGCGAGACGCACAGCCAGGCCCATTCCGGTAGGAACGGTCGTCAGCCCTCGAATGATTGGATCGTCGTGATGCGCAACCACCGCCTGCCTACCGCCAATCTCACAGCCAAACTATGATCCGCTTGTCGGCTTTGCGCAAGTCAACGGCGAAGACGGATATCTGCGCGCGCTCTGTTTGTTACCTGAGGCTTGCTGATGTGATTGGGGCAAGGCCCTGCGTCGGCTGCCAAATTAGCGTCTTGACAAACCTTGCGTGCCTGTCTTTTATGCAAGCCTCAAGATTAGGCAATATTAGCCGACATTTGTTACATGACTTCGTTTGTCGAAGGGCAATAGCGCCCACAACGCCCCGGAAATCGGGATCCGCGTTGTGGGCTTTTTGTATTTGGAAATACCGATGCAGGACATGGCAAAGATTGGCATCCTCTACTCGACCACCGGGCCCTATGGCGCCCTGGGGCGAGACGGCTGGGCAGGCGCTGAATTTGCGCTGCATGACTGGCGTGCAGCCGGTGGCGAAGGTGTGGAGCTCGTATTTTTCGACGCCCACGCCGATCTTTCCGCCTATCTGGAAGGTGCGCGCAGCCTGATCCGCGATCACGGTTGCCGCAGCATCATCGGCACGATCACGTCTTCTGCGCGCAAGGAAGTGATACCGCTTGTCGAGAAGCACGATGGTCTTCTTTGGTACATGTGTCCCTATGAAGGTTTCGAGGCCAATGAAAACGTCATCTATGTTGCCGGCTGCCCAAACCAGCATTTGATTCCCCTGCTCGACCATTTGGTGCCGCGTCATGGCAACCGGCCCTATCTGCTTGGTGCCAACTACGTCTGGGGCTGGGAGATGAACCGGTTGGCGCGCGAGCTGATTACCAAGGCTGGCGGCGAGGTGCTTGGCGAGCGTTATCTGCCGTTGGAGGAAACTGCGGTCGAGCGCATTATCGCCGATATCGCCGAAAAGCGCCCGAGCTTCATCCTCAACAACCTCATCGGCCCCTCGAGCTACGCCTTCCTTGCCGCCCTTCAGCGCCTTGCCGAGCGCGACCCCGCATTCCTGCCGGAAAACTGCCCGGTTGCCAGTTGTGACCTGACGGAATGCGAGCTCTCCGATATCGAGAGGGGGGCTGCGATCGGTCAGCTTTGCGCGCTTCCCTATTTTGACAGCCTCGACACGGCCGTAAACCGCGCATTCAAGGCGCGCGTTCAGACCTGGCGGCCGTCGATTACCCATATTTCCAGCATCTTCGCCAGTGCTTATGCAACCGTGACACTGTGCATAGCTGCGATGAAATCTTGTGGAAGTGACGATCCGGTGGCGATTCGCCGCGAAGTCCTGTCACGCTCCTGGCCGACCGTTCTTGGCGACATCGTCATCGACCCGGCCACGAACCATGTGGCACTCCCCTTCCACCTCGGCCGGATCAATCCTGACGGCGGCTTCGATGTCATCGCCTCGCGGCCGGCCATCGTGGCGGACCCCTATCTCACCGGCGAACGCCTTCGCTCCGCCCCCTCGTTGAGGGTGGTGTCATGATCAACACGCCGAATTTCGCCGGCTGGCGCGTTGCCATTCTCGCTGAGGAAGATGCAAACACCGACAGGCTGCGCCGACAGCTGACCTTGCTGGGAGTAGCCTCCGCACTGCAATGGCTTCCGCTTTTGCCGCTCGACTTGCCGGAACTGGTTATCGTCGATGCGGACCGCGGCTGGGATGAGTTGCTGCCATGGCCGGAAGGTAAACCGGCCCGTCCGGTCGTCGCCCTGCTTGGCTCGGAAGCGCCTGGCCGCATCGCCTGGGCGATCGGTTGCGGCGCTTCGGCGATCATCCCCAAACCAGTTTCGGCTTCGACCATCTATCCCGCTCTGGTACTGGCAGTCGCCTCGCACCAACGGCGCATGGAGGCCGAGGCTCAGGTGGCGAAGCTGGAGGAGCGGCTGCGGCTGCGGCCGGTGGTCTTTGCCGCAATCAATCGTCTGAAAACGGAAAGACGGATCGACGACGAGCAAGCCTACCGCCTGCTGCGCGAGTGCGCCATGCAGCGTCGCATGCCGATGGAGCAATTGGCCGCCCTGTTTCTCGGCAGTTCAAAAGCCTTGAAGGACGTCGGTTGATGCGCGTTCTCAAGGAAATCTGCCGGCAACCAACGGCCCTCTTCGGCCTCGCCGTGGTCGTCATCGTCATTGTCATGGCAATTGCCGCACCCCTCATTGCACCCTTCAATCCCGACGAGCAGATGTTCGATGGCTTGACGCTCGAGGGCGCACCGATGCCGCCCGGCGGCCAGTTCCTGCTCGGCACGGATACGCTCGGGCGGGACCTCTTTTCACGCATGCTTTTCGGCGCCCGCACGTCGTTGATCATCGGCCTCGTCGCAAACGGCATAGCGGTGACGATCGGCCTTTTTGTCGGCATCACGGCGGGTTATCTGCGTGGCTGGGCCGGCAATCTGCTGATGCGCTTCACAGATCTGATGATGGCCTTCCCGGCATTGCTTCTGGCCATCGTGCTTGCCGCGTTGCTGAAGCCAAGCCTCTGGATCGTCGCGATGGTGATCGCGCTGGTCAACTGGGTTCAGGTCGCACGCATCGTCTATACCGAGACACGCGGTCTCGTCGAACGTGATTTCATCCTTGCTGAGCGTTCGCTCGGAGCCGGGCATGGCCGTATCCTGTTTTTGCACATCCTGCCGCATTTGATGCCGACGGCAATCGTCTGGGGTACGCTCGGCATCGCGACCACCGTGCTTCTGGAAGCCACCCTTTCGTTCCTCGGCATTGGCGTGCAGCCGCCAGCCCCTTCCTGGGGCAACATTATCTTCGAAAGCCAAAGCTACTTCCAGGCAGCCCCGTGGCTGGTGTTCTTCCCTGGTGCCGTGATCCTTGTGACGGCACTTGCCTTCAATCTGGTCGGTGATGCGCTGCGCGACATTCTCGACCCGACCCAGCGCGGGAGAGGCTGATGCTGTCGGTTCTCGCCAAGCGCCTCTTCCAGTCCGCTCTGATCCTGCTCGGTGTCGCCGCTATAACCTTCGTCCTGCTCTACGCGCTTCCGGCAGATCCGGCGCGCATGATCGCCGGTCGCAGCGCTACCGCCCAGACGGTTGCCAACATCCGCCACGAACTCGGCCTCGACCAGCCGCTGCTCGTCCAGTTTCTGCACTATGTCCGCGGTCTGGTGCAGGGCGATCTTGGTCGTTCCTATGCGCAGAAGACAGAAGTTGCGACCCTGATCGCCGCTCGTCTTCCAGCAACGCTTGTTCTCATGGCTGCCGGCATTTTTCTGGAGGTGTTGATCGGTGTGACGCTCGGCACGATAGCCGCCCTCAATCGCGGCGGGTTCCTTGACCGTGCCGTGATGACCACGGCCTTTATCGGTGTTTCCGCACCGCAATTCGTCGTCGCGCTCTTACTTCTCTACGTCTTTGCCGCAACGCTCGGCTGGTTTCCGATGTCCGGTTACGGCACGGCGGCCCATGTCGTCCTGCCCGCGGCAACGCTCGGCCTGCTTGGCGCGGGCTGGTACGCCCGCATGGTTCGTTCCGCCGTCGTCGATGTATTGAACCAGGATTATGTGCGCACCGCGCGCGCCAAAGGCCTTTCCCAGAGGCGCATCATCCTGCGCCACGTCCTTCCGAACGCAGTGCTTCCAATCATCGCCATGATCGGCATCGATATCGGACAGTTCATGGGCGGCGTGGTGGTCGTCGAGGCGGTCTATGGCTGGCCGGGCATCGGCCAGCTTGCCTGGCAGGCGATCCAGCAGGTCGATATTCCGATCATCATGGGTGTCACGCTCACCTCCGCGCTTGCCATCATCATCGGCAACCTAGTCGCCGATTTTCTCGCGCCGGTCATCGACCCGCGCATCCGTTCAAACTGAAGCCCAGCGATCAAAAAAGGGGAACCAAAATGTTCAGACGCATGCTTCTCAGCACCACCACGGCGGCGCTCTTCGCGCTCATGCCGTTCGCAGCCAGCGCGCAGGACACACCTGCCCAGGGCGGTGACATCGTCGTCACCTACAAGGACGACATCACCACGCTCGATCCGGCCATCGGCTACGATTGGGTGAACTGGTCGATGATCAAGAGCCTGTTCTCCCGTCTTGTCGATTACGAACCGGGTACCGCCAATATCGTGCCTTCTCTTGCTGAAAGCTTCACAGTTTCGCCCGATGGCCTCACCTATGAATTCAAGCTGCGCAAGGGCGTCAAGTTCTCGAACGGGCGCGAAGTCGTCGCCTCCGACGTAAAATATTCGATTGAGCGTGCCGTTAATCCGAAAACCCAAGGCCCCGGCGCCGGCTTCTTCGGCGCCATCGCCGGTTTCGACGATGTAACCGGCGGCAAATCCGAGACCCTCTCGGGTATCGAGACGCCGGATGACGGCACCGTCATCTTCAACCTCTCCCGTCCGGATGCCACCTTCCTGCATGTGCTGGCGATCAACTTCGCCTCGATCGTGCCGAAGGAAGCTGTCGAGGCCGCGGCCGGCGATTTCGGCAAGAAGCCGGTCGGTTCCGGCACCTTCATCCTGAAGGACTGGACAATCGGCCAGAAGCTCGTCTTCGATCGCAACCCGGATTATTTCGTCAAGGACATGCCGCATATCGACAAGGTGACGGTCGAAGTCGGTCAGGAACCGCTGGTCGCGCTGCTGCGCCTGCAGAAGGGCGAGGTCGATATCGCCGGTGATGGCATTCCCCCGGCCAAATTCCTTGAGATCAAAAACTCCCCGGAAGGCGCGCAGATGATCGTTGACGGGGAGCAGCTCCATACGGGCTATGTCACCCTCAATACCAAAGTAAAACCCTTCGACGACGTGAAGGTACGCCAGGCCGTCAACATGGCGATCAACAAGGAGCGCATCACCCGCATTCTTAACGGCCGCGCAACACCCGCCAACCAGCCGCTGCCGCCGCTGATGCCGGGCTATGACAAGACCTTCACCGGTTATGCGTATGATGTCGAAAAGGCCAAGGCGCTGCTTGCAGAAGCCGGCCATCCGGACGGGTTCGAAACGGTGCTCTACTCCACCAACACCGACCCGCAGCCGCGTATCGCCCAGGCGATCCAGCAGGACCTCGCCGCTGTCGGCATCAAGGCGGAAATCCGTGCCCTTGCCCAGGGCAACGTGATCGCCGCTGGCGGCACGGAAGGCGAAGCACCGATGATCTGGTCGGGCGGCATGGCCTGGATCGCCGACTTCCCGGATCCGTCGAACTTCTACGGCCCGATCCTCGGTTGTGCCGGCGCGGTTCAAGGCGGCTGGAACTGGTCATGGTACTGCAACGAAGAACTCGACAAACGCGCGATTGCGGCGGACGGCATGTCTGACCCATCCAAGCTTGCGGAACGTCAGGTCGTCTGGGGCAAGATCTTCACCGATATCATGGCCGACGCGCCCTGGGTTCCGGTGATCAACGAGCGCCGCGTCGTCGCCAAGTCGATGCGTATGGGTGGCCCAGACAACATCTACATCGATCCGACCCGCGTCATCAACTACGATGCGATCTTCGTAAAACAGTAAGCTGGGCTATGGCCTTCTCCCGCGGATGCGGGGGAGGGCACCCAAGAGGAAACAACCAAAAACGTCGAGGCATTGCCATGTGTGTCGCTTGCAATCACACCATTCACCGCGCTCAGCATAATTTCGGCTGGAACAAAGATTTCTCCCCGGCGCTTATAGCAAAGGCTGGCGAAACCATCCTGTTCGAGTGCCTGGATTCGTCCGGCGGTCAGATCGGGGCCGACGCGACGCTCGACACACTCACCAGCCTCGATTTCGGTAAGATCAACCCGGTTTCCGGCCCCGTTTTTGTAGAGGGCGCCGAACCCGGCGATGCACTGAAGGTCACTATCCGCAAGTTTCACCCCTGCGGCTATGGCTGGACAGCCAATATTCCAGGCTTCGGTTTGCTGGCAGACCAGTTCAAGGAGCCGGCGCTGCATATCTGGAACTATGACACGGTCTCCATGGCGCCATCTGCCTTCGGTCCGGGTGGCAGGGTGCCGTTGAAGCCGTTTACCGGCACCATCGGCGTGGCTCCAGCAGAAGCCGGCCTGCACTCCGTCGTTCCACCGCGCCGCGTCGGCGGCAACATGGATATTCGTGATCTCTCGGCGGGCGTAACGCTCTATCTGCCGATCGAGGTTGAAGGCGCGCTCTTTTCGGTCGGCGACACCCACGCCGCCCAAGGCGACGGAGAGGTCTGTGGCACAGCCATCGAAAGCCAGATGAACGTCGAATTGACGCTCGATCTCATCAAAGGCGCCAATCTCCAGACGCCGCGCTTCACCACCACCGAGCCCGTCACCCGCCATCTCGACGGCGCCGGCTATGAGGTGACCACCGGCATCGGCCCCGACCTGATGACGGGTGCGCGCGACGCGGTCATGCGCATGGTCGACCTGCTCTCCGCCGAACATGGCCTGAACCCGGTTGATGCCTATATGCTCTGCTCCGTCTGTGGCGATCTTCGGATCAGCGAGATCGTCGATATGCCCAATTGGGTCGTTTCCTTTTATTTCCCGAGAATTGTTTTCGCATGAATGAAACTACGCCGCGCGCTGCCCCGATCCTTTCGGTTCGCGACCTCTCGATCGATGCGCGCACCCCGGGCGGACTGAAGCGCATCCTGGACAGCGTGGGCTTCGATATTGCAGTTGGGGAAACCCTTTGCCTGGCCGGCGAATCCGGTTCCGGCAAGTCCGTGACCTCGCTGGCGATCATGGGGCTGCTGCCAAAGGCTTCGCTGCGCGTTACCGCGGGCGAGATAAGGCTTGGCGATACAGACCTACTGCGCCTTCCGGAAAAGGCGATGCGACGGGTTCGGGGCGGCGACATCGCGATGATCTTCCAGGAACCGATGACCTCGCTCAATCCGGTGATGAGCATCGGAACGCAGCTTGTCGAGGCAATCCGGGAACATCAGGATGCACTCGCCGAAAACGCCCAGGCTGTTGCCAGGCGAATGCTGGATGCGGTCCATATCGCCGATCCCGCACGACGGATGACGCAGTATCCGCACGAACTCTCCGGCGGCATGCGCCAGCGTGTGATGATCGCCATGGCCCTTTCCTGCCAGCCGAAGGTGCTGATCGCCGACGAACCGACGACGGCCCTCGACGTCACCGTGCAGGCGCAGATCCTGAAGCTGATGCGTGAGTTGAAACACGAATTCGGCACCTCTATTCTGATGATCACACACGACATGGGTGTGGTCGCCGAGATGGCGGATCGGGTTGTCATCATGCAAAACGGCCGCACTGTCGAGCAGGGCGACGTTATCGACATCTTCCACAGGCCTGTGGCCGCCTACACCCGCGAACTTCTGTCTGCGGCGCCACGCCTCGGCACCTATGCTGGAACAGACGAGCCTCCGCGCGTATCAGCCGCCGCGCCGCGGCCACCATTGCCCCGGCCGGTTCTGGAAGTCACGGATCTCACGGTTACCTATGGCGGCAGAACGGGTTGGTTCGGTCGCGACACCGAGCAGCAAGCAACGGTCAAGGGCATCAGCTTCCGGCTGGAGGCGGGAAGGACGCTTGGGTTGGTTGGTGAAAGCGGCTCTGGCAAGTCGACGACCGGCAAGGCTGTCCTCGGCCTTATTCCGTTCAAAGGCAGTGTGCGCATCGATGGACAGGAGATTTCCGGCCTTTCGGCCCGTGCCATGCAACCGATCCGCCGTGCCGCCCAGATGATTTTCCAGGACCCCTATGCCTCGCTCGATCCCCGCATGAATGTGGGCGCCGCCGTCGCGGAGCCGCTCGTCATCCACGGCATCGGCAATGCATCCGACCGACGTGACCGCGTAGCCGCCCTGCTGAAGCGTGTCGGTCTAACCGCCGATGCCGCCGAGCGCTACCCGCACGAGTTTTCCGGCGGCCAGCGCCAGCGCATCTGCATCGCTCGGGCACTTGCCCTCGAACCCAAGCTGATCGTCGCGGACGAGAGTGTCGCCGCCCTGGATGTGTCAGTGCGCGCTCGCGTGCTGGATCTCATGCTCGAATTGCAGGAACAGATGGGCCTTGCCTACCTCTTCATCTCCCACGACATGGCGGTAATCGAGAAAATGGCGCATGTCGTCGCGGTCATGCGCGGCGGAGAACTGGTGGAGATGGGATCGCGTCGAACAGTGTTCCAAGAGCAGCGCGACGATTACACGCGCGCGCTTATCGGTGCCGTCCCGATCCCGGATCCCACAGTTTATCGTCGCGCCTAAAACGTACCGGGATCTTTCAGATTCGCTCGCGCGCTCTCCCCCGCCTAAATCACCAGGAAATCCGCGTTGGTGAGTGTCAGATTGGCGCTCAAGGTGGCGAAGTGGATGCCCCCACCAGTGCCGCTGCCGTTGGCATCATAGTAGAGTTCGCCTGTGTCCTTCTCGTAGATGATGCGGTCGCTGCTATCGCCAGCAAAGCCGGTCGAATTCGACGCGAAGGCACCGGATGCAAGCGTCCCCACCGCAGCCAGTGCCGTGAAGATGGCGTTCTCAAGGCGGATGGTGTCGGCGGCGACGTTGTAGTCGGTGATCTTGTCAATCGCGCTTAGCGCCGATTTGAAGTCAAACCGGTCCGCGCCGGCGCCGCCAGTCAGCGTATCATTGCCGCCATAGCCGATGAGGATGTCGTTGCCATTGCCTCCGCTGATCGCGTTGGCACCAGTGCTGCCGTAGAGGGTGTCATTGAAGTTCGAACCGGAAAGGTTCTCGATCGACACGTAGGTGTCGCCCTTGGCGTCACCGTTGTTGATCGACGGTGACGTGAGATTGGCAACGACACCGGTAGTCGCCGTGGAATATGACGCGCGGTCTGTACCGCTTCCGCCATTGAGAGCGTCGGCACCACGGCCACCGACGAGGGTGTCGTTGCCGTTGCCGCCGGACAGAGCGTTGTTGAAGGTGTTGCCGGTGAGAACGTTGTTGAGGTTGTTGCCGGTGGCGCTGAGCGCGGTCGCGACATTGACCAGCGTCAGGTTTTCGACTGCAATGAGGCCACCGGTCGCGAGCGAACGGCTGATCGTCGATGTGGCGCTGTCGAGGCCGCCCGCGTCGACGACGGTGTCAAAGCCGTTTTCGAGAATATAGAGATCGTTGCCGAGGCCGCCGTCGAGAATGTCGGTGCCGAGGCCGCCGGTGAGGGTGTCGTTGCCGCGATAGCCGAACAGCTTGTCATTGCCGCCGAAGCCGAACAGCTGGTCATTGTCGACTACGGAGGGGAATTCGGGATAGTCGTTGCCCTCGATCGTGTTGGCAAGGTTGTTGCCTTGCAAGATGTCGTCGAAGCTGCCGCCCGCGAGGTTCTCGATCGAGATATAGACGTCCAGGTTCGCCTGACCTTTGTTGATCGAAGGGGTGAGCAGGCTTGCAGTCACCCCGAAGGTGCTCGCATCATAGGACGCGGTGTCGCTGCCCACACCACCGTCGAGCGTGTCGCCTCCGGCCTTGCCGACCAAGGTGTCGTTACCGTCACCACCCTCCAACTTGTTCCTGAAGCCGTTGCCATAGATATAATCGGCGTAGCGGGTCCCGACGACGTTGTCGACGTCGATGTAGGTGTCGCCGGCGGCAGAACCCTTGTTGTATCCGGGCGCTTCGAGTTCCACGACCAGGCCGGGCGCGCCTGTCGAATAGTTGACCGTGTTGTTGCCCGCCCCTCCATCGAACGTATCGGCCCCGCCGCTCGTCATGAACACGTCATCGCCGCCGAAGCCTTTCAGGAAATCCGCTCCGCGAGAACCGTAGAACGTGTCCGCGCCCTCGAGCAGGCGCTGGATGGCATAGGCGAAGCCGCCAAGTCCCACGGTCACCAAAAAGCCGGTGTCCACGTTGAACGACGTGGTGATGTAGAGGTTCGTGAAAAGGCCCGGGTCGCTGGTATCGAATGCAATTTCGCTGATGACACCATTGCCAGCGCCGTCGAAGGTGCCGTTGGCGGCAAACATCGTTGCGGGATTGAGGGACAAAAGATCGAACGAAATGGACGTGTTGGTAGTCGTCTGCAAAGGGGGGCCTGGCACATCCCGAACGTCATTCCAGCTGGTCGCTTCGAGGCATTGGACGATAGCCATTTCAAAACTCCCTGGTAGCTTGTTTAGTTGGCGTCCCCACCCCTGGGCACGTCGGTGCCGGCCGAAGCTTCCCTATGAATCCGGTCAGGATAAGGTTTCGGATTGTTGAGCGATGTCCTCACTGGGGATTGTATCCCAATGTGCTTATATTCGCTAGGAACTGATGGAGCGCGTGCCTCTCCTGACGTCATTGGAGTGAAGCCCTCGAGCTAGGCAGCAAGGAACGAAGCATCTGACACTTTGTGCGGGCGTGGGTTCCCGAGTGTTGTCCCGTATTAGGATATCAAAAAGTCCGTATTCCTCAGGACCAGACCGACCGTCAGCATCGCGATTGTGGTGTCCCCGTCGCTGACCACTCCGTTGTTGTCGTAGGTCAGGGCGCCGGTCGTAGCGTTGTAGATGATCCGGTCGTCGGCATCTTCCGCGGCAGCGCCGATCCGAAACGCCGCGCTATCTAGCACGCCGACAGTCAACTCCCTAAACACGATGCCGTCCAACGCAACCGTATCCTCCTCGGTCGTCGTAAAGTCGGTTATTTGGGTAGTGAGCGCCCGTTGGTCGGGTAGGGTGCTGAAGCAGAAGAAATCGTTTCCGATGCCGCCCGTCAGCGTGTCGGTGCCACCCCACCCCTGTAGGACATCGTCGCCGTCCCCTGCGGAAATGTTGTTGTTCCCGGCGTTGCCGACGAGCCAGTTGCCAAGTTCGTTGCCGGTTAGATCGATTGCGTCGCTACCGGACTGATCTGCAGTCGAGAGCGTCTCTACAGACACCTCCGCGGCGAGGGTGTAGCTGACGCCGGTGAAGGCTTGGTCGTCTCCCTGGGTGATATCATCTTCGATAATTTTGTCTGTGCTGTCGTCGACATAGTAGGTGTCGTTGCCAAGCCCGCCTTCCATGCGATCCGAGCCCGGACCGCCATCCAGTGCGTCGTCACCTCCTGGGGCGAAGCTGACGATGGCGTCTCCAAGGAGGGCATCGTTTCCTTCGTTGCCAATCAATTCATCGTTGCCGCCGTCCCCTTCGAGAGTGTCGTTGTGGTCGAGCCCGAATAGCAAATCGTCTTCGGCCCGACCATACAAAGCTGGGTGCGCCTTGTACTCAGGGTATCCATTGATCAAAAGTTCAAATAGAGCAAAACCATCGCCGGTCAGTGCAAATGCCTCAAGCGCGGCATTTCCTTCAAGAAAAATCTCCGACGGGTCGTATAGACTGTAGATCAGAACTCCGTTGGAGAAACCTTGGGCACCATCGTAGATCGGCCCGATGACGGGATCGTAGGAGCTCGCCTCAAATTGCAAGTATTCTGTTGCACTCCACCAGATGGTCGCCACGCCGTCGTCGAACTCGACGAGTGGTGCGCTCCCGGCCTCATACTGCCGGAACCCCATCTCGTACATGTTCAATGACTGATCGCGCACATTCAGAGCGCCCATAATCCTGTACCCCGTTCTCCCGAAATCGCGACAGAACCACGGCGCGAAGACGCTCTCCCAGACAGCCTGCCCGGATGTGCGATTAGCGCCCCGGTCGGCACGAACTGACTCCCGGCGCGAGTGGGTTAGAAGACCAACAATCCATTCGTAACGGCAAAAGCCTAGCTGTGCCGGTCGCGTAGCCTGCACGTAAGAGAACAGCCCAACATGGAAAGCCCCTTGCACGTAATGGTCGCCACCTATTTAAGGCGGCGGGTAATCGAGACCAGGTTTATTGTCCGCCAACAAAACAGTAGGTGAGCTGTTTGGTGATCTATGTTAGCTCCTTCTGAAAGACAAATCCAATTTTACTTCACGTTTTGAATGAACCGTTTTTCGCTTTTGTCCATTTCTGTGGCTGCCTTTGCTGAGCTTGGTCCGTTGCCTTCATCAAGGTCGAGGCTCTGTCCGGTTGCACCTCCGCGGACGCTGCAGGCCAAGGGGAGGGTGATGTAACCCACAATACAGTCGTTGCTGCGGGTGGGTGCACTGGAGTAAGAATTAACGCGGAACGGTCTCCACGCTGAGGACGTGTCCAGTGGCGACGATCAACTGGAAATATTTGGGTGAAAATCGATCAAAACTAAAAGTTGACTTTCTGGCGGGAGTTCGCTATTCACTTGTTATCGAATTTTGCTTGCTAGCTCTGGTTATCGCGCGATTGGCACCGCGCCCTCAACGAACTTCCTTTCAAGAATCGCTACCACCATCTGCAACGCTTTGGCGTTGTGGTTTTTCAGTATTGCTATGAAAGGGTTCATCATGACCACTGGCACAGTTAAATGGTTTAATTCCACCAAGGGCTTCGGCTTCATTCAGCCCGACAACGGTGGCGCGGACGCCTTCGTTCACATCTCTGCCGTAGAGCGCGCCGGTATGCGCGAACTCGTCGAAGGTCAGAAGATCGGCTTCGACCTGGAGCGAGATAACAAGTCTGGCAAGATGTCGGCTTGCAATCTCCAGGCAGCATAATCTGATATCTGCTTTCCTGTGACCACGGATGTACTGGCACTGTGGAAAGTACGTTATCTCGGCAGGCCAGATCCATTGTCTGGCCTTTTGCTTTTTCTCGCCAATGCGAGCCCAGGAGAACACATGACGGAGACGTTCACCAAGTCTCGCCAGCAGGCTGAGATCGCCTTTGGCAACGTTCAGAAGCAGTTTTTTGCGAAAGACAAAGCGGTCGAAGAGCTTCACTCTCTCACCCAGTCGCGAGAAGCAAAGACATTGCGGCTTCGTGAAGCTCGCCTTGCCAAGGAAATGGAAGACCGCGCCTCGGCGACCGCGAGCCTTATTGCGAAACGAACAACGGCCAATTGATCCCCTTTAACCGCATTACCAGGATACAAGCTTGAAGAACGGAAGAAATAACGAATTCCTCGATCGCCGAACCGCGGCAACTGACGCCAGGGCGGCTCTCCTCGCTTCCCATCGTGCCGCTCAGGCGGCAGCTGAGCCCCTTCGGGCGGCAAAGCAAGCGGAACGCATCGCGACTGCATCGGCGAGAGAAGAACGCCGCCTCGAACGCGAGCGTGTTAAGCTTGACGAGATCAACCGGATTGAGACTGAAGCCGCGGAGCGCCAGGGCGCAGCGTTTGCTGCCGCACAAGCCGAGCAAGCGGCCCGCAAGACGGCGGAAACGGCGCGCTTGACGCGGGTCATTGAAGACGAAGCCGCGCGAAAGGCCGAACGCGACAGGCGCTATGCCAACCGCAAGGCAAGGCAAGTTTAAAGCTTAGCTAATCGTTGTTGGGATGCTCCAAGGAAGCCGGGTTGGCGCAGGGCCTATTAGGCATTTGCGCGCCTGCTTCAACGGGGTAAGTCCTCGATCAACGGCGTCTGCCAGCGCCGCCTTACATCGCTGTTAATGATTGTTTCGAGAGGCGGCGCGGAATGCGCTTGAGGCTGAGCTTACGGCTTCCAGTCGATGCGATGCTCGGCGAGGTAGGCGTCAATTGCCGCCCCAAGCGTTGGATAGAAGCTGTCGTCCCCTAGCTGTTCCAGAAGCTCGAAGCGTCTCAGCTTGTCCTTTACCGGATCTTTCATCTCCGCGAAGCGCAATTCGATTCCAGTTTTCCTCAACTTGCTCTCCAACTCGGCAAGCATGTCGGCTGCCGTCACGTCCACGCTGGTGATGGGCTCTGCCCCCAGGATTACCCGCCGCACCGGCGTAGGCGACCTTGCGATCTCCGCTGTAAGGCTCTGACGGAAAAGCTCGGAATTGGCGAAGAACAGTGGTGCGTCCCAGCGGAAGATAAGTAGCCCTGGAACGCGCCGCGCCGCCGGGTAACGCTTGAGATCATGGTAACCGCGCAAGCCGTCAACGCGACCTAGGACGGCAAAATAAGGACGCCACCCATCCCAGAGGAATTCGATGACCGCGACGACGATGGCGAGCCCGATACCCTGGATGGCTCCAAGGACGGCGACGCCGACGAAGCAAAGCATGGACAGCCAGAACTCCCATTGCTGGATGCGGTAGATGCGTCGCAAATCCAAGACCTCGAAGAGACCGATGGCGGCGGCAATCACCACCGCAGCCAGCACGCTGCTTGGCAAGTTGCGCAGAAGGTTCGGCGCGAGGACTAGGAGGAGAGCCACACCTGCCGCACCGATAACGCTGGTCAGCTGCGTCCTCGCACCCGCGGCTTCGGCCACGGGCGTACGCGAAGAGCTGCTGCTGATCGGGAAGCCTTGGAATAACCCTGCTGCAAAATTAGCTGCCCCAAGTCCGATCATTTCCTGATTGGGGTTTACACTTGTCCCCAGCCGCGCTGCGTAGGAGCGGGACAGCACGCTGGTATCGGCAAAGGACACCAGCGCGATCGCGCTTCCGCCGATGACAAGGGGACCGATGTCGCTAATGTAGATTTGCGGCAAGGCGAAAGACGGCAAGCCCGCCGGCAATGGGCCGAGCACCGCCACTCCTTCAGTCTCAGCTAGTCCGAGCACACCGACTACGACGGTCGCGGCGATAACCACCAAGAGAATACCGGGAACGCGCGGCCAACGCTTCAACAAAAGGATCAACGCCAGCGTGCCCGCACCCATTGCAAAGGCGGTCCAGTTCGCCTCGCCGTTCAGAATCGATTTTGCGATCTTAATTGAGTCCTGCAGCGGCCCTGTGCTGTCGATGGAAACCTGGAAGAGTTTGGGAATCTGGGTGACGATCACGGTCAGCGCTATGCCGTTCATATAGCCGTAACGGATCGGCTTCGAGAGGAGCTCGGTGACGAACCCGAGCCGCAGCACGCCGGACAGGATCAACACCAGCCCGGCGACCACTGCCAGCATGCCGGCAAGGGCAACGGTACGCGCCGGATCCCCTCCCGAGAGCGGCAGCACAGTGCCGAGGATGAGCGTCGCCAGAGCTGAGTCCGGCCCCAACACAAGGATTCTGCTGGGGCCGAACAAGGCGTAGGTGAGTAGCGGAATCATGGTAGCATAGAGGCCGTAGATGCCCGGCACGCCGGAGGCCACCGCATAGGCGATGCCAACAGGAACCAGCATGGCTGACAATACCAGCCCGGCGACCAAATCACGCGGCAGCCAGGAAATCTGGTACTGGCGGGCGGTCTGTATTCCCGGCAGCCAGCGTTGCCAGCCCGACGCTGCTGTATCGGAGTTCTGATGTGGATCCCGCTCCGGATCCTGTTCGAGAAGTGATGTCGAGCCCATCCGAGTACCTATACCAAACTGCGCGCGGGTCCGACTGCATCTTCTGCGGGGGCCGGGGTTCGGGTGTCAGGAAGAAAACTGGTGTTCAGTCCCGGTTTTTGATCGCTCTCCGTTGGTCTGGCAAGTGATCTTCTACTGACTCTGCCGGAAGTTGCGTATCCGGTCGAACAGGACGGCAAGCACAATGGCGCCGCCGATGAAGGTTCCTTGCCAAAAGGCGTTGATGCCCAATAGACCGAGGCTGTTGCGGATCACTTCTATCAGCGCCGCCCCGATCAGCGCGCCAAAAGCAGTGCCGACGCCGCCGGCCAGGTTGGCACCGCCGATGACGGCTGCGGCGATGACCTGCAGTTCCATCCCGGCGCCGATATTGGTGGTGACGGCCCCGAGCCAACCGGTCTGGATGATGCCGGCGATCCCAGCCGACAGCGCCGAAATCATATAGACGGTAACCTTGATCCGCCGCACCGGCACGCCCGTCAGCGTCGCTGCATGCTCGTTACCGCCTATGGCGAAGACATAGCGACCGAAGCGCGTCCACCGCAGCACGAAACCGGTTATCAGCGCCAGGACGATCATGTAGAGCACTGGATTGGCGATGCCGAACAGCCATGCGCCACCGCCCAGCGCCAGGAGCTTGTCGTGGTCCGGGCCGAACTGGAAAACGACGGTATTATTGGACGCCACCATCGCCAGACTGCGCGCGATCGACAGCATCCCGAGCGTGACGACGAACGGCGGAAAACCGAGATAGGCGATCAACACGCCGTTGAACCCACCGACAATCAGCGCGACAGCGACCGAGGCGGCGATCCCCACCTCGATGCTGTAGCCGGCGTTCATGATCACCGCCAGCACCATGCTGCACAGGCAGAGCACAGAGCCGACCGAAAGATCAATGCCGCCGGTGATGATCACCACCGTCATGCCCAGTGCGATGATCGCCACAAAAGTGACGTTGCGGGTGATGTTGTAGAGGTTTTTCGTCGTCGCGAAGGAATCTGTGGCGAACGACAGGAAGATGCAGGCGAGGATGACGGAGATCAGTACCCAGAAGGTCTGGCCGCCCAGCACCGCAGAAAGCCAGCCTTGCTGCCGGTGTTCGATCGTCTGGTCAAGCGTCACTGCCATCGCCGGCCCCTTTTCCTTTTCGCGTCCGATCGCCTCGGTCATACCTGCTCGATGGCGCCAGTGATCAATCCCGTCACTTCCTCGGGCGAACTGGCGGCAATCGCCTTGTCGGCGACCTTGCGGCCGCGGCGCATGACGATCACCCGGTCTGCGACCGTAAACACGTCCGGCATGCGGTGACTAATCAGCACGACGGCGATGCCCTTGTCACGCAGATGGCGGATGAGGTTCAGCACCTCTGCCACCTGACGCACTGAAATCGCAGCCGTTGGCTCGTCCATCAGGACGATCTTTGCTTCCGACAGCATCGTACGGGCAATCGCCACCGCTTGTCGCTGTCCGCCGGACATCTGCTTGACGAGGTCGCGCGGACGCGTCTCCGACTTCAGTTCCTTGAAGATCGCGCCGGCGCGCAGGTACATGGCCTTGTAGTCGAGCACGTGAAACGGCCAGATGCCGCGGTGGAGCTCGCGGCCGAGGAAGACATTGGCAGCCGCCGTGAGATTATTGCAGAGCGCCAGGTCCTGGTGAACGATCTCGATACCGTGCTGGCGGGCCTCCACCGGCCGGTGCATCACGAGTTCGGCGCCGTCGAGGCGCAACGTGCCGTGGCTCGGCCGGAAGTTCCCGGCGATCATCTTGACCAGCGTCGACTTGCCGGCGCCGTTGTCGCCCATGAGGCCCACCACCTGCCCCGCCTCAAGTGAAAACGAGACATCGCTGACGGCCTGGATGGCGCCGAAATGTTTGGAGATATTGGTCAGTTCGAGAACCGCCACCAGCCTTCTAGCCTCCCCGCCAACAGGCACGCGACAACGCTGGAGCACATACCAATCGGCACACCAAGCCGCCGCAACCCGCCATCCCGATTTCCTCCCGTGGACGGCGACAGAACGCATTAATGCAAAACACCGTCGAAGCGTCAATTGAATGTGGAGGTTTCAAGTCGCGTTCGGGAATATTTCAATTATATTATATATAGTCGTTGACGAACAAAGCGCGTGCATATTAGCTGCTTTCGGGAGGCGAGCATGCTGATCCTTGTCACCGGGGCGACCGGCAAGGTCGGGCGGCACTTCATCGCTGGGCTGCTTGACGATCCGCGATTTTCGACTGCGCGCATTCGTGCGCTTTGCCATAACCGGTCATGCGATGAAACCGACCGGATAACGGTGACGCGGGGGTCGATCTCCGATCGTGATGTTGTGGCCGCAGCGCTGCGCGGTGTCACGCATGTCGTTCACTTGGCCACTTGCAAGGAAACTCCTCAAGACGTTATGGACGTCACCGTCAAGGGGCTGTTCTGGCTGCTTGAGGAATTCCGGGCGAGTGCCAGCGCCCGGCAGTTCATCCTCATCGGCGGAGACGCCGGCATCGGCCATTTCTTCTATCACCACGATGGACCAATCACCGAAAAGACGCCGCATCAGGCCTATCCGGGAAGCTACGCTTTATCGAAGGTTCTCGAGGAGGTCATGCTGGAGCAGTTCGGTGTCCAGTACGACCTGAACGGCTGCTGCCTGCGTGCACCGTGGATCATGGAGAAGGACGACTTCAAATACACGCTGTCCTTCGGTGACGACGTGTTCGGCGGCCCCGACTGGAAAACCATGGTGCCGGAGGCGGATGCGCGGCGCTACGCCGCCGATGGAATCGTGCCGCTTCTGCTTGACGCTGACGGCCGGCCGCTGAAGCGCAATTTCGTCCATGTCGACGATCTGGTTGCGGCCATACTGGCAGCTCTCGACAATCCGCGCACGAAACGGCAGCTCTTCAACATCTGTATGGACCGGCCGGTGGATTACCGGGCGGTGGCGGACTACCTTGCTGTGACGCGCGGTTTTGGCAGCATCGACATACCGAGCCAGTACCACTCCAACTGGATGGACAACAGCAAGGCCAAGTACCTGCTGGACTGGCAACCGAAATACGATCTGGAATTGCTAATCGACTCGGCTTGGAAATACGAGCGCTCAGTGAATGACCCTCGCATCGTCTGGTATCCGGGTTGATGTGTGTGGCGGGCACGCCGTGCCCGTCTTTTTCAAGGGAGGAATCAATGAGGAAGTTACTGTTGCTCGGCGTGGCCATAATGGCCCTCAGCGCCGGACAGGCATTGGCAAAAAAGCAGCTCGTCATTGTCGTCAAGGGCCTCGACAACCCGTTCTTCGAGGCGATCAACCAGGGCTGCCAGAAATGGAATAAGGAAAACCCTGACTCTGAGTATGAATGCTTCTACACCGGTCCAGCATCGACCTCCGACGAGGCCGGTGAGGCGCAGATCGTCCAGGACATGCTGGGCAAGGCGGACACCGTTGCGATGGCCATTTCGCCGTCCAACGCCAAGCTGATCGCCCAGACATTGAAGACCGCCAACCCGACAATCCCGATCATGACTCTGGATGCCGACCTGGCGGTTGAAGATTCGGCTCTGCGCAAGACCTATCTCGGCACGGACAATTACCTGATGGGCGCGCGGATCGGTGACTATATCAAGAAGGCGAAACCGAATGGGGGCAAGATCTGCACGATCGAAGGTAACCCAGGAGCCGACAACATCCTGCGCCGTGCGCAGGGTATGCGCGACACGCTGACCGGCCAAAAGGGCCTGACGGCATTGGCCGGCGAAGGCGGCTGGACCGAAGTTGCCGGCTGCCCGGTCTTTACCAATGACGATGGCGCCAAGGGCGTACAGGCGATGACGGACATTCTCGCCGCTAATCCCGACCTTGCCGCTTTCGGAATAATGGGCGGTTGGCCACTATTCGGTGCGCCGCAGCCCTACCGTGACCTGTTCAAGCCGATGGCCGACAAAATCGCCAGCAATGAATTCGTCATCGGCGCCGCCGATACGATCGGCGACGAAGTAGCCATCGCGCGCGAAGGCCTGGTGACCGCGCTCGTCGGCCAGCGGCCGTTCGAAATGGGCTACAAGGCACCATCGGTCATGATGGACCTTGTCGCCGGAAAGCCGGTCGAAGATCCGGTGTTCACCGGGCTCGACGAGTGCACCAAGGACACGGTTGACACCTGTATCCAGAAGTAACGTACACGTTCGGAGCGTCCGTGGAACGGGCGCTCCGAATGACTAGGTCCTGTTGACAAAGTGGGTTTGCAAATCACCCGAAGCATGATTCAACGCTGTCTTTTAGGAGGCTGCTTTGGCTCGTGGCGATCTTTCGGATGTCGAATGGCGGATTATTGAAGGGCTTTTGCCTGCGGAGCGCGGACGAAAATCCCGTCCTGCCCATGATAATCGGCGCTTTCTAAATGGGATGCTGCACGTTCTGCGCGTCGGATGCCCTTGGCGGGATATGCACGAGCGATACGGCAAATGGAATTCGGTCTATGTCCGTTTCCGGCGATGGGCTGAGCACGGCGTTTGGGATGCCCTTCTGGAAACATTGGTCGGCCTTGGCCTGACTGACGACTGGCAGCACATGATCGATAGCACCACAGTTCGCGGCCATTCGCAGGCAGCGGGCGCTAAAGGGGGACTCATAAGGAGGCTTTTGGTCGATCACGCGGCGGCTTTACGACAAAAATCCATGCCAGAGCGGACGGTCAGGGACGCCCTCTTGGCTTTATCCTGACGGGTGGCGAGACCTCGGACTACAATGCCGTTCCGGCTCTGTTGGCCATGCCAGTCAACAAGCCCAGGCTATTCCTGGCAGATAAGGGGTATGACGGCGACTCTATCCGGGAAGAGCTTTTGATGCGCGGCATCCGTCCCGTTATTCCGCCAAAAGCGAACCGGAAGAACCCGCCTGCCTGTGACTACCGAGCATACAAGGATCGCAATCGTATCGAGCGGATGTTTAATCGTCTCAAGCAGTTTCGCAGGATCGCCACCAGATACGATAAGACCAGAGCTTCTTTTGAAGCCTTCCTCGCGTTGGCTGCCGCAAAGATTTGGCTACCCTACTTTGTCAACAGAACCTAGATCATGCCCATAGCGGATTGGCTGCCGCATCGTAGTTCCCCCTGTTGCGAAAATGTGCGGGTCTGCGGTCTCACCCTGTTTTTCACTTGATTTCCGGATCGGCTTCGCTCATGTGCGATCCAGGCGCCGTTTTGTGTCGCCGGGCTGCTTTCGCGGCAAACCTGTTGTTGGTGTCATGAAATCACGCAGCCTCAACGTTCTGGTCATCGATGAAAACCGCATTCGTGCGTCCATCATTGAAGAGGGCTTGCGGGAAGGCGGCTATGATCGGGTGACGATAATCGACGATATGCACGGGCTCGCGCGTCGCATTGCCGAACTCAATCCCGATGTCATCGTTATCGATCTCGAAAATCCAAATCGGGACATGCTGGAAAGCTTCTTCCAGATATCCCGCGCCGTGCAACGCCCAATCGCCATGTTTGTCGACAGATCCGATGAAGCCTCCATCGAAGCAGCCGTCGATGCAGGGGTGTCGGCCTATATCGTCGATGGCTTGAAGCAGGAGAGAGTGCGACCGATCCTCAAGATGGCGATCAGTCGCTTCAATGCCTTCTCGCGCCTTTCGAGGGAGCTTGAGGAAACGCGCGGCGAACTGGAGAACCGCAAGATCGTCGATCGCGCCAAAGGCCTTCTCATGCGCTCGCGTGGGCTGTCGGAGGAGGCGGCCTACGCACTTTTGCGCAAGACGGCGATGAACCAGAACCGCAAGATCGTCGAGATTGCCCAAAGCCTTATCACCGCCGCAAGCATGCTCGATCCGGGAGCTGATGAATGACGTCCAGATACGAAATCACTGCCGGTTTCGTGCCGCTGCTCGACAGCGCACTTCTGGTCGTCGCCAAGGAAAAAGGCTTTGCAGAGGAAAACGCGATCGACCTTTCCCTGGTGCGGGAGCGCTCGTGGGCGTCTATCCGCGACCGGCTAGCAGTCAGTCATTTCGATGCTGCCCATATCCTGGCGCCGATGCCGATCGCCTGCAATCTCGGCCTCAGCGCACCGGCTCCAACGATGATCGTGCCGATGGCGCTAGGGCTGGGCGGCAACGCGGTCACCGTTTCGGGGTCACTCTGGCAATCGATGGCGCAGCATGGTGCAACGGCGGATCTCGACGCCAGCGGCAATGGCGAAGCATTGCGCAAAGTCATCGCTACCAGGCAGTCCGATCCACTTCGCTTCGGCGTCGTCCATCCCTATTCGGGGCACAACTACGAGCTTCGCTATTGGCTTGCCGCAAGCGGTATCGATCCTGACCGAGAAATCGAAATTTTCGTTCTGCCGCCGCCAGACATGGGAGATGCTCTGGCAGCGGGTATCATCGATGGGTATTGCGCAGGCGAGCCCTGGAATTCCTTTGGTGTGCTCAAGCGCGGCGCGCATCTCGCCACGGTCAAGGCTGCCATCTGGAAGTCGAGCCCGGAAAAGGTGCTCGGCGTCAACGCCCGCTGGGCCGAGAACCACCCGGAAGCCCTCTCGGGATTGATTGTCGCGCTTGAGGAAGCATCGCGTTGGTGTGCGCGGCCGGAAAATCATCAGGAACTGGCAGAGCTGCTGGCGAGGCCGGCCTATGTCGGGCGCGATGTGGAGCTACTGCTGCCCGCCTTGAGCGGGGCCTTGCCGATTGGTGGTGGCGCGATCCGCTCCGTGAAGGATTTCTTCGTTCCCCATGCCAAGGCCGCAACGTTTCCCTGGAAGAGCCATGCTCTCTGGTTTTACACCCAGATGGTGCGTTGGGGGCAGATCGAACACAGTGCCTCCCATCAGCAGATCGCGGCCGAAACCTATCGGCCGGATCTTTACCGGGCCGCGCTGAAATCCCGCGGCGTGGCCATGCCCTCTGCAAGCGCCAAGGTGGAAGGCGCGCTCACCGTTGAAACTCCGGTCGGTTCATCCGGTGCCCTGAGCCTCGGGCCTGACGGCTTCTTCGATGGCGGCCTTTTCGATCCGGATGCCATCGACGCGTATATCGCCGCGCAACGCCATCCGCATTGAGCCTAATTTGTGCGCACTGCACAAAATTTGACGCCTCCTGTGCACATGCGGGAGCTAGTTTTCGTTGGAGAATTCGGCCGTTCCCCGCCAAGTCTTTGAAAACTAATAATCCAGCAAAGTTGGCACGCATCTTGCTTTGATATTTTCAGGCCTTCGGGTCACGAATTCGACGTCCAACGAAGGGCGTCTCCAGCAAAGCCGCTGATCAGGATATGTGCACACGTAAAGTGTTGGCGCGACCTGGCCAGCGGCTTTTTTGTTTTTCAACCCAAACATCGGATCGGCACGACCTTGTCGGGCCTCGGAGAAGCCATGTCTGAGAACACGAAAACCCTGTCTGCCGGTGAGCCAGCCAAAGCTCTGTGGATGTCCACATTCGCTTTCACCGTCTGTTTCGCCGTCTGGACCATCTTCGCCATCATCGGCGTCCGTATCAAGCAGGATCTGGCCTTAAGCGAAGCCGAATTCGGCCTGCTGATCGGCACGCCGATCCTGTCGGGCTCTATTGTTCGCATCGTGCTCGGTATCTGGACCAGCCGTTACGGCGGCCGTCTCCTCTATGTCGCAACCATGCTTGCCGCAGCGCTGGCAACCTTCCTGCTGTCCTATGCGACCACGTTTCCGCAGATGCTGCTTGCCGGTCTCGGCGTTGGTCTGGCCGGCGGTTCCTTCGCGGTCGGAGTTGCGTATATTTCGCCGTTCTTTCCATCGCAGAAGCAGGGCACGGCGCTTGGCATCTTTGGCGCCGGCAATGTCGGAGCGGCAGTGACCAAGTTTGCAGCCCCCTTCGTGCTGCTGGCTTGGGGATGGCAGGCCGTTGCGCAGATCTGGGCTGTTGCCCTGGTCGTCACGGCGATCGTCTTCTGGTTCACGACGACCGACGATCCATCGTTTCGCGCCCGGCGCGAACGTCGCGCTGCCCCACGCAGTCTCGCACAGGAATTCGCACCGCTGAAGAACGTCCAGGTCTGGCGTTTCTCGCTCTACTATTTCTTTGCCTTCGGTGGCTTCGTCGCCCTGTCGCTCTGGCTGCCGCGTTATCTCGTCGGTGTCTACGGCTTCGATATCGCCCATGCCGGCATGATCGCGGCCGCCTATTCGATCCCCGGCAGCATCTTTCGGGCCTTTGGCGGTGTTCTGTCCGACCGCAAGGGCGCGCGCAGCGTGATGTATTGGGTGCTCGGTGTCTCGGGTCTCGCCACGCTCATCCTTTCGCTGCCCGCCGCAACGAGCGGAGTAGCATTCGGCATTACACCGGCCGTCTTCATCGTGGTGATCTTCGTGCTCGGCTTCTTCATGAGCCTCGGCAAGGCTGCCGTCTACAAGCACATTCCGGCCTATTATCCCGATAGCGTCGGCGCTGTTGGCGGTATCGTCGGCATGGTCGGCGGTCTCGGCGGCTTCATCCTGCCCATCGCCTTCGGGTTGCTAAAGGATCTCACCGGTCTCTGGTCGAGCTGCTTCCTTCTTCTCTTCGCCGTCGTCGCCGGGTCGATGATCTGGATGCACCTGTCGATCCGGAGAATGGAGCGCAATGCGCTTTCCGTCTCCGCTGTCGCTGCCTGAAACGAAAAGGACGATCCATGACAGAGAAACTCGTCATTATCGGCAATGGCATGGCGCCGGGGCGAATGCTGGAGCACCTGTTCGAAAAGGCGCCGGAGCAGTATCAGGTCACGATTTTCAACGCCGAGCCGCGCGTCAATTACGACCGCATCATGCTCTCGCCGGTTCTCTCCGGCGAGAAGGAATACGAGGAAATCATCATCCATGGCGACGGCTGGTACATCAAGCACGGCATCACGCTCTACAAGGGCCACCGTATCGTCGCGATAGACCGTGCCGCCAAGACCGTGACCTCCGATCATGGCGTGACCGAAAGCTACGACAAGCTGGTGATCGCCACCGGCTCCGTGCCCTTCATCATTCCCGTTCCGGGCAACGACATGCGCGGCGTCATCACCTACCGCGATCTCGATGACGTGCAGGCCATGCTGCTTGCGGCGCAATCGCGCGAGAAGGCCGTCGTCATCGGTGGCGGCCTGCTTGGCCTCGAGGCCGCGGCCGGGCTTGCCGGTCGTGGCATGGATGTGACCGTCCTGCATGTCATGCCGACCCTGATGGACCGCCAGCTTGATCCTGCTGCCGGCTATCTCCTGCAGAAGGAGCTGGAAGGGCGCGGCATCAAGATCCTCTGCAAGGCCAACACCAAGGCAATCATCGGCAATGGCAAGGTCGAGGGCATCGAGCTTGACGATGGCCGCATCATTCCGGCAACGCTGGTCGTCATGGCCGTCGGTATCCGCCCGAGCGTCGGGCTTGCCAGGGACGCCGGTCTTGCCGTTAACAGAGGTATCGTCGTCGATGACGGCATGCTGACCTCCGACGGCAACATCATGGCACTTGGCGAATGCGCCGAGGTCGGCGGTATGGTCTATGGCCTCGTCGCGCCGCTCTACGAGATGGCCCGCATTGCCGCTTCCCATCTTGCCGGCGACCGTTTGCCGGCCTTCGTCCATTCCGACACGCCGACCAAACTCAAGGTCACGGGTATCGAACTGTTCTCGCTCGGTGATTTCGCTGATGGCGACGACCGCGAGGAGATTGTGCTGCGCGATGCCTCGGCCGGCGTCTACAAGCGGGTGGTGTTGAAGGAAAACCGCATCATCGGCACGGTGCTCTACGGCGAAACCGCCGATGGCGCCTGGTTCAACGACCTGAAGAAGAAGGCGACTGACATCTCACAGATGCGCGAAACGCTGATCTTCGGTCAGGCCTATCAGGGAGGGTCTCCGCTGGACCCTATGGCGGCCGTTGCAGCCTTGCCGGATGACGCGGAAATCTGCGGCTGCAACGGCGTCTGCAAGGGCAGAATCGTCTCTACGATCACATCAAAGGGGCTGAGTTCGCTCGACGACGTGCGGTCTCACACCAAGGCATCCGCTTCCTGCGGCTCCTGCACGGGGCTGGTCGAGAAGCTGATGACGATCACCCTCGGTGATAGCTACAACCCTGCTGCCGTCCAGCCGATGTGCGGCTGCACGGAGTTTGGCCACGACGACGTGCGCCGGCTGATCAAGGCGAAGGGTTTGAAGACCATCCCCGCGGTGATGCAGGACCTGGAATGGAAGACCTCATGCGGTTGCGCCAAGTGCCGCCCGGCGTTGAACTATTACCTCGTCTGCGACTGGCCGGATGAATATGCCGACGACTATCAGTCGCGTTTCATCAACGAGCGCGTCCACGCCAACATCCAGAAGGATGGTACCTATTCGGTCGTGCCGCGCATGTGGGGCGGCGTCACGAATGCGGGTGAGCTGCGCGCCATCGCCGATGTCGTTGATAAGTTCGATATCCCCTTGGTGAAGGTGACAGGCGGCCAACGCATCGACCTGCTCGGCATCGAAAAGGAAGACCTGCCCGCCGTCTGGGCCGATCTCGGCAAGGCCGGCTTCATCTCCGGTCAGGCCTACGCCAAGGGCCTTCGCACGGTCAAAACCTGCGTCGGCTCCGATTGGTGTCGCTTCGGCACGCAGGATTCGACCGGTCTCGGCATCCGCATCGAAAAGTTCATGTGGGGCTCGTGGACACCGGCCAAGCTGAAGATGGCGGTTTCCGGCTGTCCGCGAAACTGCGCGGAGGCGACTTGCAAGGATATCGGTGTGATCTGCGTCGATTCAGGCTTCGAAATCCATTTCGCTGGTGCCGCCGGCCTCGACATCAAGGGAACCGAGGTTCTAGGGCTCGTGAAGACCGAGGACGAAGCGCTGGAGCATATCGTGGCGCTGACGCAGATGTATCGCGAGCAGGCCCGCTATCTGGAGCGCATCTACAAATGGGCCAAGCGCATCGGCCTTGAGGAAATCCGCCGTCAGATCATCGACGATACCGAAAAGCGCAAGGCCTATTACGAGCGTTTCGTCTTCAGCCAGCAATTCGCTCAGGTCGATCCGTGGTCGGAACGCGTCTCCGGCAAGGACAAACACGAGTTCAGACCGATGGCGTCCGTCGGTTTCAGTCAGGCTGCCGAGTGATCTCCGGAAAGGAAAGAAACATGAACTGGTATGCCATCGGCAACATCGACGACATTCCGCTCCGGGGCGCGCGTTGTGTCAAGACACCCCAAGGCAAGATCGGTGTCTTCCGCACAGGCGAAAACGAGGTTTTCGCCATCGAGGATCATTGCCCGCACAAGGGCGGACCGCTGACGCAAGGCATCGTTCACGGCAAGGCCGTGACGTGTCCGCTGCACAACTGGGTGATTTCGCTGGAGACCGGCAACGCACTGGGCGCGGATGAAGGGGTGGTTCGAACCATTCCCGTGCGCAACGAAGACGGCGAACTCTCGATCGCGCTGGAAAGCCTGATGATGGCGGCGGAGTAGGTCATGGGAACGAACATGGCGCCTGAAACGAAAACCACCTGTCCCTATTGCGGTGTCGGCTGCGGGGTGATCGCCCGCGTGGACGAGGATGGCAAGGTTTCTGTCAAGGGTGATCCCGATCACCCCGCCAATTTCGGCCGCGTTTGCTCCAAGGGATCGGCGCTGGCCGAGACCCTAGATCTCGACGGACGCCTGCTTGAGCCGGAAATTCGCGGCAAGGCCGCTGCGTGGGGCGAAGCTCTCGATCTGGTGGCCGAGCGCTTCTCCGCCGCGATTGCCGAACATGGGCCGGATTCGGTCGCCTTCTACGTTTCCGGCCAGCTTCTGACAGAGGACTACTACGTCGCCAACAAGCTGATGAAGGGCTACATCGGTTCGGCCAATATCGACACGAATTCAAGGCTTTGCATGTCCTCTTCGGTCGCCGGCCACCGGCGGGCCTTCGGTTCGGATACGGTGCCGGGCTGCTACGAGGACCTGGAACTCGCCGATCTGGTGATCCTTACGGGCTCGAACCTCGCCTGGTGCCACCCCGTCATCTACCAGCGGCTCGCGGCCGCCAAGGCGGCACGACCGGGCTTGAAGGTAGTGGTGATCGATCCGCGCCGAACCATGACCGCCGATATTGCCGACCTGCATCTGGCGATCCGCCCCGATGGCGATATCGCGCTGTTCAACGGCCTGCTCGCCCACCTCGCCAAGACAAGTGCCATTGACGAAAACTATCTTGCCGCCCACACCAACGGCTTTTCCGAGGCCTTTGCGGTCGCAAGCGCCATGCGCTTTCCCGAATTGATGGAACGCACAGGGCTTGGCGCCAGAGAAATTCGCCAGTTCTTCAGCCTGTTCGAGCGCACCGAAAAGGTCGTCACCTGCTACAGCCAGGGCGTCAACCAGTCGTCGTCCGGCACCGACAAGGTCAATGCCATCATCAACTGTCACCTGGCAACGGGCCGTATCGGCCGGCAGGGCATGGGGCCGTTTTCATTGACAGGCCAGCCGAACGCCATGGGTGGCCGCGAGGTCGGCGGCCTCTCCAATATGCTGGCGGCTCATATGTCGATCGAAGACCCCGCCGACCGGGACCGTCTGCAACGTTTCTGGCAATCGCCGGAAATGGCGGATCGTGCAGGCCTCAAGGCCGTCGATATGTTCCGCGCCGTTGCCGACGGCCGCATCAGGGCACTCTGGATCATGGCGACCAATCCGGTCGTATCGATGCCGGATGCAGATGCCGTGGAAGCGGCGATAGCAGCATGTCCCTTCGTCGTCGTGTCCGACGTGTTGAAACTAACGGATACGACGCGCCATGCCCATGTTCTGCTACCTTCCCTGGGCTGGGGTGAAAAGGATGGGACTGTTACCAACTCCGAGCGCCGCATCTCTCGCCAACGCCCATTCCTGACTGCACCGGGCGAGGCTCGTGCGGATTGGTGGCAACTCTGCGAGGTTGCCCGTCGCATGGGGTTCGATGGTTTCGATCATGCCTCCCCGTCGGAAATCTTCGCTGAGCATGCCGCTCTTTCCGCTTTCGAAAACGGTGGCAGTCGCGATTTCGACATTGGCGCCTATGTCGGGCTCGGCGATCCCGCCTATCAGGTCATGAAACCGTTTCAGTGGCCACAGCCAAAAGGCGATGATGGCAGGGTGACACGGTTCTTTGCGCGCGGCGGTTACTACCACCCCGATGGCCGGGCGCGCTTCATTGCCGTTCAAGCGCCGGAAACAGATCGCACGACCGCCGAATTCCCCTTCACGCTGAATACGGGTCGCATCCGTGACCAGTGGCACACTATGACCAGAACCGGAAAGAGCGCGCGGCTCTCGGCACATATTGCCGAGCCATTTGCCGAACTTCATCCGCGCGACGCCCAAATGATCGGCGTTGGCGGTGCCGACCTGATTGAAATTGAAAGCCCGCGTGGCAAAGCGGTTCTGCGGGCGCTCATCAGCGAACGCCAGACCCGCGATAGCATCTTCGCGCCGATGCACTGGAATGATCAGTTTTCCGCCAGGGCCCGGATCGACGCGGTTGTTCCACCTCTGACCGATCCGGTTTCGGGGCAGCCTGCCTCTAAGAATGTCGCCGTTTCTGCCCGTCCTTTCGCCGCCGCCTTCTATGGTTTCGCCATCTCCGTCGCAAAGCCTTTCAATCTCCAGGCGGATTACTGGGCCTTGGCCAAGGCGGATGGCGGATGGCGTATCGAGTTGGCTTTTAGCCAGGCGGTCACGGATTGGCCGCAGTGGTGCCGTGTCGCTTTCGGGCTTGGCGAGGGAGCAGAGCCATTGGGCTATGCCGACCAGCAGACAGGCGACCTGCGGCTCGCTTTTTTCAGCGGCGACAAGCTCCTGGCCGCCCTGTTTCTTGCGCGGGAGCCGGTGGCTGTCGCGCGCAGCTGGGCGGTTTCACAGCTTGCTGCCGAGCACGGCAATCTGCGCAAGCGTTTCACGCTTGTTGCGGGCCGGCCCGGCGTGGGCGGGGCAGACCCGGGCGCTACCGTGTGCTCGTGCTTCGGTGTCGGCGTCAATCAGATCGTCGGGGCTGTCCGCGGCGGCTGTCACAGCGTCGAGGCTGTCGGCAAGGAGTTGAATGCCGGAACCAATTGCGGCTCCTGCCGCGCTGAGATCAGGGGGATCATCGATGGATGTCTTGCAACTGCCGCGGAGTGAAGCTCCCGCCCGCATGGAAGCCTTGGCAAAACTTCCCGTCTTCTGGGCGCTCGAAGGCAAGCGCTGCATCGTCGTCGGCGGCTCGGATGCCGCTGCATGGAAGGCGGAGCTGCTTGCATCCTGTGGTGCCCATGTCGAAATCTTCGCCGAAACGCTCAGCGAGACGTTCGAGATACTTCTTGCTCGACCACCAGTGCACGGCTCTGCCATGCTGATGCACCGGCGTGAAGAGTGTGGCAAGCAGAACCTTGCCGGCGCGACACTTGCGATTGGCGATTTTGACGACGAAGCAGAAGCAGCATTGTTCTTCGAAGCCACCCGGGAAGCCGGTGTGCCGGTCAACGTGATCGACAAGCCGGCCTACTGCCAGTTTCAGTTTGGCTCGATCGTCAACCGTTCGCCTGCGATCATCGCCATTTCCACGGACGGCGCCGCACCCATTCTCGCGCAGGCTATCCGACGCCGGATCGAAACGCTGCTGCCGGGAAGCCTCAAAGCTTGGGCGGCGCTGGCGCAGACCATTCGCGAACGCGTTCACGCCTTGCTGGAACCCGGGGCGCCGCGCCGTGCCTTCTGGGAGAAATTCGCCGACCGTGCCTTTAACGAGGGCAAGCCACCGCAAGATCTTGTTGTCGCCGATCTTATGAAGGAGGCTGCGGGCATAGCTCACGCGGTGGATAAGGGTGGCAGCGTGACGCTTGTCGGTGCAGGGCCGGGTGACGCGGAGTTGTTGACGCTGAAAGCCGTACGTGCCCTGCAGGCGGCCGATGTCATCCTGTTCGATGACCTTGTCTCAGACGAGGTTCTCGAACTGGCGCGTCGCGAGGCCAAGCGCATGCTGGTGGGCAAGCGCGGCGGTCGCGAGAGCTGTCGCCAGGAGGATATCAACGACATGATGGTCAAGCTTGCCAAGGCGGGCAAGCGGGTGGTGCGTCTTAAATCCGGAGATCCGATGATTTTCGGGCGCGCCGGCGAAGAAATTGCGCATCTTCAGGGCGAGGGCATTCCGGTTGACGTGATCCCCGGTATCACGGCCGCAAGCGCCATGGCATCCCGTCTTGGCATCTCGCTGACCCACCGCGACCACGCCCAGTCTGTCCGCTTCACCACCGGTCACTCCCGCCATGGCGATATGCCCAAGGATATCGACTGGCGATCGATGGCAGATTCTCGCACTACGAATGTATTCTACATGGGCGGCAGAACAGCGCCCGCCATTGCCAAACGAATGATCACTGAAGGCGTCGGTGCACAAACGCCGGCCGTCATCATCAACAATGTGAGCCGGCCAAACGAACATCGCTGGACGGGAACTCTGGAAAATCTCGCCATCGGTATCCGCGAGATTGGCTATGACCAACCGGTCCTGATCGCTATCGGCAACGCGCTCGGTGCGCTGCGGGAACAGGACGACGGCGATCATGTCTTCCCGAACATGCAGCAGGCCACGGTGAGATAGACGAAACCGGCGTCCGTGTCGGCGAGAAACGTGGGTGGAACGATCGTTTCAGGGGCAGCGCGCCGTGCTCTCGCGGATTACCAGTTCGACGGGCAGCACCGTTTCGATGTCGTCCACCGTTTCGCCCTTCAGCAGTCGCAGCAGGATCCCTACAACACCGCGAAGACCGCCGCCTTCACCCAGGACCTCACCCGCAATTGCGCACCCGACAAGATCCGCGTCAACGCGGTTTGCCCCGGCGAAATCCACACGCCGATGCTGGAAGCGGGTGTTACACGATCCGGACGAACCATCGCCAATCTCAACAAGATCGTGGCTTTCGGCCGCGTCGGCAAGCCGGAGGAAGTCGCCGCGCTCGTTGCTTTCCCGGCGTCCGAAGTGTCAGCCTTCATGTGTGGATCGCTTGTCGAGATCACCGATGCACAGGCCGTCGCATGAGCAAAGCCAAAGAAAACTGGGCGATACCAACGCGAACCACGCATCTCCTATCGATCACTGCCTAGCTCGGTCACGGAACCGATGGTCTGACAGATGCAGAGAGGACGGATGTCAATAAGTCATTTGCGCCCGACCAGAGTATCTGCAGTCCCAAGCAAAATAGAATGAATGCGGACAGTCGCACGGCAATGTCGGTTCCTCCTCGGCCAAGAAGCTTCTGGATACGATCCGCATAGGTAAAGCAAAACAGGATAGCTAGGGAGAGGACTGTGATAGCAAGCAGGCTTGCCAGGACGAATACGATCCTCTCCCCAGGGCTCGTGATTGTCGCCTCGGAAAGTCCGATACTGATAACAATTGCAATCGATCCCGGCCCCGTCGTCAGGGGCAACGTCAGAGGATAGAAGGCCTGATCGAGCAAATTGCCCCGAGACACATCGCCTGTTGCGTCCAATTCCTTGTCGCTTCCTTCGTTGAGAAGTTTCCACCCGGATACAGCGACGATGATCCCGCCGGCGACGCGAAGGATTGGTACGGAAATTCCGTAAAATTGTAAAATGAGCGCGCCCAGCAGAAACGAACATACAAGCAGGATCAGCGAATTCAAGGCAATCCGCCGTGCCAGAGTGGCGCGCATCTCAGGGGTTGCGCCGCTTGTCAAGCCGAGGAAGACGAGCGCGGAGCCGGGTGGATTGACAACCGGAAAGATCGACGCAAGCACCAGTGCGAAGGTGTTTACTGCTGCGTACATGAGACCAGCCAACGCCAATCGTACGCGGGATACCGAGGAATGTTTCCATGTCGGCCAACAGGCCAGGAGCCATCGGTCATTGTCGCGCCTTTCAAAATGTAAGCAACACTCGCCTTTTGTCCCGCCGAGTAAATCCATATACGAATCGGCAGCGGGTTTCCATATCAGGGATCGCAGAAGCGTCGCTTGGCATGATCGCGCGATTTAGGACAATGAACTGTGCCCCATTTATCCGTCAACCGCTAAGCGCCGATACTGTTGAAAAACTAACCGTTGTCGGCATTGGGATGTCATGATTCAATCGTCGCATTGATTTGCGGGGGATTGAGTGATGATGGGATGCCAGACAGCTCCAGCGCAGCTCTTCTACGACTTCTGCCTTGATGATCACGTTCCTGCCGACCACATGCTGCGCGGGATCGACCGCCATCTCGAACTCGACAGCGTACGAGCGCACTTGAAGCCTTTCTACAGCGCCACGGGTCGCCCCTCGATTGATCCCGAGCTTATGATGCGAATGCTGATCATCGGCTATTCCATGGGCATTCGCTCGGAGCGACGGCTTTGCGAAGAGGTCCACCTCAATCTCGCCTATCGCTGGTTCTGCCGCCTCGGTCTGGACGGCAAGGTCCCTGATCACTCAAGCTTCTCGAAGAACCGCCATGGCCGGTTCCGGCAAAGCGACATCCTGCGGCATATGTTCGAAACGGTAGTGGAGCGCTGCCTCTCTCAAGGGTTGGTTGGTACGGAAGGATTTGCAGTCGATGCCAGCTTGATCGCGGCGGATGCAAACAAGCAGCGCTCGGTACCAGGATCGGAATGGGAAGCCAAAGAAGATGCGGGACGCTCGGTACAGGAATATCTGGCTGTTCTCGATGATGCTGCTTTCGGCGCTGCCTCGCCGGTCACGCCGAAGTTCATCTCCTCGTCTGATCCGGCCGCCCAATGGACCGGTGCCCACAAAGGCCACGCCTTCTTCGCCTATGCGACCAACTATCTGATCGATACAGACCACGGCGTCATTCTGGATGTGGAGGCGACACGGGCGATCCGCCAGGCGGAGGTCGGTGCATCCCGCACAATGCTCGGCAGGACCGAGAACCGCTTCGGCTTGCGGCCCGATTACCTCGCGGCCGACAGTGCCTACGGTTCTGCCGACAACCTCGCCTGGTTGGTCAACGAGAAGGAGATCGCGCCGCACATTCCGGTCTTCGACAAGTCGAAGCGGACGGATGGCACCTTCTCGCGTTCCGACTTCACCTGGGAAGCCGAGAAGGAGCAATACCTTTGCCCTGCCGGAAAGGAGCTGAAACAATTCCACCGCACTTACGACCCACCCAGATCGGGGATCACGGCCGAGGGAACCCGGCTTTATCGTGCCAGCAAGAAGGACTGTGATCAGTGTGAACTGAAGCCTCGATGCTGCCCGAACATGCCTATGCGCAAAGTACCGCGCGATCTCAACGAGGATGCACGCGATGTCGCCCGAGCGATTGCCAAGACACCGGAGTATGAGCAGTCACGGCATCGTCGAAAGAAGGTCGAAATGCTCTTCGCTCACCTCAAGCGCATACTACGGATGGCACGTTTAAGGCTTCGAGGGCCGTGTGGTGCGAGAGACGAATTCCTGCTTGCCGCAACCGCACAGAACCTGAGGAGGCTGGCCAAACTCAGGCCTCAGATGCCGCCATGCGGTGCCATCGCCGCTTGAGGGCGGCATCGACCGATACCCTGCGCTAAGGCGTGGGCAGATCGCAGCATAGTGCACCGCCCAAAAGACCGAAAAGGGCGTGTGAGCGGATAATCCGTCGAGTTTTTCAACGATATCCGCCAGAACCTGACATCGCTCGGTAACCTACTGAATTCTGGTCTATAATGGAATCCTTGACCGCTTGAATACGGCCGGGAATCCAGTAGTATATGCGGCCTGTTCGCACCTGAATCCTGGGGGGACATGGCTAGGAGGTAACCTTGACCGGCTCATCCCGCTCCGTGCATTGGGGCTTGGCCGCCAAGCTATTTACCACCCTCGTCCTGTTGGGCGCGATTGCAGTGCTGATTACCGGGGTACTTGGTTATTTCCACGCCCGCGACGCCCTCGAAAAGGCGATTTTCGACCAGCTCACGGCCGCCCGGCAGACCAAAACACGCCAGGTCGAAGACTACTTCCGCACGATCGATGCCGAATTGCGTCTTCTCGCAAACTCCAAGATGGTGGTCGATGCCACGCGCGAGTTCCGCATCGCGGCGGACAAACTTGATCGAGACGGCACGTCACCCGAATTACGCGACAAGGTCGGCGCTTGGTATGCCGACGATTTTTTGCCCGCAATTGCGCGTGTTCAGGGCAACGAACCTGCTTTGGCTGATTATCTGCCAGTCGATGCCGCGTCCTATTATTTGCAATATCACTATATTGTCGCCAATCCCAATCCCAAGGAACGACGCAAGCTCATCGACGATCCCGGCGACGGAAGCGACTACAGCAAACTGCATGCCATCTATCACCCGTTGATGCGCGCCGCAGCCGCGACGGTCGGGTTTTTTGATCTGATGATGGCCGACCCCAAATCGGGTCGCCTGATCTATACGGTCGAAAAGGAGGTGGATTTCGCTACGTCCCTGCAAGTGGGCCCGTACCGCAGCACCAGCGTCGCCGCCGCCGTCGCCCGTTGCGCCGTGCCCCTCGACCGATCGACCGTCTGCCTGGAGGATTTTGCCCCCTATGCGCCATCGCGGGGCGCGCCAACTGCCTTTATGGCAGCGCCGGTCGTCGACCGAGGCGTCACCATCGGCGTGCTGATCGCGCAATTGTCAAACGAGGAGATCGACAACGTCGTCACCGGCGGCCGCCGCTGGCGACAGGAAGGATTTGGCGAGACGGGGGAGGCTTATCTCGTCGGGCCTGACCATCTGGTACGCTCCGGTCCGCGGGCGTTCTATGAAAATCGTGAGAACTATTTCGCCGAACTCAAAGCCGTCGGCGCACCGGAGGAGGAGATCGCCGCGATCCGGAGTTACGGGACGCCGGTTCTGCATCAGCGCGTCGATACCAAGGCCACCCAGGCGGCGCTCGCCGGCGTCGAGGGCATGGGTGAGATTGTCGGCTACCGTGGCGTCCCGACATTGGCGTCGTGGGGACCGCTCGCCATTCCTGGCGTCAATTGGGCTCTGGTCGCCAAGATCGATAGCGCTGAGGCTTTCGCGCCAATCTACCAGCTGCGCCGGGATCTGCTGGTCGTCGGGGGATTGGTGCTCCTGGTGATGGCAGCCACCGCCGCGTGGCTTTCGCGCGCGCTTCTTGGACCGTTGCGCGAACTCACTGCCGGCGTGAAACGTTTCGCTGCCGGCGACTATGGAACCAGCGTGCCGGTCCGCTCGCAAGACGAGATCGGCCAGCTCTGTTCAGCCTTCAATGGCATGGTCGAGGATCTGCACCAGAAGAATGTCGTAATCGAGAACAAGAATCGTGAGAACGAACTGCTGCTCCTCAATGTTCTGCCGGCGCCGATCGCCAATCGACTACGGGGCGGCGAGGAGGGGATTGCCGATGGCTTCGCGGAGGTCACGGTGGCCTTCGCTGACCTCGTCGGCTTCACGGCGCTGACGTCGGATATGCCACCGGGCGAGGTGGTGACCTTGCTCAACAAGCTCTTCACGCGTTTCGATGCCGCCGCCCTCGATCTTGGCATCGAGAAGATCAAGACGGTGGGCGATGCCTATATGGCGGTCTGCGGCCTGCCCGAGCCAGTCGCCAACCATGCCGAGCGCATGGTGCGCATGGCCATTCGCATGGTCCATATTGCCCGCGAGCACGGCATCGAACACAACACGTCGATGAAGCTGAGGGTCGGCGTCAACACCGGCCCTGTTGTGGCCGGTGTCATCGGGACCAGCAAGTATATCTACGACTTGTGGGGCGACACGGTGAACCTCGCGAGCCGGATGGAATCCGGAGGAATTCCTGACACTATTCAGGTGACGCGCCCGGTCTACGAAAAGCTTAAGGATCAGTTTGCCTTCGAGCCGCGCGGCGCTATCGAAGTCAAGGGCAAGGGGAAGGTAGAGGCCTGGCTGCTGAGGCTGTAGTGCCGCAGGCTATCCCTATGCGGTGACGTTCATTCGAGTTGGCCCAGTAGCCAGCTTCGGAAAATCTTGACCCGGGGAAGTTCGCTCTTTGCCGCCGATGTAACGAGATAATAGGCGCCCGGCCCGGAAATGCGGTCGCTGAAAGGTGCAATGAGGTTCCCGTTGCGCAAATCCTCTTCGATGAGGAAAGTCGGCAATAGTGCGACGCCGAGACCAGCAATCGCCGCCTGAATGATCATGAAGAAGTGCTCGAGGCTTGGTCCCCATTGCAGATCTTCCCGGTGAACGCCAACCGAGCGAAACCAGTGCTCCCAGCTGTTGGGCCGGGTTGAATGGCGGATCAGCCGATGGAAGCGCAGCGATTCATAGGTGGTTATCGGATGCTTGCCGGTCATGAGCTTGGGACTGCAGACGACTTGTATCTCCTCGCTCATCAAGGGATCGATGATCGCATCGGGCCAATTGCCGTGACCGAAACGGATCGCGACATCGATTCGCTCCTTCGTGAAATCCAACTCGCCATCGCTTGAAACGATATTCAGCGCGATTTCGGGATGCTGTTCCTGGAATGTCGGCAGGCGCGGCAACAGCCAACGGGTGCCGAAGGTCGGAAGCATGCCGATCGATAGGGTTCCTTTACCCTCTTTCGATGAAATCAGCTCTACGGTTCCCGCCTCGATCAGGTCGAGCGCGTCGCGCAACAGCTCGTTGTAGAAACGGCCTTGGTCCGTCAGTTCGATCCGGCGGCTCTGGCGCGTGAACAACGCAACCTGCAGATATTCTTCAAGGCTGCGAACCAGCCGGCTGGCAGCGCTCTGAGTGACGTTCAACTCCTCGGCCGCGCGGGTGAAGCTGTTGTGTCGCGCGACGGCTTCGAAGGTTCTTATGGAGTTGAGTGAAGGCAAAAGGCGTCCACGCACGTTTTTTCATTCCTTTAAGTCATGGAATTGCGATCTTTATGGCTCTTGCGGTGTAGCGTCAAGAAGGTAGCTTTTCCACCAGAGCCGCACGCATAAACGCGGCTGTTCCTCAGGCCAATCACGCAAAAGGCGTTCAGCATGATCCCTTTCCATATGGCATTCGCCATCGACGACAAGGAAACCGCCCGTCATTTTTATGGCGAAATCATCGGCTGCAAGGTCGGCCGGGAAGCTGAAAACTGGATCGATTTCGACTTTTTCGGTCACCAGATTTCGGCGCATCTCAACAAAGACCCCAAATCGACGGCGACATCCAAGGTCGGCACCGACATGGTTCCGTTGCACCATTTCGGCGCGGTTCTTCCCTGGGAGAGCTGGAACGGTCTGATCGCGCGCCTGCGCAATGCCGGCTACCCGTTTGTCATGGAACCGAAGGTACGCTTTGAGGACGAACCGGGCGAACAGGGCACATTCTTTCTGAAGGACCCGGCCGGCAACGCCCTGGAATTCAAGTCCTTCAAGAATCCCGACGCCATCTTCGAACATTGATATTTCCGGCCTCCGGCTCATGTGCCGGCCCCATGTAATTGAGATCGAGATACAAATGAATTCGTTTGAAATCGGCAGAGAGCTGACCGCCATAACCATGGGCATCGATGCGCTCGAACGTAGAATGCCCGCACAAGGCAGCCTGCTCGGCGGCGAGGGGCTTGTCCCGATCTATCTGGGCGACGGTCTGGTTGATGCCCGACACTACGATGACCGCGACAGCATACGCACGGACCTCGCACGGCTCGATCTGGAGGTCTCCGCCTTGCCTGCCGGCCCGCGTCGGGTCTTTCTGCAGGGCATGATCAAGTCAGTTCGTGTCGCCGTAAAGATGCTGTCAGGTGCAAGTCCCTCCTTCGAGGAGAAGGTTACCGATCTGGTCGGCGCGCCTCCCGGTCGTGAGGATGCAGCCTTGATCGAGGACGCCCGGGCCAAGGTCGATGCCCTGCTGCGCAAGGCGGGTTTTGTAAGAGGGTCGTTGGCCGAGCGGGTGCAGGCCTGGGAGGAGGCGCGTGCCGTCCCGGCCGATAAGGTCGAAACGGTCTTCCGGGATCTGATGGCCGAGGCAAAGGCTCGTACTGACGCGAGGGTCTTCGATACCGGGGACTACGACATGGTGCTCAACCCGGTGCGTGGCATGTTCTACACGGCGCGCTGCTCTTTCAACGAAGGCAAGATGGATCTCAATTTCGATTTGAGTTTCACCCGTGCCGCGCTGAAGCATCTTGTCTGCCATGAGGTCTATCCGGGGCATTCCACTCAGTTGCTGTCCACCAAGGCGGCGTTTGATGCCGGCAAGGCACCGGCTGATGCGCTGCTGATCACCACCGATGCGATCACCGGCTGCGTACAGGAAGGTATCGGCGACCAGGGTATCCACCTCATCGACTTCATCGAGGATGAGGATGATGAGATCCATATGGAGCTTCGTCGCGTTCGTTCTGCCGCCCAGACGAGCGCCGCCTGGATGCTGATGGTCGAAGGCCTTCTGCGCGAGGACGTTGCCAACTATCTGCGCGACATCGCCATGGGACAGGAGGCCTGGGTGCAGGGCAGGCTGCGGATGGCGGCCCATCCGTTCCGCGGACCGTTCATCTCATCCTACTGGGCGGGCAACGAAAGCGTTCGCCGCGTGCGCGAACGCGTAACCAAGGAACAGTGGCCGGTGTTTCTGGAGGCGCTGTATGGCCATGCCAACAGCCCGCAGAGCCTCGAAATGTTCCCGCAAACCGTAATTGAAAAGGCTTGATCCATGAAGATCACCATTCTCGGATCCGGCGCCATCGGTGGCCTTGCCGGAGCATATATGACAAAGACCGGGCACGATGTGCTGCTGGTCGATCGCTGGGCCGAGCATGTCGCGGCCCTCAATGAAAAGGGCCTGTTCATCGACGGCGTTCGCGGGGAAATGACCGTTCCCGTCAAGGCCGCAACGCCGGACCAGCTTGAGGGTTCTCTCGGAGCCGTGCTGATTGCGACCAAGTCGCAGCATGCGGTCGAGGCCTTGAAGCAGGTGATTCCTCTTCTCAACGCTGATAGCTGCGTGGTCTCCTTCCAGAACGGCTTCAACGAGCCGGACATGATTGCCGCGCTGAATGAGGCGGGGCTGCCCGGCGACAGGATCGTGATGGGTTCGATCCCGAATTATGGCGGCGCACTGGTCGATCCCGGCTATGTGGAGTTCGTTCACGAAGGCCCGATCCAGCTCGGTGAATTGAACGGCGAGATGACGCCGCGCCTCCAGGAACTTGGAGAAGCGCTGAGTGCTTTGACCGAAGTGCAGTATTCCAGCCATATCTGGGGGCAGATCTGGGCAAAGGAAGTTTACGCCTCGCAAGTGGTGTTTTCCGCGCTTGCAGACGCAAAAATCCGAGATACGCTTGGTGTGGAGCGATACGCGCGCATTGCCGGAGCCGTTGTAAAGGAGGCATTGGAAATCGCCGATGCCAATGGCATTGATGTCCAGGCCTTCGATTTCTTCGATCCGATGAACTACCGGGTGAAGACCGCCGGGGATACCCAGAAGCTTCTGGCCAATATCAACCATGCGATCTGGCTGTTGAAGAAGGATCAGGACACCAAGCCCGCCCATAGCTTCAAGAAGAAGGGGTCGGGCATCTGGTGGGACATCGTCTACCGCAAACGCCCGTCTGAAACCCGCTCGTCCAGCGGTAAACTCATAGATTTCGGCAAGAAGACTGGAGCCGACACGCGGCTCAACGAAAAGCTGTTCTCAATGATCTACGAGATCGAGGATGGCAAACGCGAGCTTGGTTTCCATAACTTCGATGAACTCGAAGCCTATACCGCTTCAATCGGAAAGACCCTCCCATGACCAGCAAACTCGGCGTCGGACTGATCGGCGCGCATACCTGGGCCGACAAGGCCCATCTCCCCGGTTACAAGGCGCATGAACGTGTCGACCTGATCGCGGTGTGCGACGTGGACGGCGATCGCGCCAAGGCGATGGCCGAGAAATATGGCGCGCGAAAAATCTATACCGACCCGGAAAAGCTTATTGCTGATCCAGACGTGCAGATGGTGGATGTGTGCACGCCGACGCACACGCACTTGCCGCTCAGTCTTGCCGCCATTGCCGGCGGCAAGCATGTGCTTTCGGAGAAGCCGCTGCATACGCTGGCGGCACCTGCCTTTGAGGCAGCCGCCAAGGCTGACGCAGCCGGCGTGCGTACCAAGCTTGGGTTTACCTTCCGCTATTCTCCGGCGATCCGCCAGATCAAGTCGTGGATCGACGACGGGACGCTGGGCGAGATTTTCCATATTCATGGTTTTGAACAGAACAGCCAATGGCTGGATCCGCAGGAGCCGCTACGCCAGATCACACCCGGCATCGATCGCAACACGCTCATTCCGGCATCGATCGTTGGATATGGTTCGCATCTCATCGATCTGATGCGCTGGCTGGGCGGCGAGTTTGGATCCGTGGCGTCCACCATGAAGAATTTCATTCCCGAACGAATCGTGCGTGGTGAAGTTGGGCTGCAGAAGATCAAGGTCGAAGACGGTGCTGTCGCCCTCGTCGAATATGCGAATGGCACGCAGGGCCTTTTACAAACCAGCTATGTCGCGGTCGGCAACTATCCCGGTGTGGAACTGCGCGTTTATGGTTCCAAAGGTGCTGCCGTCGCGCGGCTGATTTCCGAGTTCGGTACGGCCGAAACACTGAAGATCGCCAAGGCTGAAGCCGTTGAGTTTATCCCCTATGACATCGGCGCCTCCGCCCTGCCGCCGGGAACCACGCTCAACACACCGTGGCCGGAACTTTACTATCGCAATCTCGTACGCTTCTTCGTCGATGAAATCCTCGAAGACAGGCCACAGGAATGCACTTTTTATGATGGCGCCAAGAGCCAGGAAATCGTCGATGCGATTATCCAGGCTCATTTTGAACGCCGCTGGGTCGACCTGCCGGGTAAAGGCGCATGACACAGTGTCGTTACGATCCGTCGGTGGTCGATGCCTTTCTCGATCACCACTGGACCTATCATCCGGTCGATGCGACCTTCATGGGGAGCAAGGACCATGACGGTCGCCTGCCGCCTTGCGGGCCGGAAACCGTGTCCGGGGAATTGGCGACCATCGCTGCCCTGGAGCAGCGGCTCGCCAACACGGCAGAACCTGCAGAGTTGGGCGATCGCCTCGACCGCAGGATGATGCTTGCAGAACTTGCCCTTCAGAAAGCGGCAGCAACATCGCGTTCCCGTCTTTCCAACCCGGCCTGGTATTCCGGAGAGGCGGCTTTCGCGATTATTTCGCTGCTGCTTCCGCAATCGGCGCCGGTCCGGCAGGATAGTCTGGTGGAGCGGCTCGATGCCCTGCCGGCCTTTCTCACGTCAGCCCTCGAGCGGCTGAACGGACAGGCCGTTCCAGATAGTTGGACGGCGCGCGCCTGGCGCGAAGCCGTGGCCATGGCAGAGTTCTTGCGCGTCGATATCCGCCTGCATGACGAATTTTCGCAACATTGGACAGCGCCGGCCAACGCAGCGGCCGACGCGTTCGATGCGTTCGCATCGGGTCTCACGGGTTTTGCGGATGCCGATCCGGCATGTGGCGAAAACTATCTATCGCTGTTGATGAACACGATCCACGGTCTCGATTTCGATCCGCGCGAAGCGGTAAGAAGAGCCGAAGAGGCATTCGACCGCATTGGCGACGAACTGGTTGAAATGGCAAAGTCCATTGATCCCGCGAAAAGCTGGCAGGAACTGATTGCCGGGTTGTCCGATAATCACCCGGCCGATACCCAGGCAGTGTTCGAGAGCTATCGACAATACGACGTTGCCGCTCGGCGGGATGGTGCCATGCTGGTGATGCCCGCGCAGGAATATGGGCTCGAGTATCGCTGGATGGCGCCTTGCTTTCGCAAGGTTAGCCAGTCCTTGTACTTCCTGTTCTATAGGTCACCGCCCGGCCTCAACCCCGGACAAGGCAGCGTCTACTGGGTGACGCCGCCCGGTGAGGACTTTGATGCGTTTCTGCGTGGAAACAACGCGGCGATAGTCAAGACGATCCATTCTGTCCATCATGGCAGCGTTGGTCATCACACCCAGAATACCCGTGCCCGTTCTGCCCAGTCGCGGCTGGCACGCATTGCCGGCACCGATTGCGCGCTGGGTCTCGCATTTCTTGGCTCCGGAACCCTCATTGAGGGCTGGGCCTGTTACGTGGAAGATCTTTTGATGGAAGCGTCTGGCTTCTATGAGCCGGCTGAGATTCTGTTGCTCAAGCAATATGAGCGCAGAAACGCTGCAAGCGTGCTGGTCGATGTCAAACTGCATCTCGGCGACTGGAGCATCACGGAGGCGATGGCATTCTACCGCGACAAGGCGGGCTTCGCCCCTGCGCGCGTTGAGGGCGAGGTGGTGCGCAATTCCATGCTGCCCGGTTCGCGGCTGATGTACTGGATCGGCGTCGAGGGGATCAAAACGCTGCGCAGCCGATGGAAAGGAGATACGCTGAGTTTTCACGATGCGCTTCTAAGCTACGGCCACGTGCCGCTCGCCTGGATCGCTGAGGAAATGCAACGCGCGGGACAGTTGAACTGATGGCCGAACCCCTGCTGGAGATCCGCAACCTTGTTACCGAGTTTCGCACGGAAAGCGGCATCGTGCGGGCCGTCAAGGGCGTTAGCCTAACGATCGAGCAGGGGCAGACCGTTGCTGTCGTGGGCGAAAGCGGTTCGGGAAAATCCGTAACCAGCCTTTCCATCATGCGCTTGATTCCGCCGGCGATTGGCGGCATCGCATCCGGCCAAATCCTGTTTCGGGGGCGTGACGGCGTGGTGCGCGATCTGGCCCAGTTGCCGGAAAAAACCATGCGTGGGGTGCGCGGCAACGAAATTTCGATGATCTTTCAGGAGCCGATGACCAGCCTCAACCCGACCCAAAAGGTTGGAGCGCAAATCGCCGAAGCGGCTCTGTTGCATCAGGGGCTCACCCGCTCACAGGCATGGAAGCGGGCCATCGAGATGCTGACGCTGGTCGAAATACCCGAGCCGACACGGCGCGCCGACATCTATCCGCACCAGATGTCCGGTGGCATGCGCCAGCGGGTCATGATCGCCATGGCGCTCGCCTGCAATCCGGCATTGCTGATCGCCGACGAGCCAACCACGGCGCTTGATGTGACCGTACAACTGCAAATTCTCGAACTGATGCGACGACTGCAGCGAGAGATCGGCATGGGTATCCTGTTCATCACGCATAATCTGGGCGTTGTCGCTGAAATCGCCGATCGTGTTGCCGTTATGTACGGCGGACGTATCGTTGAAAGTGCCGGTGTCGAAGAGTTGTTCGACCGGCCGAGCCACCCCTATACCAAAGGCCTTCTGGCCAGCATGCCGCAGGTCGACCACGCGGCACGGGCGGCGGGACAGGTTGCCCGCCTGAAAGCCATTCCCGGCAGCGTCGTCGACCCGCGCAATCCGCCGACCGGTTGCGACTTCAACCCGCGCTGCCATTGGGCACTCGACGCATGCCGCGCGGCGGTTCCTCCGGTTTTCATGGTGGGCCCGGATCACGGGGCACGCTGTCTGCGATGGAGCGAGATGAATGGCTGAAACCCTGCTCCAGGTTTCCGATCTGAAAGTGCATTTCGAGATCGGCAAATCGATGTTCAAACCGGGCGTCATTATTCGTGCCGTCGATGGCGTCAGCTTCGAGGTGGGCAAAGGAGAGGTCGTGGGCCTGGTCGGAGAGTCCGGCTCGGGAAAGTCCACTCTCGGCCGCTCGATACTGCGGCTGATCGAGCCGACCGGGGGTTCGGTCAACTTCGACGGGAGCCAAGTGACGGAGCTGGCGTCTGCACAGCTGAAGGCACTGCGCAGCCAGATGCAGATCATTTTCCAGGATCCGTATGCCAGCCTGAACCCGCGCATGAGCGTGGGGCAGATTATCGGGGAGGCGCTGCTGTTGCACAACATTGGCACCCGAAAAGACCGTCCGGAACGGGTTGGTGACCTCCTGGAAAAGGTCGGGTTGCCGCGCTCGGCTGCGGCGCGGTTCCCGCATGAGTTTTCCGGGGGGCAACGGCAACGTATCGGCATCGCCCGTGCGCTCGCGGTCAATCCGCAATTCATCGTCGCCGACGAGCCGGTATCCGCACTGGACGTTTCGATCCAGGCGCAAATCATCAATCTGTTGCAGGATCTCAGACAGGAACTTGGGCTCTCGATCCTGTTCATCGGCCACGACCTGTCCGTCATCGAGTTCCTGTGTGATCGTGTCATCGTCATGTATCTCGGCAAGATCATGGAAACGGCAACGGCTGCCGATCTCTATTCGAAACCTCTCCACCCCTATACCCGGGCGTTGCTCGATGCAGCGCCCGTGCCCGACCCGCGTGTGCGCCGAAGCCGCATCACCCTGAAAGGCGATTTGCCCAGTCCGATCAACCCTCCCTCTGGATGCGTTTTCCGTACCCGTTGTCCTTTCGCGATTGAAAAGTGCGCGCAGACCGTGCCCCCGTTGGAGGAGCGCGGCGAGCGTCACTCCGTGGCCTGTCTCCGAGCGGATGAACTTAACTTGAGAGAATAGATCAGTCTTTTCGCTTCGGTATCTTTCTTTGATTAAAAATTGCAAAAAAGCCCCGTAATTGCTCAATAAATTGGCATTTCGGGGCATTTCTTTGTCCGCTAACCCAAAAATTTATGCATGAGTTAAAATGCGGGCAAAGTGGATTTTTTTGGGCATTGCAACATACCTTCATGACGCACCATGCTGTGCCCTATGAAACGGATATTTATCGCCTCTCGTGGCAACCCCGAGCACATGGCAAGCCTGTTTCGGAAAGAGCTTCCGGACCACAGCGTCATGACCGAACAACCCAAACCGGGCGACGGCCCCGTGCCCTATATTGTCGTGGGCCGTCCCTTGCCGGGCGTCATTTCGGCTGTTCCGGGTCTCGAACTGGTGCTGAGCCTCAATGCCGGGATCGAACATCTTTTGGCCAGCGGAGAGGTGCCCGGGCATCTGCCGATCGTTCGCCTCGTCGATGATGGGCTGGCCGAGGGCATGTCCGAGTGGGTTCTGGCCCAGGCTCTGGCTTGGCACCGCAATCTCCTGATTTACAAGGATCTTCAGGAAAAACGGGAATGGGCTCCCCAGCCGGAGAAGCTGGCCCGTGAGCGGACCGTTGCGATACTGGGTGCCGGCGCACTTGGCGGGCAAGTCGCGGAGCATTTCGTCCGCTTCGGTTTCAAAACACGCAGCTGGAGCCGTTCCGGCCGTCCGATTGAAGGTGCGCAGAGCTTTGCCGGCCGTGAGAAGCTCCTGGACGCCGTCCGCGGCGCTGACATTCTCGTTAATCTTCTGCCCATGACGGCCGAGACCGCCAACGTCGTGGACGCAAACGTTCTGGCCGCGCTGGCCAAAGGCGCTTTCTTCATCAACGGTGCCCGTGGCGGCCATGTCGTGGATGCGGATCTGATCGCAGCGCTTGACGACGGCCATATCAGCGGCGCGGCTCTCGATGTGTTTCGCATCGAGCCCCTTCCGACGGAAGACCCCCTCTGGGGACATCCGAAAGTCCTGCTTTCGCCGCATGTCGCCGCACCTACCCACGCGCACGCCGCCGTGGCGGAGATGGCTGAAAACATCCGGCGTTTCGAACGCGGTGAAAAATTGCCGCATATTGTCGATCGCACACTCGGTTACTGAAAACGCAAAGACCGGCCATCCAAAAACAGGACCGGCGAAAAAGGGAACGCCCGCAAGGGCAAAACAGAGGACGAAACCATGGCTTTTGAACTGACCCGCCGCGCAGCCCTCCAGGCAATGCTTGCAGGTACCGCGACCTTGGCAACGATGCGCGCGTTTCCGGCTTTCGCCCAGCAGAAGGGCGGCACCCTGACCGTGGGGCTGACCTACGAGATCGACACGATGAATGTCTATTCCACCGGCTTTCTGGGGGATGCACAGGCAGCAGTTGTCGAGGGACTTCTGGCGCCGGATGAGCACGCTAAATACGTGCCGGTGCTTGCCACCGAAGTACCAACCATCGAAAATGGCGGTATCGCCGTGGCCGCCGACGGCAAGACCATGAAGGTAAGCTACAAGCTCCGTCCGGGCGTGAAATGGCACGATGGCAAGCCGTTCACATCGGCTGACGTGAAATATACCTGGGAAGCGGTCAAGGACCCCGCTTTCACGGCCGAATCCAAGGACGGATCCGCCGAGGTGGCCAGCATTGAAACACCGGACGATCTGACGGTTGTGGTAAACTATAGCTCCATTCTGCCGACCTTTGCCTCCACGCTTTTCACCTTCGGCATCTTCCCCAAGCACTTGCTTGAAGGCACCGACCTGAACACGTCCTCCTATAACGAAACACCCGTCGGCACCGGCCCGTTCAAGGTGACAGAGTTTGTGCGCGGCCAGTATGTGGTAACCGAGCGTTTCGACGACTACTGGGCGAAGAGTGAAAAGGGAGATGCTCTGCCCTATCTCGACAAGATCATCTTCAAGATGATCCCCGACACAAACACGCTGATTACCCAGCTGAAGTCCGGCGAAGTCAACCTGGTGGTTTCAACGCCCTACAGCCAGGCCAAGCAGGTGGAAGGCATTTCCGGCATCGAGCTCGTCAAGGGGCCGCTGCTCTCGTGGCAGCATCTCGATTTCAACTTCAAGCGCCCGTCGCTGGCGGATATCAACGTGCGCAAAGCCATCGCCGCCGCGGTCGACCGCACGGTGCTGAGCAAAGCCCAGGGCGGGTTCCCGGAGCCGATCAAATCGCCGGTGGTGCCGGTGTTCGAGTTCTATGATCCCAATACGCCGGAAATCGCCTACGACGTCGCAGCTGCCAACAAGATCCTCGACGATGCCGGCTATGCCATGGGCTCCGACGGTGTTCGCGAAAAGGGTGGCGAGCGCCTGTCCTACGCCTTCATGGTGCAGGCGGGGCGCGCAGACGACGAGCTGGCCCAGCAGGTGATCATCGCCCAGCTGAAGGCGATCGGTATCGAGGCCGTTGCCAACAACCAGACCGGCGTTGCCTATCGCGAAGCGCGATACAAGGGCGGCTACGATCTTATCTACGGCCGCTGGATCACCTCGGCCGACCCGGTCTACTCGGTGTTCTGGGGTACGGGTGGCGCCAACAACGGCCAGTCCTATTCAAACCCAAGCCTCGATGCGGCACTGGCGAAGTTTGAAAAGACGCTGGACCCGGCGGCCCGCAAGGAAGCCGCAATCGAGTTCCAGAAAATCCTGGCGGAAGACCTACCCTCGATCCCGCTGACGACCAACGTTGCCCTGATCGCCAAGACCGCGTCGCTCAAGAACTTTGTTCCGAACCCGACAAACATGACCAATTTCGTCCATACGGCCGAATGGTACATGGGTTAAGATCCGTCCAGAGCTTGATGTCAAAAACGATGCGGTTTTCGCCGTCCGGCTCTCTAGCGCCCGGTTCCTATACCGGGCGCCTTCTTACTTTCAGCCAGGAGGCGGCATGAGTTTCGGTTACGTTTTTCGCCGTCTGTTGGGCGCACTTCCGCTACTTCTCGGCATCTCGCTTATCCTCTTTGCGATCGTCCATCTGGCCCCCGGCGGCCCGTTGGATATGTATGCCGAGAACCCTGCCGTCAGTAAGGAAGCTCTGCAGCAGATCGCGGTGGCCTACGGTCTCGACAAGCCCGCGCCCGTGCAATACGTCATGTGGCTTAAATCGATGGTCGTCGGGGACTGGGGCTATTCCATCCGCACCGGCCGTCCCGTCCTGACTGAAATTGTCCTGCGACTGGGGCCAACCCTCGAGTTGGGCGGCCTCGCCCTTCTGATTTCGCTGTTGCTGGCTATTCCGCTTGGAATTATCAGCGCGGCGCGGCGTGGATCAAAGCTCGATAGCGGGCTTACCCTGCTGTCTTTCGCCGGTATCTCGACCCCGGTTTTCTGGCTGGCGCTGCTGCTGCAGCTTCTTTTTTCAGTGCAGCTCGGCTGGCTTCCATCGGCCGGGTACAAGTCTATCGGTGATGGATCGTTCTTCGATCGGCTCGCCCATATCATCATGCCTGCCACTGTGCTGTCGCTTGCAACCATCGCCAGCTGGAGCCGTTTTATCCGCTCCGGCATGATCGATGTGCTCAATCAGGATTATATCCGCACAGCCTATGCCAAGGGCCGCTCCGAGCCGGGCGTGATCATTCTGCACGCATTGCGAAACGCGATGATCCCGGCCGTCACCGTCATAGCGGTGGATTTCGCCACGGTCATCTCAGGTGCCGTCATCACTGAAACGGTGTTTGCATGGCCCGGTATCGGCCGCCTGTTCATGGAGAGCATGGACGGTCGCGACTATCCCATGCTGATGGGCCTGATGATGATGGGGTCCGTTGGCATCGTCATGGCCAACATCATCGCCGATGTGGCCTACGCCGCTCTCGACCCAAGGATTCGCTATGGCTGATGCAACGATGCAACTGGCTCCGCTCGCCCCGCCACAGAGCTATGGCCGCCGCGTTATCAAGCGTTTCCTGAAGCACCGGCTGGCGGTGGCCAGTCTTGCCTTTCTGCTGTTGATGGCGGTCGTCATTATCATCGGGCCATTCCTGTCGCCCTACACATTTGACGGCCAGGACTTCACCCTGATCGGCTCGCCCGGTCCGATGACTGGCGAACACTGGCTGGGAACGGACGAACTTGGCCGCGACGTCATGACCCGCCTCATCTATGGCGGACGCGTGTCGCTGGCCGTTGGTCTGGCCGGCGCGATCATCGCAACGATTGCCGGTACCTTGGTGGGTGCGCTGTCGGGCTTCTATCGCGGCTGGACCGATATTCTCCTGATGCGGTTCACCGACGTGATGTTGTCGATCCCGACACTGCCGCTGGTCCTCTTGCTCTCCGGACTGTTTCGGCCGAGCCCGCCACTGCTTGTGGCGATTGTGGGCATGCTGATCTGGATGGGCACGGCGCGGCTGGTGCGCAGCCAGTTCCTCGCTTTGCGAGAACGCGAATTCGTCGAAGCCGCTCGTGCGCTCGGAGCGGGAGGCGCACGCCTGATGTTCCGCCATATCCTGCCGAATGCAATCGGCCCAATCACCGTGGCGGCAACGCTTGCTGTTGGAAGCGCCATCATGCTTGAATCGGCACTCTCGTTTCTGGGCTTCGGCATTCAGCCACCGGTTCCGACCTGGGGAAACCTGCTGAACAGTGCATCTCCCTGGCTCAGTGTCGCACCTTGGCTGGCGATCCCCCCGGGGCTGATGATCCTTTTTACGGTTCTCGCCGTCAATTTCCTAGGTGACGGGCTGCGCGACGCCATGGAACCCAAGGAATGAGGTCCTGCCACGGTGGCGTTATGTTGCCTGCGGCTAAGCGGTTTGTGAAACCAAGATGAGCGATCTCACCGGCATTGGGGACAAGTGGCTCAAGTCGTCTTGCCGGCGTAGGGGTGCATGGGTTTTGCGAGTGTCGGCTCCAGATCCGCGGATGTGACGATCTCGCGCGCGGCCCCGAACGTCTCCTTGTTGTTTTTGTGAAATCCTATGAATTCCTTGGCGGGAAGCGGCCTTGAGAACAGCCAGCCCTGAGCGAAATTGACGCCGCGCGCCCGTAAGAACGCCGCCTGGTCCTCGGTTTCGACACCTTCTGCGGTAGAAAGTAATCCGAGCTCCTGAGACATTGTGATGATGTGAAGGATAACCGAGCTTGTCGCTGAGTCTTTGCCGATCGTATCGACGAATGATTTGTCGATTTTGAGCGCGTCTATGGGTAACCCCTGAAGATACTGAAGGCTTGAGTAACCCGTTCCGAAATCGTCGATGGCGACCGCATGTCCCGCCTGCCGCGCCCTGCGAAGGGTTACCCGTGCGGCATCGATATCGACAAGGCCGCGTTCCGTTATTTCGAGCCAAATCTGTTCCCTATGAATTCCCGTGGACTGCAGCTTGCCGTCCAGGAAGTCGAGAATGCGACCGGTTGTTATGTCTTCCGCACAAAGGTTGATTGCGATGTGCAGGGTGCGCTCATTGACGAGCAGCGATTTGAGTTCGGCTATGACAATCTCGACCACCTGATTAGTGATGGGCATGATCAGCCCTGTCTCCTCCGCAATCGGAATAAACAGATCAGGTCTCACAAGGGTGCCGTCTGGTCTCAGCCAACGGACCAGAGCTTCCGCCCCGAAACAGATTCCTGTCTCAAGTTCCACGATCGGCTGATAGTGGACGATAAACTCCCGGTTTCTGATCGCCAAATCAAGTTCCGCCTTCGGGGACAGACGTTCCCTCGACATCCAGTAGACGATGCCGATGATGAACAGCGCCATGAATCCGCCGAAGGGGACGAAAATCTTCATCTGCCTCAGGAACTCGGCGGTCATGATGGCCTTGGATTCCGTTGCGACCACGACGAGACCATTCCGCTTGAGCACGGTATAAAGCTGTCCTTCGTCAAGGCCTCGCTGCCGCTCGTCGCGGGCCAGCGTTGCAGCGAGCTCCAGGTCGGGATCGTTACGCGTATTGATGACTTTCCCGGTATCGTTCATCAGCGTGATCGCTATGCCATTGTCGATGAAGACGTCCACGAAGCGCAAAGGAACCACCAGGACATTGTAGCTGCCCATCTGCAAGGCGGTCATCCGTTGGCCGAGGCTCACAGCCGGCTTTATCCGGAGTGAAACCTTTAGACCGTTTCGCCCTGTATAGTCGACCTTGGGCGGGGCAATCCCGGCTGGTGCCGGTCCCCACGAGGTGCATTTGAGAAAGCCGTTCTCGAAGTATCCGATCTCCTCAATCGAGAGAACGTTGATCGTTTCGGTCCTCATGCGGGCGATATGGTCGTTCGAGCAAGGAACCAGACCGCTTTTCTGGAGCACATCCATCGCGTAGTAGGATTCCGCGAACGTCAGTTCCGCGCGATTGACAACCTTTCGGGCCAGGACGTCCAAGATGCCGAGTTCTCGTTCTTCCGCAACCCGCCATGACAACCAGGCCATTACGGCTACGGGAAGAGCCGCACCGACTATCCCTAGAACCACTGCGAGAGTGATAATGCGCCAGCGCCGTAACCGCATGCGATACCTCCGCCGAGGGAATATGTGGATGCACAACCGTGGAGGGTAGTCTATCACATTCCGGTCGATCGCTATTGATCATCGTCTCGCGAAACGCGAATTATGTTTCATGTGACAGCATAGGGGGAGGCCGGATCGGTGTCGTAGGTTGCTCAACCCTGGTGATCAGAGGAGGCACAGGCCGAGGCAAGGTTTGCAGTCAATAATCAGAGACAGGTCTGTTTGTCCCTGATCTATCCACGTATATGCGTGAGCAATCCTCCTGTTTCGAGTCCATCTGGCGAGTACAATGGCTGTCTTCTTTCGCACCTTCATAGACGAAAACACCGCATTCGCGAGACTTGAGAGGGCTCTGTCGCATGGGCCGGCTTTCGACGGCTACCTCGATATCCATGGCGAACTTACACTCTCGCGACCGCGTGACATGAGCGCAGATACGTTCCGACAGCACATTGCCGATGAATTGCGGTCCGTGTGGGAAAAGGCCCCGGTTTGGGCGATCTATGAGCGCAACGAGAAGCACGATCTTTCTGCAAGCGAAATTACCGCTGCCGCGGTCCAGCTCAGCGCCAATTATGAGGGCGCATTCGTTATCACCTTGAGCATTCTGGGGCGGGACCACAGTCCTCACGATCTCGAGCTGACTTTCATATGTTTCAGGCAGGAAGCGGAGCGTCGCAATTTTCGCGCGCGATACGAGGGCAAATTTATATCGAGGTAAAGAAATCGGCGTTGAACTGAGCGTTCGCATTGGCCCATCCAAGACCTGGGGCAAGCTGTGCCTCACCCGCCCGTTTTCTGTCCAGAGCTTACATTCAACCCGGCAACAGCTGGGAGGCCAGACAGATCGTATTCCGGCCATTCCTCTTGGACCGGTACATGGCCGCATCGGCCTTCGCCAAAAGCTCGTCCCTGGTCGTTCCATCTGTTTCAAGGAGGGCCACGCCGATACTTGTTGTCACGCATACGGTTTGTCCTGCAAGCTGCAATGGTTCGGCCACACGCGTGCGAACGCGCTCCAGCAGACGGATCAGGCCATCAGATTGTCGTGGCGGATCTCGCAGGATGATGACAAATTCGTCTCCACCAAAGCGCCCGGCGATGTCAGATAGACGAAGAGAGCCGGCGATGCGCGAGGCAGCCGTCTTTAAAACATCGTCTCCGGCTTGATGTCCGAGGGTGTCGTTGACCCATTTGAAATTGTCGAGGTCGAGAAAAACGACGGCGACCGAACTGCCGTTTTGAGTGGCTTGCGCAAGGGCTTCGTCAATACGGCTGATCACTAGGCCCCGGTTCGGTAGCCCGGTCAGGATATCGTGGTGCGCCATGAAGCGCGCCTGGTCTTCCATTTCCTTGCGTTTCGTGACGTCCTGCGCAAGGCCGATCAGGCCGATGATCTGTCCGCTGACATTTCTCAATGGGGCTTTGGTCATAGATACCCATTTGGTGCCGCCGTCAGCGTAAACATTCTGCTCGACCGTGCTGAGAACTGGATGTCCGCTTCGCATGATCTCCACTTCTGCGTCGTGGAATTGCTGAGCGATAGGGGCTGCAAAAAGATCGAAGTCCGTCTTGCCGATCAGCGCCTCGACGGTCACTGCTTCGCCTGTCGCTATGAATGTCTTGTCAGCGACAACAGCGCCGTTGGCAATCAGAAAACGCGATTCCAGATCTTTTACGAAAAGCTGGTCGGGAACCTGGTTGATCAGCGTCATCAGGAGGTCGCGCTGATCCGAAACACGTTTCAATGCCGCGCGGATATCCACGGGATCGTCACAAAGGCGGTTACTTGTAAGGCGAAGCGCCTCGACTTGTTCGGTGATCTCCGTGGATGGGGCACGCACCTCGCCCGTAGTCTTCTGTTCCTATTTTGCAGCCACCATCGCTCCTCCATCGCGAAAAATGACGCTACAGCAGCAAACCTACGGCCAGGTTAATCGTCGCGCGACTGAGCAAGCTGACGGGGGAGTGGCGGCTACGAGCCGTAAAATCACGGCTCGTACCGGTTGCGTCCTGTGATCAATAGTCCGAAATCTTTTTCATGTAGCGGCGGTCTTCAAGCATGACCTTGTCGCGCTTGGCGGCGAGCTTGTAGGCGAACTTCCACAGTGCGTCGAAGAAGATGAGGGGGATGAGGAAGCCCTTGAAGGCGTCGTCGATGCCCGTCAGATCGAGGTCCTTGGCGTCGAGTGCCAGGATATTTTCCTGTGAACCGAAACGGTAGAGGAATTCGCGGCCGCGCTCTTCCAGGCCACGGGTTTCGTCGAGGCCGATCAGGGCGACGAATTTTGCATTCTTGTCGACCACTTCGAAGGGTCCATGGAAGAATTCGTTGGCGTGGATCGCCTGCGAGTTGATCCACAGCATTTCCATGAAGACGCAGATCGCGAAGGAGTAGGCCGCGCCGTAGTTGGCGCCGCTCGCCATGGTGTAGATGACGGGTGCGTCCTTGAACTGCTCGGCATAGGTATCGAACAGATCAGCATATTGCACATGGGCCTTGTCGATGGCCGGCTGGAGATGGCTGAGGCTCGACAGCAGCGTCGGGACCAGATCGATCGTGTCGGTCTGGCGCAGGAGCCCGGCGAGGATCATGTAAAGCACGCCGTAATTGCTCTCGGCGGCGTCGATGGGGATGCCGGTCGTATAGGAAGCCTGGTAGCCAACGACGTGTTCGGCAGCATCGGCCAGCGGCGATTGCGGATCGAGCGTCATCGCGATCGTCAGGGCACCCTTTTCGCGTGCATGTTTTGCTGCGCGCACCGTTTCCTTCGTCGTTCCCGTCTGCGAGCAGAGGATGACCAGCGCCTTGTCGTCGAGCTTGCGCGGGTCGCGGGTCACGAACTCGTCGCCATTATAAACATCCGAGGTGAGGGCGCTTGAGCGGCGGTCGAGGAAGTATTTGCCCGGATGCATGATCGACAGCGATCCGCCGCAGGCGATGAGGAACACATGCCGGACCTCCCTGCTGGCGACCGCTTCCAGGGCGTTCGTGATGTCGGCGTTCAGTTCGGTCTTCATGGCTTGATCTCGCGTCGGCGTTGACAGTATATTCGCGTTGTGCGAACGTTCTCACATATAGTCAATCAGAAAGATTTCCGATGGTCAAGATTGTTGCGATGGGCGATAATGTCGTCGATTGCTACCTCTCCCGGGACACGATGTTTCCCGGTGGGAACTGCCTTAACGTTTCTGTTTTCATTCGAAAATTTGGTGGTGACTCTGCCTATCTCGGCGCTATCGGCCATGATCCTGCAGGCCACGCCATTGTTGAGGCGTTGTCGCAGGAGGGGGTTGATATCTCCCATCTTCGCCGGATCGAAGGTCCCACCGCCTATTGCATCATCGGCCATCGCAATGCCGACCGGGTCTTCGTGACGTTCGATCTCGGGATATCGATGTTCGAGCCTTCGGAGGAGGATTTCGAATTCATCTCCGGCTATGATGCCGTGCAGATCGGCCAGTCGAGCGGGCTCGACGGATATCTGGCGCGGGTGGCCGCGCTGCGGCCACTATCCTACGATTTTTCCAACAAATATGATGATGCCAAGATCGAACGCATCGCCCCGCTTTGCTACCTCGCCTCCGTGTCGGCAAGGGACGATTCGCGGGACCATGCCGTTGAGTTAATGCGGGGCGTTCTGGCCAAGGGTGCGAAATGGTGCCTCGTCACCCGTGGCTCGAAGGGCGCGGTTTTCGGTGGCGAAGCCGGGATATTCGATGTTCCCGCGGCCAAGGCGAATCTCGTCGATACGCTCGGCGCCGGTGATACCTTCATCGCCCGGACCCTGTTCGGCCTTGTGAAGGGGGAGGCGCCGCCGCAGCTGCTCGGCGCCGCCGCGACGGAAGCGGCGCGTACCTGCAGCTATTATGGTGCCGTGGGCCATGGCGTGCCGATTGATCTCGACGTGGATGTTGCCGCCATCCGCGCCACCCATCCTGATCTATGAGGAAAGCGGTGCGGCGATCGACCCGCGAGCGGCGAATTTCGGCTGCAGCGCCAGATATTGTGGCGCGCTGTCGTCACCCGCGATGCGTGAGAGCATCAGCCGCGCGGCCGCTTCACCCATTTCGGTGAGCGGCTGCACGACGGCCGCGATGCCGGGCTTGATGAAGCTCATCCAGTCCAGATCGTCGAAGCAGATCAGCGAGAGATCGCGTGGAATCTGCAGGTCGAGCGAGGTAATGACATCCATCGCTGCAGCCGACATCAGGCCATCGGCCGTAAAGAGGGCTGTCGGCCGCTCCGACCATTCGAGCAGGCGCTGCGTTTCCTTGCGGGCGCCTTCCGACGAATAGACGCCGACACGGCCGATAAGATCGGGATCAATCGGCAGCCCGGCGCTTCGCAGGGCGTCGATATAGCCATAGAGACGCTGCCAGCTGGGAAAGAGCGTGGACGAATCGAGCGCACTGCCCTCGACCGCACTCAGGAAATCCGTGATATCTCCGCCTTCCCAGCGCTCGAGCTCGGCAATGAGACCGATGCGGCGATGCCCGGCTTCGGTCAGCCGCGTAATGCAATCGCGGGAGGCCGCACGGTTGTCGACGCAGACGGCATCGGCGGCGAGGTTCTTGATGGCACGGTCGATCAGTACCACCGGGCAACCATCGCGGACGGCGGCCTGAAGATGCTTAGAGCCGGATAGATCGGACGGTGCGATGATCAATCCGTCCACCTGTTTTTCCCGCAGCAGCTGGACGGCTTCCAGTTCCCGCTCGATCTGTTCGTCGCTGTTGGTCAGGAGGATGCCGAAGCCGGCGGCGCGGGTGACATCGGCAACTCCGCGCAGGATGCTTGCATAAAACGGGCTCTGGATGTCGCCGGCCACGACGCCAATCGTCTTGGTCTTGCCGGTGATCAGGCCGCGGGCGAGGAGATTGGGGCGGTAGCCCAGCTCCTCGGCTGCCTGCCTGACCTTGTCCTTGATCTCCTGGCGTGAATAGCCGTAGCCGCCGAGGACGCGACCGGCCGTTGCCGTGCTGACGCCGGCATGTTTTGCCACCTCGGTGATCGTTACCTTGTCCTGCCGTTTGTCGTTCATGTCCCCTCGTTCTTCCTTGCCATCACGGCCTGTGCCGGCCCCGCGGCATACATGCCGAATTTCTCACTTGACGAAAAACAAAAAGCAATGCCTATAATGTGAGAACGTTCGCACAATTTCACCTCCAAGGCAATCGGATGGAAGGTGTGGGCGCGGGAACAGAGGATAAAAGGGGAAGGACCACAGAGATGGCATATCATTCGGGAATAAACCTATTGCGGGCGGCGAGCCTTGCGGGTGCGCTCTTTGCATCCGCACTTTCAGCGCATGCCGCAGAAGCTGACAAGGCGCTGCACGATGCACTGTCGGAAAGCTACAAGTCCAACGGCGTCAACATAGCCGTCTTCAACGACTGGCCGCCGGATGAATTCGTCGAGAACGGCGAGTTGAAGGGCTGGAGCGTCGATATGGCGAAGGCTATGTCCGAACGTCTGGGCGTGCCGTTCAAGTTTGATCCGACCAGCTTCGACGTGATCATTCCGGGTCTTGCCAGCAAGCGTTACGACGCCGGCTTCTCGTCCTTCGGTGTTACCGCAGAGCGTCTGGAAGTCCTCGACTTCATTCCTCAGCGCAAGGAAGGCACCGGTTACGCTTTCCTGAAGGGCAAGGATCTGAAGCTTGGCGAAGAGAAGGATCTCTGCGGCCACAGCGTAGCACTTCTTACCGGCGCCTGGGACTTCCAGTACCTGACAAAGGTCAGTGAAGAGACCTGCGTTGCCGCTGGCCTGAAGCCGATCGAGCTGCAGCAGTTCACCACGCAGAATGCGGCCGAACTCGCCGTATCTTCCGGTCGCGTCGAAATCGTTGCCGCAGGCTCGGCCAAGCTTGCCTATCTCGCCAAGCAGACCGGCAAGTTCGACATGGCCGGTTTCATCAGCAATGCGGTCTATAACGGCATCGGCGTTCGCAAGGGCGATCCGCTCGGCCCGGCGCTCAAGGGCGCGCTTCAGGCGATGATGGACGATGGCTCCTACAAGGAGATCATGGCAAACTGGGGCGTCGATGGCGCGGGCATGCTTGAAAAGGCAATCCTCGTCACCAAGGATGACCCGAATCCCTGATCCTGCATAAGGTCCGGAATGGAAACCCGTTCCGGACCCCTTCTGAAGAAAGATGCAGCATGGCTGTTTCAGACAAGACGCTAGTCCAGCGACCGGACATTCATTCCGCCAAACTCGTCGATGTCTTCCACCCTTCCTGGTGGATTGGCGGTGCTGTTCTGCTGTTATTGGCGGGGCTGTTCATACGGCTCCTGGTGACCAACGAGAACCTGCAATGGAGCGTGGTCTGGCAATATCTGTTCAGCCCGGAAATCCTGGCCGGGCTCGGCCGCACGCTGATGCTGACGTTTCTGTCGATGATCATCGGCCTGATCATCGGAACGATCATTGCCATCATGCGGCTGTCGCGCAATCCGGTGTTTCAGGCGACGAGCTGGGCGTGGATCTGGTTCTTCCGCGGCGTGCCGCCGCTGGTGCAGCTGGTTTTCTGGTACAATCTCGGCCTGCTGATCCCGGAAGTGTCGATCGGCATTCCCTTCGGCCCCACCCTCTGGTCTGCCTCGACGAACCAGCTGATCACGCCGCTGACGGCTGCGCTGCTCGGGCTGGCCTTCACCGAAAGCGCCTATGCCGCGGAGATGATCCGGGCCGGCATCCAGGCAATCAATGTCGGCCAGACGGAAGCCGCCGCCACGCTCGGCATGACGCAATTCCAGACGCTGCGCCGTATCGTGTTGCCCCAGGCACTGCGCATCATCATTCCGCCCATCGGCAACGACACCATCTCGATGCTGAAATTCACTTCCCTCGTCAGCGTGCTTGCCCTGCCGGACCTGCTTTACTCGGCCCAAATGATCTATTCCCGCACCTACCAGACCATCCCGCTGCTGATCGTCGCGACGATCTGGTATCTGGTGCTGTCCACCATTCTGACGCTTATCGAACACTATATCGAACACCGCCTGAAGGACGGCACGCCGATCGACTTCCAGCTGGTTCTCAAGTCGCTGTTCAAGAGCAAGTTCTGGGGACTTCGCCGCGGGGAGGTGCTGCCATGATGCCGCTTCTGAATGTCGAGCGCCTGTCGAAAAGTTTCGGCACGCATCAGGTGCTGAAGAGCATCGATCTGACCGTTTCCGCCGGTGATGTCACCTGTATCGTCGGTCCTTCCGGCTCCGGCAAGAGCACGCTCCTGCGCTGCCTGAACTATCTCGAAGTCCCGACCTCCGGCGCGATCTATCTCGAGGGTGAGCCTGTCGGCGTCCGCTGGCGCGGGAACAAGCTTTTCCGCATGTCGTTCAACGAGCTTTCGGTCCAGCGGCAGAAGATGGGCATGGTGTTCCAGGGCTTCCATCTCTTCCCGCACAAGACGGCACTCGAAAACATCATCGAGGCGCCTGTTATCGTCAAGGGCAAGACCCGGCAGCAGGCGACGGAAGAAGCCCGGCGGCTGCTCGACAAGGTGGGCCTCAGCGATCGCGCCGACTACTATCCGAGGCAGCTTTCAGGCGGCCAGCAGCAGCGCGTGGCGATTGCGCGCGCCCTTGCGATGCAGCCGACGCTCATGCTGTTCGACGAGCCGACCTCGGCGCTCGATCCCGAACTGGTGGGCGAGGTTCTGGCCGTCATGCGACAGCTTGCGGAGGAGGGCATGACCATGGTGGTCGTGACCCACGAGATGTCCTTTGCCCGGGATGTGGCCGATCATCTCGTTTTCATGGATGGCGGTGTCATCGTCGAGGCGGGCAATCCCCGCGATGTGCTCAGCAACCCACAGCACAGCCGCACACGCTCGTTTCTCGCCCGCGTTCTCTAAAGGAATTCAAATGCGCCACTTCGATGCCGGACAGGTTCATCGTGCCCTTGATTATCCCGGTCTCGTCGAGGCGTTGCGGGGAGCGCATCGCGATGGCGGGATGCCACAGATGCATGTCACCGTGCTGAGCGACAGCGAGAGGGACGAAAACAAGTTCGTCTCGCTTTTGTCCTGGGCCTCGGGCGATGTCATCGCGGTCAAGATGGTCGGCGTTTTTCCCGGCAATCCCGAGCTTGTCCCACCACAGCCCTCCGTGCAGGGACTGGTGGCGCTGTTCGACGGCAAGACAGGCGGAGCGCTTGCGACCTGCGATGGTGCCGCGCTCACCTTCCGCAAGACCGCAGCCGATTCAGCTCTTGGCGTCGCTCTTCTGGCAAGGCCGGATGCAGAAGTGCTGCTCGTGGTTGGCGCCGGAGGGCTTGCCCCTCATGTGATCGAAGCCCACACGAGCGTACGTCCTTCGATCCGAAGGGTGCTGATCTGGAATCGCAATCCTGCAAGGGCGGAAATGCTGGCAGCGGACTTGCGGGCGAAGGGCAGGGATGTATCCTCCGTCTCAGTGCTGGACGAGGCCGTCGCGGAGGCCGACATAATCTCCTGCGTCACCATGGCAACCGAACCCTTGGTCCGTGGCGCGCTCTTGAAGCCTGGCACTCATGTCGATCTCATCGGCGCCTATACGCCAGACATGCGGGAAGCCGACGACGACACACTCCGTCGTGCCGGCCGCCTTTTTGTCGACACGCGCACCAATAGTGAGGGTTCAGGTGATGTGTCGGGACCGCTTGCGGCTGGCATCATAACGCGCGCCGACATCGTCGCCGATCTCTGCGACCTCTGCAATGGCACCCACCCTGGTCGCCGGTCGACTGAAGAGATTACCGTCTACAAGAACGTTGGGGGCGGACATCTGGATATGTTTACCGCAAGACATTTGCTAGCAACGACCCGCGTCGGGTAAATCCCAATGTGTCGCGGTGTTGAAAAGACAATGATGCGGCCCAATCTGCGTCTTGCCAGGCTATTCTTCCTGTCACCGTGACAAGATCCAATGTTCACATTCTCGCGGACTGCTTCTATTCAAAGACGACCCTATCCGGCTGAAAGTGAATTCCATGACATCGATTGAGATGATTGTTGCCGCCCGCGCTCGTCTGCAAGGGACTGTACGGCGAACGCCGTTGTTGTCATCTCCGTTTCTCGATGAGGTGGCGGGACGGCGCTTGTTCGTTAAGGCGGAGTGCCTGCAGCACTCGGGTTCGTTCAAGTTTCGCGGCGGATGGTCAGCTTTGTCTGGTCTTGACCAGAGTGTTCGCAACGGGGGCGTGATTGCATTCTCCTCCGGAAACCACGCACAGGGCGTCGCGCTTGCTGCGAGGCTTCACGGTGTACCGTCTTTGATCATCATGCCCTCTGACGCACCGAGACTGAAGATTGATAACACCCGCGCGTTTGGGGCAGAGGTCGTTCTGTATGATCGCATGAACGAGGATCGAGATGCGATTGGCGCCCGTCTTGCGGAGGAGCGTGGTTTGACGCTGATACGCCCCTTTGACGAGCCGCTGGTGATTGCCGGACAGGGCACCGTTGGTCTCGAAATCGCGGAACAAGCGGATGAAGAGGGTGTGACGGATTCTGAAGTGCTTGTCCCGTGCGGTGGCGGTGGCTTGAGTTCCGGGATCGCATTGGCGCTCGAAGCCAGCGCCCCCGGTTTTCGCGTCCGGACGTGTGAACCCGAAAATTTCGACGACACCGCTCGCTCGCTCGTTTCAGGCAACTATGAGCGAAATTCAGTCATGACCGGTTCGATTTGCGACGCTATCCTGACCCCGGAGCCCGGAAAGCTAACCTTCCCGATCCTGCAGCGGCTCGCGGGCAAAGGCATTGCCGTTACCGACGAGGAAGCTCTTCGGGCGATGGCCCTGGCATTTAAGCGATTGAGGATCGTCATAGAGCCGGGCGGCGCGGTGGCGCTTGCTGCTGCACTGTTCCACAGTGACGTGCTGGAGAGTGATACGGTTATCGCCGTGGCCTCCGGAGGAAATGTTGACACCGAAATATTTGCCGCCGCACTGTCCCGTTTTGGGTGACGCCATATCCGCCCGAACGGCTCATGGTGAAGCAGTGCGCAACTAAGGTTCTTCTGCGTTCCTCTGCCTTGCTGTCACGATAGCCACGAGGGTAATTCGCGTTTAACTTTGCCCGTCAGAGCTGCCGCGACGCAGCTTGCGAGGCTGCCGAAGCGAACGTTGCGGCCGGAAAGGCCGGGGCCATAATGGGCATACTTCGCGGAATTCGTCATGACGGCACGGGTGCGGGTTGGGAAGACGGGCTCGGAAATCGAACACCAGCAGAGATCCGGCAGAATTTGCACGCCAGCTGTTTGGAGGCGAGACAGCGTGCCGTCCCTGCGGGCGTCGTCAATGATCTGCTGACCGGCAGTTACGATGACAGTAACATCGGGACGGCGTGGCTGGCCTCTCAAGGCCTGCGTGAGGGCATCGGCAAGCGCCCGGCATTCCTCAAGCGAGGCATGCGGGCTGCCAATCGCCACCAGTTCAATGTCTTCCGGACCTTCATTCAGAGTCCGCCACGCTTCGATCATGTCCCCGCGAGAAATCTTTGCGCTGCAGGCTCCAGCGATCGCCGCTCCGTCGGCCTCGGGCGTCACGCCCTCGATGTGCAGCATCGGCGCTGCCGATGTCGTGCCGAAGGCTGCGCATAGGGCTTTGAGGTCGTTGCGAGACGGGGCGCCATCCAAGAGGCCCGTGAAGAGGGCGATGCAGTCGGGAGCGGCCTTGCCCGCGAGATAGCCGATCAAGGGCCAGAACGCATCGTCGATCGCTGCCGGCATGTCCACGTTGATCACGCGTTCTGCGCGCCGGTTTGCGTCCAGGTAAACGCCAGTTTTTGGCGCCCGCCCGGTCAAGGCGATACAGAGGTCGAGAAAGTCGGGATGCTTTGCGGTTCTTGCGCCGAGCACGCTGTTGGCGAAAACGACGGCGTTTGATTCCGCCCAGGCGATCGCGTCGCCCTGTTTCGGCGCACTGTCGAGCAGATAGGGCGAGCAGGTGAAGGTCGGGCGACAGCCCATGCGGACATAAGCATCCGCAAGTCGCGCGGCGGGTGCTCCAAAGGTTTGTGGAACGCCTTGTCGCTGCCAGTTGGAATAATCGACCGAGATCGCATTCATGGTCGTGGGGATACGGACCTGCGCGCCAGTTTTGGCCATGGTCTCGGCAAATGTCAGATTGGCCGGGCTCGCATAGATGCAGCCATCGATATGACCCTGAATGACATCGATCAGGGATGTCGCCCCCTGCTGCGCGGCCATGGCGCAGATGATCCGCATCGCCTGGACGACGGCCTCGCCCTCCTGCCCTTCCAGCATTGCGCGATCGGTGTCGGTCAACGCCAGAGTGTCGGTTGCCGGTGGGCTTAGCGCAATGGTGACCGTGTCGGATGCGATCGCCCTGTTCGTGATCGTCACAGTCGCTGCTGTCGAGAGTGCCGCAAAGGCTTCTGCCGAAAGCCGGATGACGGGAAGCGGCTTGCCGAACATTTCTGCCGCAACCAGCGCACCGAGCGTCAAGACATCTTCGGCTTCGCAGAAAACAAGTGCCGCAGGTGCCCGCCCGGTGAGGATTAGATCGAGCAAAACGCCCGAGCCCGAGCATGAGCCACGACTCGTCGGCATGAACAGAATGCAGCCCGTGAGGCAACTGCCGTTCAGGGGATGGTGGATGTCGATGACCTTCCCGGTCTCGGGCTCAACGCCGCCCCAGAAGCTCAAGCCTTCATCGGTAGCAACAACCGGGCCTGCTGCCGAACCAGCCAGCACTATTCGAGAAAGGGAAGCGATGGTCAAAGGCAGGCCTCGATCGTTCGGCGATGACAATGTGGAGGATCTTCGAGTAGCAGATCATACGCTCAATGAGCAATCGAAGGATGAGGAAGCCTTCGCAGTCCTCCTATGGAGCTTCTCCCATATATAGCGATTTCTGAAACACGGCTGCCAAACCGCGGGGAGGCGTGTGCTGAGGAAAACCGTCGGGATTATGGACGCGAACCCTTGGGGAAGACTATGATAGGAAAGCTGTCCGCAACACACAGAATGGGTGATCCATGAAGATTAGCGCGCGCAACCGTCTCAAGGGAAAGATCATCGCCGTTAGCAAGGGAGCGACGACCGCCCATGTCCGCATAGACATCGGTAACGGGATAGTCATTACGTCCTCGATCACCAATGAGGCCGTTGATGAACTCGCACTCGCAGTAGGCGGCGACGCCTATGCTGTCGTAAAGGCTTCCGATGTGATGGTCGCCATCGATTGAGTGTTCAGAAATCGCTCGCCGCAACATAAAGCGCGGCGAGCGCTTCGAAGCCTGCCTGATCGTCGGTGTCGAAGCGCCCGGGCAAGGGGCTATCGAGATCAAGAACGCCAAGCACTTGACCGTCCTTGATGAGCGGAACTACCAGTTCGGATCGTGAGGCGGCATCGCAGGCTATGTGACCCGGGAAAGCATGCACGTCCGGAACCAGCATGGTCTGCCTGCGCGCCACCGCACCTCCACACACGCCCTTTCCGACCGGAATGCGGACGCAGGCAACCTTACCCTGGAATGGCCCGAGCACCAGCACGTCATTCGCCTTCAGAAAATAGAAACCGGCCCAGTTGAGGTCGGGCACGAGATTAAAAACAAGTGCGGCGACGTTTGCCGCATTGGCGATGAAATCACGCTCGTCATGCAGCAGGCCGGCAAGCTGCGCAGCCAAATCGCCATAGAAAGCTGTCTTGCTTTCGGCTTCGATAGTCGTCGTGGCAAACATGTCTTCACCTTTCCAGCACCAAGCCCTTGGCTGCAGCGCATGGTTTCTGATCACCATGGCGGGAATTTGGCAGGCGGGTGAGCAATACACCGCCCAATGCGGTCTCGACAAGCCGTCCGACACTCAGGTTAGATGAGTGTCGAATTCACCGCAAATTCTTAGATATATAGACTTATGAATATTCTAACATTCTGTAATAAAAAGAATTTTAACGTGTTCTGATTGACATGAGTAATGCTTGGTTTTCACCAGTCGGCCATCGGGGAGGAGCCACCGTCACCCGGCGGGATCGTGTCAACAGGCTTGCGCAACGGCGCATGGTGCGATCGGCCGAAACTATCGCCCGGCAAGACCGTGGTGGAACCTAGCTGTCCCCGGACAGACAAGTACGCCCGTTGTTTGTGTCCGCAGGAAAGTCACTCCTGTCCGCCTTTACAATCCTCATGCTGGCCATCAGCATGTCCGTCGATGCTTTTGCCGTCTCCGTCGGGCGTGGCGCTGCCCTTGGCCGGCCGAAATTTCGCGAGGCCATGCGAACCGGGGCCGTCTTCGGTATTGTCGAGGCGATCACGCCCTTGATCGGCTGGGCGGCGGGTTTCGCGGCAAGTCGTTATATCCAAGCTGTGGACCACTGGATCGCCTTCGGCCTGCTCTCTGCCGTTGGCCTGCATATGCTTCACGCGGCGAGCCAGAAGCATGAAGATGCGAAAGCGGGTCCGGAAAAAGCGTCCATGTATGTGTTGATTGCCACGGCTGTCGGCACCAGTCTCGATGCCATGGCCGTCGGCGGTTCACTGGCTTTCCTGAACGTCAACATCCTGGCGATTGCCGCAGCGATCGGCCTTGCGACGTTCCTGGCGTCATCTGGCGGCTTGATGATCGGCCGTCTGATCGGCGAGCGTTTCGGCCGTATCGCCGAGGCCTTCGCGGGCGTTGCACTTATCGCGCTGGGCATTTCCATCCCGATCGAACATCTGTCGATGTGACCGGCGTTGCTGATTCCTATTCCACCACGGCACGAAGCGTGCGGATGGTGTCCTCGGCGAGCTCGTCCGTCACATGGGTTTTCGGTGTTAGGCTTATAGGCTCTCGGTGCTCGGAGCTGCGACGGCTGCCTTCTCCGGCATGTCGATGGTTCGCATCAATTTTACCAGCCAGTTGACGAAGACACGCACCTTGTTGCTGAGGTGACGGGTCTGCGGATAGACGACGTAGAGCGGCAAAGGGGCGTGTTGCCATTCGGTGAGGACGCGGATCAGCTTGCCCTCGGCAAGCGCTTCGCGGGCCATGAACCGCGGCAGCTGCGCGACGCCGAGGCCTGTCAAGGCGGCCGTCATGTAGGAGCGGGCGTCGTTGGCGGAAACAACGTACCTGGGGACGATGTCCCGGGTTTCGCCATCTCGGGTGAATTCCATCGGCAGGATGCGTCCTGCCTGTGCCTGCAGGTAACCGACGGCGAAGTGATGTCCTCCCGTCATGTCTTCCGGTGTGGTCGGCGCCCCCATCTTTTCGAGATAGACGGGGGAGGCGCAGGTGACCATCGCGATTTCCGAAATCTTGCGGGCGATCAGCGACTGGTCGCTCGGCGTGCCGGCGCGCAGCGCGCAGTCGACGTTTTCGGCCATGTAGTCCACCAGTCGGTCGCCGACGCCGAGGTCGATGTGGATCTGCGGGTGGCGCGAATGGAAGTCGCAGAGCGAAGGGATGACGATCAGGTCGGCGAAGGCGCCGGCCATCTCGACACGCAGGCGGCCGGAAGGCTGCGCCTGCGAATTCGACAGGTTGCCGTCGAGCTCTTCGATTTCGGAGATGATCTGCGAGGCGCGTTCGTAGTAGAGTGCGCCATCGGTCGTCACCATCACGCGACGGGTCGTCCGGTTGAGGAGGGTCGTGCGCAGATGCCCCTCCAGTCCCTGGATGAGATTGGTGACGGTGGTCTTGGGCATGTTGAGCGCAGTCGCGGCACGGGAGAAATTGCCGGTTTCCACGACCCGCACGAAAACCCGCATAGCGGAAAGCTGGTCCATGAGCCACTCCTTTCGTTGCGATGCGATATTATTCGAAATTTCGAATAGTGAAACCCAATTCCATGCACTTATCCAAGAAGTGTGGAATAATGATATCCAATTCAAGTGAAAGCGTGCACCCATCCACTTCGGACAGTGTGTTGCATGCGAAAGGCCAGGCAATGGGCAGCGAATGGAAAGATATGGAAGTGGATGGCGCGACAAAACGTTCCATGCCCTTCCGGATCTATGACGGCTCGATGCAGGGAAAGAAATCGCCGGTCGTTCTTTATTTCGGTGGCGGTTCATTTCTCGACAAGGACCGGAACGAGGAAAGCCCGATCGCAAGGGTTTTCGCCAATTCCGGCGCCCTGGTGATCGAGGCTGACTATGCGCAGCCTTCGGAGAACGTTTTTCCGAAGGCGCTCGAATTTGCCTTTGCCGCCTTGCGTTGCCTCAGCAGCAAACGCAAGCAGTATGGTGGCCGTCGGTCACTGCTGCTTGTCGCTGGTGAAGAGGCCGGCGGCAACGTCGCGGCGGGCGTGGCACTTAAGGCCCGCGATCAGATGCCGAATGAGATCGACGGGCAGATTTTGCTGTCGCCGCTCATCGATCCGCTGATGGCGACGGCTTCCTTCCGCGAAGCGGAGGCGACCGGAATGCGCGACCGCTGGACGGAAGGCTGGAGCCATTATCTCGGCTCCGGCGGGGGATATTGCCACCCCTATGCCGCGCCGGGGCATTGTTCGCGATTGTCAGGTGTGGCTCCCGCACTGATCCTGACATCGCAGGACGATCCGCTCAGGGACGAGGCTGCCGATTATGCCGCCCGCCTTGTGGCGGCGGGCGTCGAGGTGACGAGCCGCGTGCTGCCAGCCTGTCAGGGCTGGACGCAGATTTACGATGCCGGGGCGATGGCGGGGTGCGTTCCGCCGGATGCGCTTCGAGCAGAATTTGAGGGTTTTATCGAGGGACTGGAAAACAGAACCTCCTGCTTTTGAGAGAATGACCGGTCCACTTTAGGACCATAAGGAGATACCGATGTCGTCGAACAAGAGACGCTGGGCCCTGTGGGGCGCCGGCCTGGGCGTTGCCGCGTCCATTTCAGCCGTGGCATTCCATTTCGATTATATTCCGGGCGTCAATGTGACGCCCGCCGCAGCCGCAACCGCGGCCGTTGAAGTTCCGGCTGTGCCGGTGACCGTTGCCGCCGTCGAACCGCGCAGCGTCACCACATGGCAGGATTTTTCCGGCCGGCTGGAAGCTATCGACCGGGTTGAAATCCGCTCGCGCGTTGCCGGTGCGATCCAGTCGGTTCATTTCCGCGAGGGCGCGTTGGTCAAGGCCAACGACCTTCTCGTGAAGATCGATCCGGCGCCTTACGAAGCCGCCGTCGCCCAGGCGCAAAGCCTGCTCGCTTCGGCGCGGGCGAAACTCGATCTCGCCGATACCGAGCTTGCGCGCGGCGCAAAGCTGGTCGCCAAGAACATCATTTCTGACAGCGATTTCACCCAACGCCAAAGCGGCCGGAGCGAAGCGATTGCCAATGTTCAAGCAGCTGACGCAGCCCTGACCACGGCAAAGCTGAACCTTGGCTACACCGAAATCCGCGCGCCAATCGACGGGCGGGTGGGCAGGCTCGAAATCACCGAAGGCAATCTTGTAGCCGCCGGCTCCGGCACTCCGTCGCTGACGACGCTGGTGTCATCAGGCGAGATTTATGCGAGCTTCAACGCCAATGAGGAGCTGATCGCCCGCACGCTGGTGCAGCTTCCTCAGAATGCCGGCGCACTGCCGGCAATCGAGCAGGTTCCGGTCAAGATCGGCACGCTCAGCGATGAAGGCACGCCGCTCACCGGCAAGCTGCAACTGATCGACAACGAGGTCGATACCGCAAGCGGCACCATCCGTGTGCGCGCCATCTTCGAAAATCCCGGCAACCGCCTGATCCCCGGCCAGTTCGTGCGCATCCGGATGGGCGAACCGAAGGCTGAAGAGCGGCTGATGATCAGCGAACGCGCTCTTGGCACCGATCAGGACAAGCGCTTCGTCTTCGTAATCGATGACAAGAACACCGTGAACTACCGTCAGGTGGAGCTCGGCGCTTCGGTCGATGGTCAGCGCATCGTCGAGAAGGGCCTTGCGGCCGGTGACCGGATCGTCGTCAACGGCCTGCAGCGTGTTCGCCCCGGTGTTTTGGTTGATCCGCAGACGGAAGTCGCCGCCCAGTAAAATGAAGAAGCCGGCGGGAGGGACCCGCCGGATTTCCCTATAGCTCAACCGAATGCTTTCGGCCCGTGGCCGCAAGCCGGGGATGTTTTGTCCCTATTGTCAGCCCTTTGGAGAGGGTACCGCCATGAATATTTCACGGTTTTTCATCGACCGCCCGGTCTTTGCGGGCGTCCTGTCGCTGCTGATCGTTATTGCCGGCCTTATCGGCATGCGGTCGCTGCCGATTTCCGAATATCCCGAAGTCGTGCCGCCGTCTGTCGTCGTGCGCGCGCAGTATCCGGGTGCCAACCCGAAGGTCATCGCGGAGACGGTGGCGACGCCGCTCGAAGAGTCGATCAACGGCGTCGAGGACATGCTCTATATGTCCAGCCAGGCGACCGCCGACGGCGTCATGACGCTGACGGTGACGTTCGCTCTGGGCACCGACCCGGACAAGGCGCAGCAGCTGGTGCAGAACCGCGTGAGCCAGGCTGAACCGCGCCTTCCCGCGGAAGTGCGCACGCTTGGTGTGACGACGGTCAAGAGTTCGCCCGACCTGATGATGGTTATCCATCTGAGTTCGCCGGACAATCGCTACGACATCACCTATCTTCGCAACTACGCGGTGCTGAACGTCAAGGACCGGCTGGCTCGCATTGACGGTGTCGGGCAGGTGCAGATCTTCGGGTCCGGCGATTATTCCATGCGCATCTGGATCGATCCGCAGAAGGCTGCTGAACACGGTCTTGCCGCCAGCGACATCGTCGCGGCGATCCGCCAGCAGAACGTGCAGGCGGCAGCCGGCGTCATTGGCGCCTCGCCGAATCTTGATGGCATCGACCTGCAGCTTTCTGTCAACGCCCAGGGCCGCCTGCAGTCGCCGGAGGAATTCGGCCGCATCATCGTCAAGAGCGATGCCAACGGTGCGATCACCCGCCTTCACGACGTTGCCCGTATTGAACTCGGCGCTGCCGATTATTCGCTGCGCTCGCTTCTCGACAACAAGCCGGCCGTCGCCATCCCCGTTTTCCAGGCTCCCGGCTCGAACGCCATCGAGATTTCCGACCAGGTGCAGGCGACGATGGACCAGCTCCAGATCGCCATGCCGGAAGGCGTGCGCTACGACATCGTCTACGACACGACCCAGTTCGTGCGCTCCTCGATCGAGAAGGTCATCGACACCCTGCTGGAAGCGATCGCGCTCGTCGTTCTGGTCGTCATCCTCTTCCTGCAGACGTGGCGTGCCTCGATCATCCCGCTGCTTGCCGTTCCCGTCTCGATCATCGGCACCTTTGCGGTGATGTATGCCTTTGGCTTCTCGATCAATGCACTCAGTCTGTTCGGGCTGGTGCTGGCCATCGGTATCGTCGTCGATGATGCGATCGTCGTGGTGGAAAATGTCGAACGCAACATCGAAAACGGGCTGTCTCCACGTGAGGCGACCTACAAAGCGATGCGCGAAGTCTCCGGCCCGATCATTGCAATCGCGCTGGTGCTGGTCGCGGTCTTCGTGCCGCTCGCCTTCATCACCGGCCTTTCCGGGCAGTTCTACCGCCAGTTCGCCTTGACCATCGCCATCTCGACGGTGATCTCGGCGATCAATTCGCTCACTTTGTCGCCAGCGCTGTCGGCTTTGCTGCTGAAGGACCACCATGCGCCAAAAGATTGGCTGACGCGCGTCATGGACGGTGCCTTCGGCTGGTTCTTCCGCGGCTTCAACCGGGCCTTCGGCGCAAGCTCGAATGCCTATGGCCGAGGTGTCGGCAAGCTCCTGTCGCGCAAGAGCATCATTATGCTCATTTATGTGGTGCTGGCCGGCACGACCTATCAGCTCTTCCAGGCGGTTCCCGGCGGCTTCGTGCCGGCGCAGGACAAGCAGTACCTGATCGGCTTCGCCCAGCTTCCCGATGCCGCCACCCTCGACAGGACCGAGGACGTCATCAAGAAGATGAGCGAGATCACGCTGGCGCAGCCGGGCGTCGAACACGCCATCGCCTTTCCGGGCCTGTCGATCAACGGCTTCACCAATGGCTCGAATGCCGGCATCGTCTTCGTCGCACTGGCTCCGTTCGAGGAACGCACCACGCCGGAACTGTCTGCTGGCGCGATCGCCATGCAGCTCAATCAGAAGTTTGGCGCCATTCAGGATGCCTTCATCGCCATGTTCCCGCCGCCGCCCGTCCAGGGCCTCGGCACGACCGGCGGCATCAAGCTGCAGATCGAGGATCGGGCAGGCCTCGGGTATCAGGCGCTCGATGAGGCAACCAAGGGCTTCCTCGCCAAGGCCTACCAGACGCCGGAACTGGCCGGCCTGTTCTCGAGCTTCCAGATCAACGTGCCGCAGCTCTATGCAGACCTTGACCGCGAGAAGGCGGAACAGCTCGGCGTCTCGGTGACGGACGTCTTCGATACGTTGCAGATCTACCTGGGTTCGCTCTATGTCAACGACTTCAACGCCTTCGGCCGCACCTACAGCGTGCGGGTGCAGGCGGATGCGAAGTTCCGCGCGCGGGCCGAGGATATCGGTGCGCTCAAGGTTCGCTCGCAATCGGGCGAGATGATCCCGCTGTCGACGCTCCTGAAGGTGAATGCGACGACGGGGCCGGAGCGCACCACGCGCTACAACGGCTTCCTCGCCGCAGACATCAACGGTGGCCCCGCACCCGGCTTCTCCTCGGGGCAGGCCCAAGTGGCGGTCGAGCGTATCGCGGCCGAAACCCTGCCGAAGGGTATCGACTTCGAATGGACAGACCTGACGTACCAGCAGATTCTTGCGGGCAGCTCCGGCTTCATCGTCTTCCCGCTGGCGCTGCTGCTGGTCTTCCTCGTGCTTGCCGCGCAATATGAAAGCCTGACCCTGCCGCTTGCGATCGTCATGATCGTGCCGATGGGGGTGCTGGCGGCGCTGACGGGCGTGTGGCTCACGGGGGGAGACAACAACATCTTCACTCAGATCGGCCTCATCGTCCTTGTGGGGCTCTCGGCGAAGAACGCGATCCTGATCGTCGAATTCGCCCGCGAGCTGGAATTCGAAGGGCGCACGCCGGTGCAGGCGGCGATCGAAGCCAGCCGGTTGCGTCTGCGGCCGATCCTGATGACGTCTGCGGCCTTCATCATGGGCGTCGTGCCGCTGGTCGTCTCGACGGGGGCGGGTGCCGAGATGCGCGCGGCCATGGGTGTAGCCGTGTTCTCGGGCATGATCGGCGTCACCTTCTTCGGCATCTTCATGACGCCGGTGTTCTACGTGCTGGTCCGCAAGCTGACGGGCAACCGTCCGCTGATCCAGCACGGCGAGGCAACGTTGGCCGCGCATCCCGCACCAGCGGAATAAGCCACCCACTTTGAGAACAAACGGCTCCGGGCATGCCCCGGGGCCGTTTTCCTATGCAGTGAAAGCATTTGTTAAGCATGATCGGGTGCCACCCATGCATCTGCCGCATGGCCGCCCTGAAACCTTGTCACTTATCGAAATGAGCGCAATCGCCTATATTCCAATCATCGAAACGACGTTGGAACCAAGCAGGTTGCTGGCGTCACGGATACCTCAGGAAGGGGATCATCATGAACGTAGCACGCTCTTTCAACAACTGGCGCAAGTATCGTCAGACCGTTACCGAACTCGGCCGCATGACCGACCGCGAACTCAGCGATCTCGGCATTGGACGCGGTGATATCGCCGGCGTCGCCCGCGCGGCTGTCGCCCGCTAAAAACGTCCGGTCCACATGGATCGATTGCATGACGCCCGCTGATGACGCGGGCGTTTTTGCGTTTTGGGTTTCCTCGTCTCCGCGCGGGGGGAAGGGGATGGAAGACCCTCTCGCGGCCTATGCGTTTCTGCATAGCTGCACTGCAACAAAGTGCATTTAATAAGCAATTAAATCGGGTATAGTGGTTTTCATCGAAGCAATGCACCTCCTCCCGCAGAGCTTTGAGTTTCAGACGGCCCACTCCTCCTCCCAGGGACGTCTGTAGGAACAGCGGCACTCCTCCTCCCAGTCGCTGTTCGGTTTTTCGGAAAAGCCTGCCGCACCTCCTCCCGCGGCAGGCTTTTTCATTTCCGGGTGTCGTGTTCTCCGGCCAGCCGGGAAAATTTCAGAGATTTTCCTTCAGCAATACTTCGATGCGGATTTTTTCCTGCGATGCCAGCGGTTCGCGCAGGTCGGTGCGCGCGCGCATGATGCGCAATGCGCTGCGCACCGCATGTCCCGGATCCTGCGCGATGATCGCATCAATCTGCTCGCCGCGCAGTGCGTCCTCGGTAAAGGGCGTGCGTTCATGCACGACGACGGTCAGCCTGCCGCGATCGTCATTTTGCCCGATGGCAGCGATCGGGATGCGCGCTTCCGCACTCAGCACGTAGGCGGCGGTGATGTCGCCATTGTTTTCGAGCATTCTCTGGATGACCGCGCGTGCTCTTTTCTCGTCGCCATATGTTTCCAGCGACGGCAAGCCTTGTAAATGGGGAAACTGGCTGTTGATGATGCTGTCGAAGCCCAGTCGCCTTTCGATGCTGTCCTGCGCCATCATCGTCTCGGCCACCACCATGATCTTGCCGGGCTCCTTGCGCAGGAAGCGACCGATGATCTTGCCGGCGGTTGCACCCGCCGCGAAGTTGTCGATGCCGACGAAATCGGTGTTTTCAAGCTTTTCCTGACCGGAGAGAAATTGCACGACCTTGATGTCGCGCTCCAGAAGCCGGCCCATCGCGTCGCGGACCTGAGGTGATTCCGGCGCCATGATCGCGACGCCATCCATCGTGGCAGCGTCAATCGACGACAGGTACTTTGCGACGAAATGCGGATCGCTGATCGGGATTTGTACGGCCTCGACGGCGGTGAGGTCCGATTGCAGCGCCTCCTTCGCCTCGTCTACGCGCTGTAGCAACTCCTTGAGATACTGGTCACCCGCCGTTGGTAGCACGAAGCGGAAGCGATATGTCTTGTTTCGCGCCAGGTTAACTGCCGCTGGGTTTTTGAAAAAGCCGATTCTTTCAATGGCGTCGTTGACAAGGCGATAGGCTTTCTTGCTGACATTGGCGCGGTCGTTCAGCACTCTGTCGACGGTCGCAAGGCTGACACCGGCTGCCTCGGCAAGGTCCTTCGCGGTGGGCCGCATCGGGTTTTCATCCTCTTCCTGAATTCTGGTTTGTCGATGTTCTCTTACAGAAATGAACAAAAAGCAAGAAATTGAGGTGCGCACCTCAAAAATCGCTTGCATTGAGGTGCGCACCTCAATTATGAATGAATCAACAACAATTGCTGTGGGTCCGGCTTGATGCCGGTGGAGGGAATTGCTGTTCGTGAGGGTCGGAGGAGGGTGCGGTCGTCCGCAGCGTCAGCCTGCCCTTTTTGCCCCGCCGGGGCATGTTTCGTTTTCCGATGGAGGTCGGGAAACACAGAGGGAGGTAATCAACATGCAGTCGAAGTACCTGAAGACCATGGTCGCCGCCGGTGCCCTCATGGGAGCCAGCGCGATGGGCGCAACATCCGCCCGCGCCGACGATTTGACATTGTGCTGGGCCGCCTGGGACCCGGCAAACGCCCTTGTCGAACTCAGCAAGGATTTCGAGGCCAAGTCCGGCCACAAGATGAAATTCGAATTCGTGCCGTGGCCGAATTTCGCCGACCGCATGCTCAACGAGCTGAACTCGGGCGGCAAGCTCTGCGACCTGATGATCGGCGACAGCCAGTGGATCGGCGGCGCAGCGGAGAACGGCCAGTATGTGAAGCTGAATGACTTCTTCGACAAGGAAGGCATCAAGATGGCCGATTTCATCCCGGCCACCGTGACCGGCTATTCCGAATGGCCGAAGAATACGCCGAACTACTGGGCGCTTCCGGCCTTCGGCGATGTCGTTGGCTGGACCTACCGCAAGGACTGGTTCTCACGTCCCGAACTTCAGGCGGAATTCAAGACAAAATACGGTCGTGACCTCGCCGTTCCCAAGACCTTCGCAGAGCTGAAGGACATTGCCGAGTTCTTCCAGAACCGCAAGATCGACGGCACCACCGTCTACGGCGCGGCGATCTATACCGAGCGCGGCTCGGAAGGCATTACCATGGGCGCCATGGACGTGCTCTACAGCTTCGGCTTCCAGTACGACAATCCCGACAAGCCCTATGATCTAGAGGGCTTCGTGAATTCGCCGGAGGCCGTCGCCGGTCTTGAATACTACAAGGCGCTCTATGATTGCTGCGCACCTCCCGGATCGTCCGACGCCTATATGTCGGAGAACATCGACGCCTATAAATCCGGTCAGGTTGCGCTTCAGATGAACTTCGCCTTCATCTGGCCAGGCATCAACGCTGATCCGAAGGTCGGTGGCGACAAGTCCGGCTACTTCGCCAATCCTGCGGGGCCAGGCGGCAAGCAGTTCGCCCAGCTCGGCGGCCAGGGTATCTCAGTCGTCTCCACCTCCGAAAAGCAGGCGGCGGCGCTTGAGTATATCAAATGGTTCGCCCAGCCGGACGTGCAGGCTAAGTGGTGGAGCCTCGGCGGTTATTCGGCACTGCGTGCAGTGGTCGAGGATCCGGGTTTCGCGACCAGCCAGCCCTACGCACAGACCTTCCTCGATTCCATGGCGATCGTGAAGGATTTCTGGGCCGAGCCCTCCTACGCCTCGCTGCTGCAGGCATCGCAGAAGCGTTTCCACGACTATGTGATCGCCGGCCAGGGTACTTCCAAGGAAGCGCTCGACGGCCTGGTCAAGGACTGGACCGACGTCTTCACCGACGAAGACAAGTATTGATCCGTAGCGTCGTCTGAACGGAACAAGGAGCAGGGCCGTTTGCACGGCCCTGCCAATCATCTCCCATATGTAAGAGGGTATCATGTCCGATACACCGATGGATCGCGCCGCGCGGGCGACGCCGCCTGTGATCGCCCGGCGCATCCGGGGATTGTCAGATCGTTCGATCGCTTGGCTGTTCGTGGCACCGTCGATCATCCTGCTTCTGGCGGTCAATATCTTCCCGCTGATCTGGACCGTCCGGCTGAGCTTCACCAATTTTCGCGTCAACCGCCCCAATGCCGCCGTCGAGTTCATCGGTCTGCAGAACTACCGGCGCATCCTGACGGATGGCGACATCTGGCTGACCATGCAGGCGACGGCGCATTTCCTGATCTGGACGATCGTCCTGCAGGTGCTTATCGGCTTTTCGCTGGCCTATCTGATCAACAAGAAGTTTCGAGGCAACGATCTGTGGACGACCATAATCGTGCTGCCGATGATGCTGAGCCCCGCCGTCGTCGGCAACTTCTGGACCTTCCTCTACCAACCGCAGATCGGCCTGTTCAATTATGCGGTGAGCTTCCTGACCGGCGTCGATCCGTCCAGCTTCTCGATGATCGGCAGCGTCAATCTGGCGCCCTGGGCGATCATCATCGTCGATACCTGGATGTGGACGCCCTTCGTCATGCTCATCTGCCTTGCCGGCCTGCGCTCCATTCCCGACAGTATCTATGAGGCAGCCGAATGTGACCGTGCCAGCAAATGGCGCCAGTTCTGGACGATTACCATTCCGATGGTCCTGCCTTTCCTGATGCTGGCGATCCTGTTTCGCGGTATCGAGAACTTCAAGATGTTCGACCTCGTCGTGCAGCTGACCGGTGGCGGGCCGGGATCGACCACCGAGCTCACCTCGATCAACCTCAAGCGTGAGGCCTTCGAGAAGTGGCGCACGGGCTATGCCTCGGCCTATGCGGTTATCCTCTTCGTCACCGTCTTCGGCCTTGCGTCGATCTACGTGAAAGCCCTCAACAAGGTCAAACAGCGATGAGCTATTCTGTTACGGAGCCGTCTGCCCGCCAGAAATGGTTCGCAGGCATCCTGGTCGTGTTCTATGCCGTGGTGACGATAATGCCGCTTTTGTGGATCATCACCACCGGCTTCAAGTCGCCGTCGGATGCGATCGCCTATCCGCCCAAGGTGGTCTTCAATCCGACGCTCGAAGGCTATGTCAACCTCTTCACCACCCGCACCCGCGTTTCGCCCGAAACCCTTGCGGAGATGGGCGAGCCCACCACCTGGTACGAGCGCCTCGTGCGCAAGGACGGGCTGGTGATTGCCGGGCCGTCGCGTTTCGGCGAACGTTTCACCAACTCCGTGATTATCGGATTCGGCTCGACGGTGCTCTGCATCGTGCTCGGAACGGCAGCCGCCTACGCCTTCTCGCGCTTCAAGGTGCCGCTGAAGGATGATCTGCTGTTCTTCATTCTCTCTACCCGCATGATGCCGCCGATTGCCGTTGCCATCCCGATCTTCCTGATGTTCCGGCAGCTCGGCCTCAGCGATACGCATCTCGGCATGATCCTGCTCTATACCGCCGTCAACCTGTCGCTCTCCGTCTGGCTGCTCAAGGGGTTCATCGACGAAATTCCGGTCGAATACGAGGAGGCGGCGCTGATCGATGGTTACACGCGGTTCCAGGCCTTCTACAAGGTCGTGCTGCCGCAGGCCGCGACCGGCATCGCCTCGACGGCGATTTTCTGCCTGATCTTTGCCTGGAACGAGTATGCCTTCGCGGTTCTCCTGACCTCCGGTACGGCGCAGACAGCGCCGCCCTTCATTCCCACCATCATCGGCGTTTCCGGTCAGGACTGGCCGGCGGTCGCCGCGGGCGCCACGTTGTTCCTGGTGCCCGTGATGGTCTTCACCATTGTCCTTCGCAAGCATTTGTTGCGTGGCATTACCTTTGGAGCGGTGCGCAAATGAGTGCGTTTTTTGACGGATTGCGCCGGTTCCGGCGCAGCCAGTGGGAGCTCGTCGCCTCCTTCCTGATCGCGGCCGGCGTCGTCATGCTGATGCAGCCCTTCGCTGTCTCATTGTTTTCCTATTCGTTCATTGTCACCCTGGTTGGGACCGTGATGTTCATCATCGTAAGCCACTTTCCGGAGTGATCATGGCGCAAATCAGAATTGAAAACGTGCGCAAGGAATTCGGAAGCTTCACGGCAGTCCAGTCTTCTACATTCACGATCGAGGACGGCGAATTCTTCATGCTTCTCGGCCCCTCCGGCTGCGGCAAGACCACGACGTTACGCATGATGGCCGGTCTCGAGCTGCCCACCAGCGGCGAGATCTACATCGATGGCGAGGAGGTCGGCATGAAGCCGGCCAGCCAGCGCGACATCGCCTTCGTCTTCCAGATGTTTGCGCTCTATCCGCATATGAATGTGCGTCGGAATATCTCCTATCCGCTGCTTTCCCAAGGCGTGCCCAAGGCGGAGGTGAAGACCCGTGTCGCCGAGGTCGCGCGTATTCTTCGGATCGAGGATATTCTCGACAAGCCTGTCGGCGGCCTTTCCGGCGGCGACCGCCAGCGCGTGGCGCTCGGCCGCGCGATCGTGCGGCGTCCCAAGGCGTTCTTCATGGATGAGCCGCTTGGCGCCCTTGATGCCGAGTTCCGCGAGCACATGGCCGAGGAGTTGAGAGCGCTGCATGACCGCATGGGTGCAACGACGGTCTACGTGACCCACGACCAGCTCGAAGCCATGCAGATGGGTGACAAGATCGTTGTCATGAACCACGGCGTCGTCGAGCAGTTCGGCAAGCCGCAGCAGATCTACGACTGGCCGGCCACCAAGTTCGTCGCCAAGTTCATCGGCTCGCCGCCCATGAACTTCCTTGACTTCGACGGCATGATCGGCATCGGCGGCGACAGGATCGAACTTGCGGGCAAGACGGTCGAGGTGCCGGTTTCGCGCGAGGGTGCGACGGGAAAGCTGACGCTTGGTGTTCGCCCCGAAAACATCGTGTTTTCCGATACATCCACGTTCCGCGGCCGGGTGATCGCCACCGAATATCTCGGCACCACCCAGATCGTCACGCTGGCGACCCCCAATGGTGACGTCAAGGCGCGCACCGGCTCCGAGCATGTCATTAACCCGGGAGAGACAATCGGCCTGGAGTTCGACCGGCGCACGCTGACAGTCTTCGAGGAGAGGGGACAGGCGCTGCTTTCGGCGGCAAACGAGGGAGTGCTGAACCATGGCTGAGATCCGGCTTGAAGGCGTCACCAAGACGTTCGGTTCGCATGTCGCGCTCGACAATGTGTCGATGACCGTGCCGAACGGCTCCTTCGTCGTGCTGCTGGGGCCGACAGGGGCCGGCAAGACTACTACGCTCCGCATGGTTTCCGGTCTCGATCACCCCGACAGCGGCGAAATCTTCATCGGCGGCCTGCCGATGCGCGGGCTGACCCCGGCCCAGCGAAACGTCGCGATGGTCTTCCAGCAATATTCGCTCTATCCGCATCTGACGGTGCGGCAGAATCTCGAATTCCCGCTGAAATCGCCCCTGCTGAAGACTCCGCCGGCCGAGATTACCCGCAAGGTCAATGCGATCGCCGAGGTGCTGCAAATTTCCCACAAGCTGGACAACAAGGCGACGACCCTTTCCGGCGGGGAAATGCAGCGGGTATCGATCGGCCGGGCGCTGGTGCGCAACCCGCAGCTCTACCTCATGGACGAGCCGCTGAGTTCCCTTGATGCGAAGCTCAGGTCCGATCTGCGCATCGAGCTCAAGAGCATCCAGGCCAATTCTGGCGCAACGCTGCTCTATGTGACCCATGACCAGATCGAGGCGATGACCATGGCGACGCATGTCGGCGTCTTGCACCAGGGCAGGCTGGTGCAGTTCGGCTCGCCACGGGATATCTATGAAAACCCGGTCAGCGTCTATGCCGCCGCAAGGCTCGGCCAGCCGCGCATCAACATCCTGCCGGCGGATATCTTTCCGTCTTCCCCTGTTGGCGCCGCGACCATCGGGCTGCGGCCCGAGCATATCTCGCAAGGCGAGGGCGAAGACAGTTTCGTGCGGCGCGTGGAGCATCTGGGCGACCAGACCCGCCTGCACCTGTCCTACAAAAACCATGACCTTGTCACCGTGACGGCAGCCCATACGGGCTTGCGCAACGGCGATATCGTGAAAATCCAGCCGAACAAGCCGCTCTATTTCGACGCGGACGGCATACGGCTTTAACTCTTTGATTTAACGCATTTCCGGACGCGCTTCGCACTTTTGCTGGAAATGCTCTAGGGAGCGACCAATGGCACAATTCATCAACAAAAGAGAAGATGTCGTCACCGAAGCGATCGATGGCCTGCTCGCCACCTCCGGCGGCAAGCTTGCCCGGCTGGACGGCTACCCGCATATCCGCGTCGTCATCCGCAACGACTGGGATAAGTCCAAGGTGGCGCTGGTCTCCGGCGGCGGCTCGGGCCATGAGCCTGCCCATGCCGGTTTCGTCGGGGCTGGTATGCTGACGGCTGCCGTCTGCGGCGATGTCTTTGCCTCCCCGAGCGTCGATGCGGTGCTCGCCGGTATCCTCGCGGTCACCGGCCCCGCAGGCTGCCTGCTCATCGTCAAGAACTATACCGGCGATCGCCTGAATTTCGGTCTTGCAGCCGAGCGTGCCCGCGCCTTTGGCCTCAATGTCAGCATGGTCATCGTCGATGACGATATCGCTTTGCCGGACCTGCCGCAGCCGCGCGGTGTTGCCGGAACGCTGTTCGTGCACAAGATCGCCGGTGCCGCCGCCGAATCCGGTGCCGATCTGGAGACAGTGACGGCCGCCGCCAAGCGCGTCATATCGTCAACGAAAAGCATTGGCATGTCGCTCGATACCTGCACCGTACCCGGCTCTCCAAAGGAAAACCGCATCCCGCACGGCATGGCCGAGCTTGGCCTCGGCATTCACGGCGAAGCGGGGATCGAGCAAGTCGCATTCACCGATGCGAAAACGGCCATGGCGGCCGTTGCTGCCAAATTGCAGGCGACCATCGGCGAAAAGTCGCATGTGGCCCTCATCAACAATCTCGGCGGAACGTCAGTTCTGGAAATGTCTGTGCTGACCCATGAGTTGCTGAATTCGGCTGTCGGCAAGCATATTTCCCATGTCGTCGGCCCGGCGCCGATGATGACCTCGCTCGACATGCAGGGTTTTTCAATTTCGCTCTACCCGGCCGGGAAGGCCGATCTCGATGCCTTGGGCAAGGCGGTCACGCTTTCCGCATGGCCGGGCCTCCACGCTGTCGGCTCCATCTCCATTGCCGCCCTGCCGGATGGGCTGAAGCCAATCACGCCGCTGCCGTCCGATCACAAGCCGACACGCGAATTCCTGATCAGCTGCTGCAATGTGCTGATCTCAGCCGAGCGGGACCTGAATGCGCTCGACGCCAAATCGGGCGATGGCGATACGGGGTCCACCCTCGCCGGCGCGGCAAGAGCACTCATCAAGGCGATGGACCGGCTGCCGCTGTCGGACCAGACGCAACTTTACCGCGCGATCGGGCTTGAACTCAGCCAGACGATGGGCGGTTCTTCCGGCGTGCTACTCGCCATTTTCTTCGCTGCGGCCGGCGACGGCGCGTCCAGCGGCCTGCCGATGCGTGATGCCCTGAAGGCTGGGCTTGCCCGCATCCAGGAAATCGGTGGTGCCAGCGTTGGTGATCGCACCATGATCGATGCGTTGGCACCTGCTCTCGATGCACTCGCAGATGGTATCAAAGCGGCTGCGATCGCCGCGCGCACCGGCGCCGACACGACGGCCAAGCTGGTAAAGGCGAAAGCCGGACGTGCCGTCTATATCAATGCCAAACAGCTGGAAGGCCACGCCGATCCGGGTGCCGAGGCCGTGGCTCTCCTGTTTGAACATCTCGCAAATTGAGATAGGTGGGCGGAACCGCGATATTCCTGCCAATCATCCGCTGGTAGTATTCCGCGGCGCAGGCATTCTAAACACATGGTCGCCGATCGGCACGTTTTCTGTGACCAGCCGAGGCGACCCTTATCGGAGATGACCAGGCGAATGCCGGTCTTCTCCATGCTGTTGTTCGTGCGTTGTGGTGCAGGTTTCGCAAACCGATCCCGGCAGAGGCGCGGGCACACCTTTGTTTTCCCCATTTTCCTCATTTAGCACAGAGTGAAATTTTCCTCTTTACAAATCGTGTTAAACGTTTTTATTTTGATATAAACGTTTAACACGTCATTTGAGTTGCCGACAGAGGAGGATCCGTTGGCGTCGATCCGTATCGAAAATCTTCGCAAGGGTTTCGGCTCGCTGGAGGTGCTGAAGGGCATCGACCTCGATATCGCCGATGGTGAATTCGTCTGCTTTCTCGGTCCATCCGGTTGCGGCAAGAGCACACTGCTGCGCTCCATCGCCGGTCTTGAGGATCTGGATGGCGGCGCCATCCGGCTGGGCGACCGGGATATTACCCATGTGCCCTCGGCCAAGCGCGATATCGCGATGGTCTTCCAGAACTACGCGCTCTATCCGCATATGAACGTGCGCAAGAACCTGTCCTTCGGGCTGGCGCTGAACGGCATGAAGCGCGACGAGATTGATCGGCGGGTGGACAACGCCGCCGATATCCTGCGCATCCGGGAATTGCTTGCCCGCAAGCCGCGCCAACTCTCCGGCGGCCAGCGTCAGCGCGTCGCCATCGGCCGCGCCATCGTGCGGGAACCGAAGCTCTTCCTGCTGGATGAGCCGTTGTCGAACCTCGATGCCGGCCTGCGTGTGACGATGCGTGTCGAGCTTGCGGCGCTCCATACCCGTCTGGCTGCGACCATGATCTACGTGACCCACGATCAGGTCGAGGCGATGACACTTTCCGATCGGGTCGTTGTGCTCGACAAGGGCAAGGTCAGCCAGTTCGGCACGCCGCTGGAGCTGTTCTATCAGCCCGCCAATCTCTTCGTCGCCGGCTTCATCGGCTCGCCCCGCATGAACTTTGTCGAGGCGACTATCGCCTCCCTGGATGCAGGACGCATCACGCTGTCCGGCGGCGGCCTCAAGCAGGCGGTTACCTTCGAGGCAGAATCCGCTACGGCGATGACCGCCGCCAGCAAAGCCACGCTCGGCATCCGGCCGGACAAAATCGAGATCGTCTCTGCGGGCGAGGGTGAGCTTTCAGGCACCGTCCGCCTCGTTGAGCGGCTCGGCACCGAAAGCCATGTGCACATCGGTCTCGATGACGGCCGCCCCATGACAGCGGTGGTGCGCGGCACGCATCCGGTCGCCAACGGGCAAGCCATCCATCTGCGGCTGCCGCCGCAGCATTGTTATCTGTTCGATGCGGAAGGGCAGGCCGTTCGCCGCGTCCTCGATGCGGAGACGCAGTCATTGATCACCAACGAAAAGGGGAAGCGGGTCGCGTGACCCGCAAGAGGAGCATAGACATGAGGAAAGACATCAAATTCATCGCCGGTTCGCTGATCGCGTTTGTGCTTGCGGGAAGTGCAACGGCACGGGCCGAAGAGACCCTGCGCTTTGCCACCTGGGATAGCGACGAAAGCCTTGCGATCCAGCAGGCGATCGCCAAGAAGTTCGAGGAGAAGCATCCGGGCGTAAAAGTTCAGGTCGAGCCCTATGCCGATGGTTACGACCAGAAGCTGGTTGCGGCCTTCGGTGCCGGCAGCCCGCCGGATGTCATGTATATGTGGAACTTCCCGCAATACTACACGTCGCTGATGCCGCTCGACGACTTGATCGCCAAGGACGCCACCGAGATCAACCCGGCCGATTTCCCGGAAGGCCTGATGAAAACGACGCGCGTGGCGGGCAAGACCTATGGTATGCCATCGGGCTTCACCACCCAGGTCGTGTTCTACAACAAGGACATGTTCAAGGCGGCCGGCGTCGAGGAGCCGAAGGACGGCTGGACCTGGGACGACCTGCGCGCCAAGGGAGCGAAATTCCGCGACAAGGACAAGAAGGTCTATGGCTTCGCAGTCGATGCCAAGCCCGATCCGTATGACTTCGAACAGTTCCTCTGGTCGAACGGCACCAAGTACATCTCCGACGACGGCAAGACCATCGACGGTTACATGAACAGCGATGCGGCCGCACAGGTTCTCGACATGTTTGCCGACATGGCCAAAAAGGAAGAAGCTGTCACGCTGCATGTCGGTGACGACACGTCAGGCGAGACGCTGTTCAACGGCCAGAAGATCGCCATGTTCCAGAGCGCCATGTGGTCTAAGGCGGGCATCGATGCCGCCGGCTTCAGCTATGGCGTGGCGCCGCTGCCGAAATTCGGCGACAAGCCGGCCCATTCGGCGCTCGGTGTTTCGGCGATGTCGATTGCCAAGGACGCTGCTCATCCCGATCTCGCCTGGGAATTCGTGAAGTTCTTCTCCTCGCCCGAAGCGGTTGCCATGCGCACCAACGATCTTCCGGTGCGCACCAGCGTTGCGGAAGAAAAGGGCATGACGACGGACCCAGTCTACAAGCCGTTCTTCGACATTCTCGCGACGTCGAACAAGGAAACCCATGCATTCCTGAAGAACCAGAACTGGGGCAAGGTGCAGGACAATCTCGCCCGCGCCATCGAAGCCACGATGATCGACCAAGGCAACGCCAAGCAGCATCTCGATGATGCCGTCAAGCGTTCCCAGCGGTTCCTGAAGTAAGAACGGAGCGGGGAGATGGATATGACCCATCAAGGCACCGTGCCGCTCACGGCTCAGAAACGGCAATCGGCCTTTTCACGCCACCTGGCGGCCTATCTTTTCATCTCCCCGTGGATCCTGGGTTTTCTGTTCTTCACCCTCGGCCCGCTGATCTTCTCGTTGACGATGAGCTTCCACGACTGGCCGGTCGTGGGAGAGCGGACTTTCATCGGGTTCGAGAATTACCGCACCATGCTGTTTGACGATCCGCAGTTCTGGGAAAGCCTGTGGATCACGGTGAAGTTCGCGGCGATCTACGTGCCTTTCAACATCATCATTTCGTTCCTAGTTGCGCTGATGCTGCATCACGCCAATGCCTGGAGCGGCTTTTTCCGCACGGCCTTCTATCTGCCGAGCGTCATTTCCGGGGTCGCCCTCGTAACCATCTGGAGCTGGATCTACAGCCGCGAATACGGCCTGTTGAACTTCATGCTGTCCATGGTCGGCATCGACGGCCCGAACTGGCTGGGCGATCCCGCCCTGGCAATCGTCGCCATCATCATCGCCAGCCTCTGGGGTTTCGGCGGCACGATGCTGATCCTGCTCACCGGCCTAAAGGCGATCCCCACGGAACTCTATGAAGCCGCTACCGTATCGGGCGTACCGGGCTGGGCGCAGATGCTGTTCATTACCCTGCCGATGCTGGGGCCGATGCTGCTCTTCACCTTCATCACCTCGATCATCTCCGCCTTCCAGCAGCTGACGATCGCGCTGCTTTTGACCAAGGGCGGCCCGCTCGGCTCCACCTATTTCTTCGCCATGTATATCTACGATAACGCCTTCAAATATTTCGACATGGGATATGCGGCTGCAGGCTCCTGGGTGATGTTCCTGATCGTGCTCCTGCTCAGCCTGCTGGTCATGCGCTGGTCGTCCGCCTGGGTCTATTACGAAGGCGAAGTCCGTGAAAAGGGAGGCGACCGCGATGCGTAAGACGCTGCTGTATTCCGCCCTGATCCTGCTGTCGGCGTTGTTCATCGCGCCCTTCTACTGGACCTTCGTGACGGCCATCAAAAGCCAGGCCGATCTCTACCAGTTCCCGCCGGTCTTCTGGCCGTCGGAATGGCACTGGGAAAACTTTGCCACCGCCTGGAACAAGCAGCCCTTCGGCACCTACCTGCAGAACTCGCTGATCGTCGTGGTGCTGTCGACGATCGGGCAGCTTATCTCCTCGTCGCTTGTCGCTTACGGTTTTGCTCGCTTCCGCTTTCCGGGACGCGATCCGCTGTTCATCCTGCTGCTCGCCACCATGATGATCCCGTGGGACGTGAAGATGATCCCGCTCTACATGGAGTTCAACATGCTGGGCTGGATCAACACGCTGAAGCCCTTGATCGTGCCGTCCTATTTCGCCGATGCCTTTTTCGTCTTCCTGCTACGTCAGTACATCCTGACGGTGCCGGTCGAGATCGACGAAGCCGCGCGCATGGACGGGGCGAATGCCTTCGATATCTACTGGCGCATTCACCTGCCGCTGATGATGCCGGCGCTGGTGCTGGTCGGCACCTTCCATTTCATGAATGCCTGGAACGACTATCTCGGGCCGCTGATCTTCCTCAACGACCAGTCGATGTACACGCTGACGCTCGGCCTTTCGATGTTCAAGGGGCTGCATGAAGTAGACGTGACCTCGATTGCGGCAATTACCGTAATCCTCTGCCTGCCGCCGCTGGCACTCTTCTTCGCGGCGCAACGCTACATCATGGACGGTGCCGTCGGCTCGTCGGTCAAGGGATGAGCATGCTGTTCGATATCGATCATGTCCCGTTTAGCCGGCAGGGCCGCTTCCTCGCCCTCTCGATGATGAAGGTACCGGGCGGGGAGGGCGAGCGTGCCCTCTATCTACGGTTCGTTGCCGGCGGCGACGAGCGGCCGTCACTGGGCCGTCTTTGCCGGACGGAGTTTTTCGATGCGGACGGCACTGCGGTTCAGCCGGATTTCGAACTGTCGCCGGAGCAACTGGTCGCGCGTGCAGGGGATGGCGAAATCGCCTTCGTGATCGGCGAGGGAGAACGGCTTCATGTCCGTGGTGCGCAGATGGGCGTGCGCTTCCACCTTGAAGGCTCGCGCTACGACTATGTCTACAGGACACCGCAAAACGAGCAATGCCTTGTCGCTGCCGTTGAGAACGTCAAGTTCATCCCGCGTGCTCTCGGCGGTGATCTCGATGTCACCGGCGCTTGGCAGCGTGATCATTCGGAAAAGGTGAACTTCGCCTTTTCCGGTACCGAGGCCTTTGAAGGCAATGTCGATTTCTTCCGCACCGTGCCGTCGGCGGATCGTCCCGGCACCTTTGAGGATGCGCTCGCAAGCGTACGGGCTGACTTTGCCGCGTGGCACGGGCGTATGCCGCGGGACATCGCCGGCCACGAACAGGCGCATCGTCTGGCAAGTTACCTGCTCTGGGCCAACGGCGTTCCCGCCGGTGGTGCACTGACGCGGCCGGCGATCTACATGTCCAAGAACCACATGATCAACATCTGGAGCTGGGACAACGCCTTCTCCGCGCTCGGCGTTGCCAGCGTCGACCCGGCGCTGGCCTTCGACCAGTTCGCCGTCATCTTCGACCATCAGGATGCCTCGGGCCTGCTGCCGGATTATATCAACGACCGCGACGTGCTCTTCGCCTTTACCAAGCCACCCGTGCATGGTTGGGCAATTTCGCTGATCGAGGCAATGCAGCCCGGCTTCCTGACGGCCGAGCGCAAGGCGTATCTGAAAGACAAAATCGGCAGACAGGTCGATTACTGGCCGACCCATGCACGCGCGGATGCCGACGGCCTTCCCGCCTATTTCCACGGCAATGACAGCGGCTGGGACAATGCTACATTCTTTGCCGAAGGTGGACCGGTCGTCACACCCGATCTGCCGACGTTCCTCATTCTCGCCTGCGACGTGCTTGCCGAACATCTGGAGGACGACGCCACGCGGGCTGCTGAATGGCGCGCGAAAGCGGATCAGCTGCAGACCTTGCTCGTCGAACAGCTCTGGACCGGCGAAACATTTTGCGCACGGCTGGTCGCTGATCCTGAGAGAGTCCTGCCCAACCGGAACCTCATTCAGTTCATGCCGCTGTTGCTCGGAAAACGCCTGCCGCGCGACATGAAGCAGAAGCTGGTGACACGGCTTGCCGATGGCGGCTTCATCACCGAATGGGGGCCGGCGACCGAAAGTCCTGATAGTCCGCTCTACGAAGACGATGGCTACTGGCGCGGCCCGATCTGGGCGCCGACGACGCTGCTGCTGTGGGACGGCCTGCGCAGGCAAGGAGAAGTGGAACTTGCGCGGAAAATCGCGGAAAAGTTCTGTTCTCTGGCGGCCAAAAGCGGTATGGCCGAAAACTTCGATGCCCGGTCGGGGAGGGGATTGCGCGATCGGGCTTTTGCCTGGACGTCCGCCGTCTATATCCTCCTCTCCGCCTCCCTCAATCCTTACCAGCCCTAGCGAGCCGTCATGCAGAGACCGACGATCAAGACCATCGCGCTGGAGACCGGCCTCTCGATTGCCACGGTGTCGAAGGCGCTGAAGCATTCGCCACAGGTGCGTCCGGAAACCCGCGCCATCGTCGTCGAGGCAGCCGAGCGCGTCGGTTACGAACTCAACATGCACGGCGTGCAGCTGCGCACCGGCAAGACCTATCAGGTCGCCGCGATCATGACGGCGCCGGGACCGAAGCAGAACGAGTGGGAGGGCGTCGAATACGCCCAGCTTTTGAGCGGCATTTCCTGGGCGCTGGAAGAAAGCCCCTACCGCGTCTCGCTCTATGCCGTTCGCAGCTTCGAAGAGAGCCTTGCGACCATCCGCCAGATCGTCTCCCTGAAGAAGGCCGACGGCATCATCGTTTCCGGCACCCGTTCGGACGATCCGCGCGTGCGCATCATGCAGGACGCCGATTTTCCCTTCGTCACCTACGGCACGACGATCCACAATGCTCCCCACGCCTTTGTCGATGCCGACAACGAGCAGATGATCCGCCTCTCCGTGGCGCGGCTGGCCGAGCGTGGTCACCGCCGCATCGCGCTGATCAATCCGCTGTCGGACCTGACCTACGCGATTACCCGGCTGGAAGCCTATCGGCGTGCCCTGGAGATCGCCGGTCTGTCGTTCGACCCGGCCCTTGTCGCCCATGGCCAGCTGACGCCCGCCTTCGGGCGCGAAAGCGTGCTGACCATGTCGCATCTTACTGCCCCGCCGACCGCCTATATCTGCGCCAACGAAGCCTCGGCGCTCGGTGCCTTCTCCGGCTTCCACGAACGCGGACTGGTGCATGGGCGCGATGCGGTGATCAACGCGACGGATGACCTCAATGTCAGCCAGTATTTCGCCCCGCCGATAACCACCTATTTCCTGCCGATCCACCAGCCGAGCGAGCTGTTGGGGAGTTACATCCTGCGTCGCATGGAAGGCGAGCCGCCGGAAGCGCTGCAGGCGTTGATTATGCCCGAACTGATTGAGCGTTCGGATGATCGTGTGATGCCGAATGGCTGATTTTCCGGCCGCCGTTTATTGGCGGTGCCCGTATCTCATGAGGTTTTGGGCGGTCATCAGCGAGCGCTAGATGGCGACGTCCAAGCGCCCGTTGCTGCATTTGCCCTTGCGGGGAAAATAGAAATAAAAACGTTTATATTTTGTCTTGAAAACGTTTATATCACTTGTTATCACTGCATCGGAAGCCAAGGACGCGCTTGCGTACCGCCGTATTGCGAAACCAGTATGGCGTGTTTGCGCTCGGTGGTTGGGAAGGATTTGGTCGCGTTGTTGCCGGGAGTGGCGGGCGTCGACGGTTGAGGAGGAAGACATGAAGAAATTTTTTGCGACTGTCGCGTTTGCCGTCTTTGCGGCTGGTGCAGCCCATGCAGCCGATCTTGGCGGCAAGCTGATCAAGGTGGGCTCGGATACCACCTCGCCGCCGATGGAAAGCGTCGATCCGGCCTCCGGCCAGATCGTCGGCTTCGATGTCGACGTGGTCAACGCCATCTGCGCCAAGATCAACTGTCAGGCCGAATTCGTCACGACCGGCTGGGACGGCATCTTCGCCGCCCTCGACCAGGGCAATTTCGATCTCGTGGCCTCGGGCGTGTCGATTACCGCAGAGCGCCAGAAGGCGATGGATTTCTCCGATCCCTACATCGTCAACAGCCAGGCGGTGCTGACCCGCGCCGAAGACCAGAATGTGTCGCTCGACCAGTTTAAGTCTGAAGGTCGCAAGCTTGCCGCCCAGGCCAACACCACGGATGCGCAGGTTGCCGAAGGTGTTGTCGGCAAGGAAAACGTTGCTGCATATGACAGCTTCAGCGCCGCAATCATCGCGCTCAAGAACAGGGACGTCGACGGCGTTGTCATCAACGGCGCCAATGCGGCGGCCTACGAGCGCGAGTTTGCCGGCGACTTGGTTGCGGCGATCAAGGATCTTGAATCCGATCCGCTCGGCCTCGTCTTCCGCAAGGGCGACGAGAACGTCGCGGCCTTCAACGAAGGCCTGAAGGCGATTAAGGACGATGGCACGATGGATCAGCTCGTCGCCAAATACTGGGGTCTCAAGTAAGGCTTTGAACGGGAGCGCTTAAGCCGCGCTCCCGCTATTGTTTTGCTGGCGCTGGAGGCCGGAATGTCGTTCATCAGAAGCATAAGACCCAGCAATCTGGTCATCCTCGCCGCGCTGCCCTTCATCGTCTATCTGTTCGCCTCTTCCGCGGACTATCAGCGGTCGCTGCGTGCCATTCTTGGCGTGGAGCTTGGGTCGTCCGCCTTCGTGCCGGGCTTCCTGCTGCTTGCCGTCGCCTTTTCCGCCGGTTTTGCCGTTCTCATCCTGTCGCGCATGAAGGTTGCGCGGCCGCGCCTGACCTTGGCCGTCGGGGTCGCCGGCCTATTGGCAACAGCCGCCATTCTCGCCGGCAATCTCGTCCATCCCTTTATCGCGTCAGTCGTCGCGAACGGCGTCGATTCTTTCAAATCCGATCTCGTGGTCAAGGGCGCGACGCCGCGGCAGCTGACGGAAGCGGCGGACCTGATGGTGCGTCAGGTGGAGGCCTGGGTCTGGCCCACTTACGCTGTTTTGTTGGCCGCCGGTCTCGGCCTGCTGTTTGCGGGCAGCCGTGCGGAGGCTCCCGTCGAGAGCGTTGTTCGCCGGGCTGGCTGCTGGCTGCTTGGTCTCATCAACGGCGCCGGCCTCGCCTTCGTCTTTCTCTTTGCCCATCTCGCCTTTGCTTCGGGTCTTGCGACCACGATCCGGGCGGCGATCGCGGCCTATATTCTCGCGGCCATTCTGGGGCTCGTCTGGGTCGGTCTCCTCAAACTGCGCTACACCCGCGCAGTCCTCTTCATCTTCGTGGCGACGGCGCTTGTCTTTGCCGCCTTTTCCGCGTGGTTCCTGCTGCAGCCGCGTGACGGCTATGTTCTCGCCGGCACGCTGGATGGCAAGGTAGGCATCATCACTAACACGCCTTCGGGCCTGATCGGCGCCGTGCGTTTCGGCCAGTATGAAGGTGGACCGACGACCGAAACGCCAGTGCGCACTTTCGTGAGCCCCGAGCAGGCGATCGAGGCCATCGGCAAAAAGCAGGATGTCAGCGGCGCGCTGCTGCCTGAGGCCTCCGTCCCCGCCGACTGGCCGCGCATCTGGCGCACCGAAGCACTGAACGACCGTGACCGTGCGGCCGGCATCACGCTGGCGGTGATCGCGATCATCACGGGGCTTCTCACGCTCGGTGGCTTCCTGCATCATCGCCATCCGCTGTCGATCGGTTCCGAATTCATCGTCGATACGATCCGCGGTATTCCGATGCTGGTGATCGTGCTCTATGTCGGCCTGCCGCTCTCCGGCGCGCTGAAGGATGCGACGGCCGGCGTCTTCGATCCGCCCAATCTGGTGCGCGGTATCGTCGCCATGGCGATTGCCTATTCCGCCTATCTTGCCGAAATCTTCCGCTCGGGCATCAATGCAATCCCCGCCGGTCAGATCGAGGCGGCGGCAAGCATGGGTCTCAGCCGCTGGCAGACAGCGCGGCTGATCATCCTGCCGCAGGCGTTTCGCATCGTCATTCCGCCTCTCGGCAACGAGCTGATCGCGATCCTCAAGGACACGTCGCTGCTGTCGATCCTGTCGATCCGCGACATCACCCAGCGTATGCGCGAGTTCCAGTCGGCCAGCTTCCTACCCTTTGCGCCCTATAACTCCGCAGCCATCCTCTACATCCTGCTGACGCTGGCAGCCGCAAGCCTCATCAGCCTCATCGAGAAGAAATATGACGTCAAGCACCGCTGATATCGGGGCAAGCCCCCTCGGCACGGTGCTGGTCACCGGTGCTTCGCGCGGGCTCGGCCGTGCGCTTGCCGAAGCCTATGCCGCCGGCGGCTGGCGGGTGATCGCCTGCGTGCGGCAGGTGCCGGAGGGGGGGCTCGGCTCGATGCTGTGCGAAGCGCTCGACGTGGCGGATGCGGCTTCGATCGAAGCGCTGGGACGCCGGCTTGAAGGGGAGGCGATCGACATCGTCATCAACAATGCCGCCATACGCGGTGACGTCGGTGGCCTGTCGTCGCTGGAGACGAATGATTTTCTGGAGGTCATGCGCATCAATGCGCTGGCGCCTCTACTGGTCGCAAGAGCCCTCAAGCCAAACCTCCTCGCCGCTCAGCGTCGGGTGCTGGTCAGCATCAGCAGCCGCGCCGGCTCGCTCGCCGAAGGCACGCTTGATGACGATGATGGCGACTATGCCTATCGATGCTCCAAGGCGGCGCTGAACATGGCGACGGTGAAGCTGGCGCAGGATTTTCGATCCGATGGCATCGCCGTCATCTCGTTGCATCCGGGCTGGGTGCGCACAGACATGGGCGGCGCGCAGGCGCAGCTTGCAGTGGCAGAAAGTGTCGCCGGGCTGAAGGCGCTGATCGATCAAACGACAATGGCCGACACCGGAAGCTTCCGGGCTTACGACGGCAAGACGGTATCCTGGTAAAGGAAGGGCGGATAATGACCGAAGCGATAAGAAAGCACGACGGCGAGATCGAGGCGATCGATGCCCTGCTGCGTGACAGCTACGGCATCGCCGGCAGGATCACAGCGCTCCCCGGCGAACACGATCTCAACTACCGGATCGAGGCTGCGGACGGCGCCCGCTACCTGCTCAAGCTGCACGCACCGGGCGAAGCCGATGATCTCGGCATGCAGATGGCGGTGCTTGATCATCTGTCAGAGGCCGCTCCTCATCTGTCGGTCTCGCGTGCGCTGCCGGATAGGGCGGGAGCGGCCTCTATCACCACTGAGTTGCGCGGGCCGCGGACGGCACGGCTTCTGACATGGCTTCCGGGCGATGTCTGGTCGCGATCCGCTGCCCGTAATATGGAGAGTGCCGTGACCCTTGGCCGGCTGTTGGGCGAGCTGGATCGCAGCCTCGAAGGCTTCTCCCATGCCGGCGCAAAGCGCATCTATGGCTGGGATATCGGCCGCGCCGACATGCACCTCGAAAATCTCGTCTTCATCGATGATGCCGGCAAGCGCGCTGGCGTGCGGGGCATCCTCGAGCGCTTCGTCAACAACGTGCTGCCGCGCCTCGAAGCCTGCCCACGCCAGGTCATCCACAACGATGCCAATGATTACAATGTGCTGCTCGATGCAGAGGGCCGTGTCAGCGGCCTGCTCGATTTCGGCGACATGGTCGAGACATGGCGCGTCATCGAGATCGCCGTTGCCGGCGCCTATGCGCTGATCGGCACGCCTGATCCCGTCGAGACGGTCGCCCGCCTTGCGGGTGCCTATCATGCCGCCAATGCGATCAGCGAAACCGAAGCGGAGCTGATCTTCGATCTGGTCTGCACCCGCTATGCCGTCAGCATGTGCATGGCCGCCAAGCAGATCCGCGACAACCCGGAAAACACCTATCTGCTGGTCAGCCAGGAGGATGTCTGGCGCGAACTGCAGCGTCTTCAACGCGAGAACCGGAAGGTCGCGATCGCCCGCATTCGCGATGCCTGCGGTTTCTCACCCATCCCGCATGCAGCACGCGTCGAGCGCTGGCTGGAGCGCAATGCCCATGATTTCGCCGCTATCATACGGCCGGCTGTCACGAAGCCCAAGGTGATGGCCCTCGACCTCACGGCCATGAGTTCGGATGCCGAAGCCTGGGCTACGCTCGATGCTGATGGCGCCGAGCGGCTGATCGATGAGCGCGCAGCACAGGCCGGCGCCGATTTTGCCATCGGCCTCTACGGCGAGGACCGCTCCGTCTACAAGGGCGATGCCTTCGAGACCGCCTCGGTCGGCACCCGGCGCACGGTGCATCTCGGCATCGACATCTTTGCGCCCGCTCACGAGCTGGTGCATGCCCCTTTCGCCGGCACGGTCGCCTTTATCCATGACGATGCCGTCGATTTCGGTTTCGGCCCGACGGTTCTGCTCGAACATCGCACCGATGAGGGCGATGTCTTCTGGACGCTGTATGGTCATCTCTCCCGCCAGAGCGTCCAGAAACTTTTCGTAGGACAGGCCATTTCCGTGGGCGAAGCCTTCTGTAATTTCGGTGCCTCCTCCGAAAACGGCAACTGGTCTCCCCACCTGCATTTCCAGATCGTCACCGATCATCTCGGCCTCGGTGGCGAGATGCACGGCGTCGGCGTGCGCAACCAGTGGCAGGTCTGGCAGTCGATCAGCCCCGACCCGAGCGTCGTTTTCGGCTTTTCCACGCCGGCATCGGTTATCGTTATCAGGGACAAGGATTTCCTCGTCCGCGAACGTCATCGCCGCATCGGCCGCTCGCTGAGCATCGCCTATTCTGCGGAGCCGCTGAAGATCGTCGGTGGCGAGGGGGCTTACCTCATCGATGAGGCCGGCACACGCTGGCTCGACATGGTCAACAATGTCTGCCACGTCGGCCATTGCCATCCGCGCGTCGTCAAGGCGGCGCAGGCGCAGATGGGCAAGCTCAATACCAATTCACGCTACCTGCACGACGGGCTGGTCGAATATTCCCGTCGGCTGACGGCTCTGTTCCCTGATCCGCTGAATGTCTGCTTCTTCGTCAACTCCGGCAGCGAGGCAAACGATCTTGCGATGCGGCTGGCGCGCGCCTACACCGGCAACCGCGATATCATCACCGTCGATCACGCCTATCATGGGCACCTGTCGAGCATGATCGACGTCAGCCCCTACAAGTTCGCCGGCAAGGGCGGTGAGGGACGTCCTGCGCATGTGCGCGTCGCCGAGATGCCGGACCTCTATCGCGGCCGCTTCCGCTCTGGCGATGCCGATGCCGGCCGTAAATACGCTGAAGATGTGCGGTTTCAGGTGGAAGCCCTCTCGGCGGAAGGTCGCAAACCGGCGCTGTTCTTTAGCGAAGGCATTCTCGGTACCGGCGGCCAGCTGCCGCTTCCCGACAGTTACCTGAAGCACGCCTACGCCCATGTGCGGGCCGCGGGTGGTCTTTGCCTAGCGGACGAAGTGCAGGTCGGCTTCGGCCGGGTCGGTAGCCATATGTGGGCGCATGAGACGCAAGGCGTGGTGCCGGATATCGTTACCCTCGGCAAGCCGATCGGCAACGGCCATCCGATGGCCGCCGTCATCACCACCGAGGAAATCGCGGCGTCCTTCGCCAATGGCATGGAATACTTCAACACCTTCGGCGGCAATCCCGTATCCGCCGAGATCGGCCTCGCCGTGCTGGATGTCATCCGTGACGAGCGGCTGATGCATCATTGCCGTGTCATTGGCGACCGGCTGATGGACGGCGCTCGCGCGCTGGCCGAGCGCCATTCGATCATCGGCGATGTGCGCGGCTACGGCCTGTTCAACGGCATCGAGCTGGTGCGCGATCGCGAAACGCTGGAGCCGGCGGCTGAAGAGCTTGATTTCGTCATCGCCCGGATGAAGCGGAAGCACCACATTCTGCTGTCGAGCGAAGGCCCGCACCACAACGTCCTGAAGGTCAAGCCGCCGGCACCCTTCAGCGCTGAGGATTGCGACCGCTTCCTCGCCGCACTCGACGAAACATTGACTGAACTGACGGGCTGAAGAGCACCCGTCCCACGAGACTTCTCCGGAAAGTTGCTGCGCGATCTAAACGTTTACATCGCGAACAAGGCACCCGGAGCCTGAAATGATGAAGGACTGAAAATGCACAAGCCGCTTATCCGACAGAACCGTTTCGATGCCAGCCGGCAGGATGCCGACATGCTGGAACTCGGCGTCTGCTATTATCCGGAGCAGTGGCCGCGGGAGAAATGGGACGAGGATGCGCGCCGCATGGTGGAGCTTGGGCTTGCCTGGGTGCGCATCGGCGAATTCGCCTGGTCAAAGATCGAGCCGCAATCCGGCGTCTTGCACTGGGAGTGGATGGACGAGGCGATCGAGGTGCTCGGCAATGCTGGCCTTAAGGTGATCCTGGGAACGCCGACCGCCGCACCGCCGAAGTGGCTGGTGGATCGCTACCCGGATATCCTGCCCGTGGGCGAGAACGGCGTTGTCAGAAAGTTCGGCGCCCGCCGGCATTACTGTTTCTCCAGCCGCCGCTACCGTGTCGAAGCGGCCCGCATCACCGAGATGATGGTGCGTCGCTACGGCGAAAACCCGTTCGTGCATGCCTGGCAGACGGACAACGAATATGGTGATCACGATACGATCCATAGCTATTCTGACGAAGCCAAGCTTGCCTTCCGCGAATGGCTTGCCGCGCGTTACGACACGATCGAGGAGATGAACCGCGCCTGGGGCACCTCCTTCTGGAGCATGCACTACAACAGCTTCGAGGAAATCGATCTTCCCAACAACCTCGTCGAGGAGCCGACGCCAACCCATCTCGTCGACTATTACCGCTTCTCGTCGGATCAGGTGAAGAGCTTCAACAAGGCGCAGGTCGATATCATCCGCGCCCATTCGCCCGGTCGTCCCGTCACCCACAATTTCATGTCGCAGAACACCGACTTCGATCACCACAAGCTGGGTGAGGATATCGATATCGCTTCCTGGGACGTCTATCCGATGGGTGGTCTCATCAACGGCCGCCTAAGCCCGGAGACCAAGGCGCGCTACCTGCGCGTCGGCGATCCCGACCAGCCCTCCTTCAACCACGATCTCTACCGCGCCGTCGGCCGTGGCCGCGTTTGGGTGATGGAGCAGCAGCCGGGTCCGGTCAATTGGGCAGCACACAACCAGTCGCCTGCCGATGGCATGGTGCGGCTGTGGACCTGGCTTGCCTATGCGCATGGCGTCGATATGGTCTCCTACTTCCGCTGGCGCCAGGCACCCTTTGCACAGGAGCAGTTTCATGCCGGCCTGCTGCTGCCGAACAGCGAGGAAGATCAGGGATATGTCGAAGTGGCGCAGGTGGCCGAAGAAATGAAGAGGTTGCCGAAGGGGGAGGTAAAGGCCAAGGCTTCGATTGCCATCCTCCTCGACTATGAATCCCGTTTTGCCACCCGCGCTTTGCCGCAGGGCCGCGGCTATGTCGCCTCGGCCATCGCACTCGACTGGTATTCGGCCGTCGCCCGTCTTGGCGTCGACGTGGATTTCATCGGCCAGCATTCCGATGTCGAAGGCTACAAGCTCTTGCTGGCACCTGATCTCGTCATCCCGGATGCGGATTTCATCGCCCGCCTCAAATCTTCGGGCGCCAAGGCGCTGTTCGGCGCCCGCAGCGGCAGCAAGACCCGCGACATGCACATTCCGGCCGATCTTCCGCCCGGCCCGCTGGGCGATCTCCTCGATTTCCGCGTCGCCCGCGTCGAATCCCTGCCGGATTTCCACCGCGAAACCGTGCTCTATGGCAACACCAGCCACCAGACGACCGGCTGGCGCGAGACAATCCGCACCACGGAGACGGTTCTCGCCACCTTCGAAGGCGATCATCGCCCGGGTACGCCGGCCGTGATCGGCAACGACAAGGCGCGTTACTGCGCAACGCTTCCGCGCGGCGAGTTCCTGTCGAAGCTGATGGGCGACACGTTGGGCTGGGCCGGTGTCGAGGGCTTGCCGGACCTCGGTGATCTCCGGATTGCTCGCCGTGGAAACCTGCACTTCGCCTTCAATTATGGCGGCGTTACCGCGACCGTGCCGGCGGCGGATGATGCGACGTTCCTCGTCGGGGGGCGTGACCTTGCGCCGGTGGACGTGGCGATCTGGACGCAAAGCTAAAGGCATAGAGGTGAAGGCAGTCGAGATTTCCTGATATGCAAGCGGGTCGGCCTTGGCTGGCCCGCAACAGGTCACATTGGGTCAATTGCAACCAATTTCATCGATCAACGCATCAAATTCTCAATGTCGATTTCGTACATTTTAATACATTCTGATGTATGAAAGTTGTAACGACGTTGGAGGGGGCGGTGGTCAAGAGAATTGAAAAGCACGAGCTTCGGGTTGGGATGTATATCGAAGCTTTGGAAGGCATGTGGTTGAATAGTCCAACGTCTGAGCGGCGTTTTCTTGTAAGCCGCCAGCGCGACGTGGAGGTGCTGAAGGCAAGCGATGTAACGGGCATCTACATTAATACCTCCAAGGGCCTGGACAGGGATGGACGACGGCCGAATAGCGCGGCTTCGGCAAACGGCCGGGAGGAGGCCGCCGGCAATGTCGTTCAACTTGAAAAGCAGCGCGCGACAGCCAAGGTTCTTCAGGAGTCGGTAGCCAGCCTGGAGAGTGTTTTCCTTGCAAGTCAAAGCGGTGCAGAGCTTGATACCGAGGCTTGCATGGCGGTGGCTGGAGAGATTGCCAATTCGGTCAAGGATGGTCCCTCCATTCTTCTTGGCATGACGCGGCTGAAATCGAAAGACAAGGTGACGTTCCTTCATTCCATCGCGGTGTCGGCGCTTCTTGTCCACCTTGGCCGGGAAATGGCTTTCGATGAGGCCACGGTTCGTTGCCTGGGGCTTGCGGGCCTCGTGCATGATATCGGCAAGCTTGCCATTCCGGTGGAGGTCCTGCAGAAGCCTTCCGGTTTGACGGAGGAAGAGCGCGCCCTGATCATGAACCACACCGTGCTCGGTCACGAGATTCTTGTGCAGCAGGGGCAGCTGCCGGACCTCGTTCTCGATATCTGTCTCAACCATCATGAGCGCGTCGACGGCAAGGGCTACCCCAACAGGGTTCCCGGAGCAAACCTGTCTATCTTCGCACGCATGGCTGCAATTTGTGATGTCTACGAGGCGACTACCTCGGTGCGCCCCTACAAGGAGCCGTGGTCGTCGAAATATGCTTTCAACTGGATGCTCCAGAGAGAAGGGCATTTCGACCACCAGCTATTGTGGCGGTTTATCTTGAGTTTTGACGCAACGGATCAGCGGGAAACCGCCTGACATGCGGGTTGCTGGGAGGGATTTAATTACCCGAAACCCGATTGCCGTCGAGCCGCTCAAATTAGGCGCGCGACGAGTTTTTGCACCAGAGCCCGGCCGTCGATGTTCGCGTTGATTCGGAGCTTGATCTCGGAATCGGGCGAGCTTAGTTTGTGGTCTTGCTGCGCGCTATGGGCGCTATGGCAAGATGAAGGGTTGCGGAAAACTAATCGTTTAGTTCCATATACAACCAATCGTTATTCAGTCCTCAGACATCACTCCGCTGCGCGATTCAAGTCGATAGCGGTTACCAGGATAAACGAGACGCGCGAAGGAAACGGCGCGTTTTGACGACCATGTGCGCCGGCGGATCAGCAGGCACGGCTCAGTGCGCAGGATTACCAGCAGCTTGCATTCCCAAGGCTGCGGCATTGCAGCTTCGACGATATGTTCGGATCCGCTCAAAGGCGCCTCCGCCGTTAGATAGGCGTTGGGCGTCAGCGTGGTGAAATCCTGATCGAGGTAACCGGGCGCAGCCTCGGGGTTCACAAAACGATCCTCAATCTGGACGGGAACGCCGTTTTCGCTGTGTACGATCAGCGAATGAAACACGTCTGCGCCGATCTGCAGTCCAAGGGCGTCGGCGACATCCGGGGAGGCTTTCTCGTTTGCCAGAACGATCACGGAGGCCTGATGCGTATGGCCTCGCTCGTTGATTTCCTCGGCAATGTTGCGCACTTCGAACAGTTCGGAATAGCCCTTCCGCTCGGCCACAAAGGAACCGACGCCCTGGATGCGGACAAGTTCGCCTTCGCTCGCCAGCTCGCGGAGCGCCCGGTTGGCGGTCATCTTGCTGACCCCAAGTTCCGCCACCAGTTCGTTCTCCGAGGGAACCCTGTGTTTCGGGGGCCATTCGCCGCTCTGTATGCGGTCGAGGATCATCTGCTTGACGCCGGCATAGAGGGGGGCGCCGTCATTGTCGGCGGTGTCCCACTTCAGTTGAGTATTCGGTTCGTTGTTGCGCTTCATCTGCTCATTCCTTGGGCGAATATAAATTTGCATCCAAATGTGACCGACCTCTTGCATAGCATAAAAATATGCATATGGTACCATATACAACATGGATGTTCAGGATCATTTATCCGCATCCATCAGGCCCTTTGTAAAGCCGGCGCAAGATCGGTGGACGTTGTTGAAGATAAACCTCAGAGGACGAGAACATGACCCTTTCCAAATTCCTGATGGCGGGTGCCGTCGCTTTCGCAACCTTGTCTGCTCCCCTGGCGCAGGCCAAGGACTGGAAGACCGTGACGATCACGCTCGAGGGTGCCTATGCGCCCTGGAACCTGACCAATCCGGACGGCACGCTCGGCGGCTTCGAGCCTGAGCTTGCCAAATATCTCTGCGATCACATGAAAGTCGAGTGCACGCTCGTCGCGTCCGATTGGGACGGCATGATTCCGGCGCTCAATGCCGGCAAGTTCGACGTGATCATGGACGCGCTGTCGATCACCGATGAACGCAAGCAGATCATCGACTTCACCATTCCTTACGCCCATACCCACGCTGCTTTCGCGACGCTGAAGGATAGCCCGCTCGCCAATGCGGCCGGCACCGGCACGGTCATCAAGCTCGATCCGGGTGCGACTGGCGTCAAGGAAATCGATGCCATGAAGGAAGCCTTTGCCGGCAAGACGATCGGCATCCAGGCAGCGACCGTTTATTCGAAGTTCATCTATGACAACTTCGGCGATATCGCCACGGTGCGCGAATACAAGACCGGCGCGGAACGCGACCTCGATCTCGAAAGCGGCCGTATCGACCTCGTGTTCGACGATGCCGTCTACCTGATCTCCGCGTTCGAGAAAGCCAATGGCACACTCGGATTTACCGGCCCTGAAATCGGCGGCACGATCTTCGGGTCCGGCGAAGGCCTCGGCATCCGCCAGGCAGACACCGACCTGCGCGATATGTTCAACAAGGCTATCGAGGCAGCCCTTGCCGACGGCACCATCAAGACGCTGTCGATGAAGTGGTTCAAGACCGACGTAACCCCCTGATTGTAACGTGCCCGTCGCTTGCTATTTCGCTTGCGGCGGGCACACTTTGCTGCGACAGGCCGCTCCAATTTGATAATTGGTCCGGCCTTCCACTTCACCTGATCATCGGGAAGCCGGCCTTGCCTGAAACGAGGCCCGGAAACGACGGGATGCCTGCGGCATGGCACTATTTCAATTGATCGGATTTGGTCCCACCGGATGGGGCGGGCTGCTTCTCGTGGCGGCATTGATGACGCTGTGCGTTACCGCGGTGGCGCTTCTGATCGGCGCCATTATCGGTGCTCTTGTCGCAAGTGCAAAGCTATCCGCAAGCAAGACATTAAAAACTCTCGGCGGGATCTACACCACGGTGTTCCGGGGTGTTCCTGAACTGCTGATCATCTATCTCGTCTATTTCGGCGGATCGAGTGCGGTGACAGCCATCGGCAAGGCGATGGGGTACGAGGGCTTTCTCGGCCTTCCTTCCTTCGTGGCCGGTTCGCTTGCCGTCGGCATCATCTCGGGGGCCTATCAGGCGGAAGTGTTTCGCGGGGCGTTTCTCGCCATTCCCAAGGGCGAGCTGGAAGCAGCACAGGCGATCGGCATGAACCGGGGCTTGCGCTTGCGCCGCATCATCGGCCCGCAGGTCTTCCGCTTTGCGATCCCGGGTATCGGCAATGTCTGGCAGCTCAGCCTCAAGGACTCGGCGCTGGTATCGGTCACCGGTCTTGCCGACCTGATGCGCACCAGCCAGGTCGCGGCAGGCTCCACACGACAGCATTTCGTCTTCTTCATCGTCGGCGGCTGCCTCTATCTGATCCTGACAAGTTTCTCCGACCGGCTTTTCACCAGCGCCGAAAAACGCGCCAACCGCAGCATGCCGACCAGTCTCGGCCAGGCCTGATCAACCCAAGCCCGATCAAGGAGAATAGCCATGGATATGGCCTTCATGTTCGAGACCATGAAAACGCTGTTGGCCGCGCTGCCGATGACGCTGGCGCTGTTTGCGCTGGCTATCGTCTTCGGCGGATTGCTTGCGCTCGTTATCGTCTGGATGCGAGTGAGCGGCAATGCCATCGCCCGCAATTTTGCTAAGGGATACATCTTCGTCTTTCGCGGCTCGCCGCTTTTGATCCAGATGTTCCTGATCTTCTACGGCCTCGGCCAGTTCGGCTTCATCCGCTACAGCTTCCTGTGGCCGGCGCTGCGCGAACCGTTCGTCTGTGCCGTCCTGTCGCTGGCGCTTTGCACCGCCGGCTATACGGCGGAAATCTTCCGCTTTGGCCTGCGGGCCATTCCGGCAAAGGAGATCGAGGCGGCGCGTTCGATTGGCATGTCGGGCTTCCTGCTCACCCGGCGCATCCTTGCCCCGATCGCTTTTCGCCATGCGCTGCCGGCCTATTCGACCGAGGTGGTGATGATGGTGAAATCCACCGCCCTTGCCAGCCTCGTCACGGTCTGGGAAGTAACCGGCGTTGCCCAACGGCTGATCTCGCAGACCTACCGCACGATGGAAGTCTTCCTCTGCGCTGCGGCCATCTACCTCATTCTCAATTTCATAATCCTGCAGGCCATGGCGTTTCTTGAATACAAGCTGACCCCGCACCGCCGCGCGGCACCGCTTTTCCCGGTACCGCAACGATGATCATTGCGCCACTCAATCAAACGACCCTCAACCAGACTGGAACGACCATGGCAGGCACGACTCGGCTTTCCGTCCGCAACATCCGCAAGAGCTTTGGCACCCATGAAGTGCTGCGCGGCATCTCGCTCGAGGCCCGCGATGGCGACGTCATCTCGCTGCTTGGCGCCAGTGGCTCGGGCAAGTCGACCTTCCTGCGCTGCATCAACCTACTGGAGATCGCCGATCACGGCGAGATCTCCGTCGATGGCGAGCTGATCCAGATGCAGCAGCGCGGCGGCAAGAATGTTCCCGCCAATCGTAAGCAGGTCGATCGCATCCGCTCCGAGCTCGGCATGGTGTTCCAGTCGTTCAATCTCTGGTCTCACATGACCATCCTCGAAAACGTCATCGAGGGGCCAGTGCACGTGTTGAAGCGGCCGCGGGCGGAAAGTATCGCGGAAGCAGAAGCGCTCCTCGAAAAGGTCGGCATTGCCGAAAAGCGCCATGCCTATCCCGCCCATCTTTCCGGCGGCCAGCAGCAGCGGGCGGCGATCGCCCGGTCGCTGGCAATGAAGCCGAAGGTCATGCTGTTCGATGAACCCACGTCTGCGCTCGATCCGGAACTGGTCGGTGAAGTGCTGCGCGTCATGCGCTCGCTGGCGGAAGAAGGCATGACCATGCTGGTCGTCACTCACGAAATGAGCTTTGCCCGCAATGTCTCCAACCGGGTGATCTTCATGAAATCCGGCGAAATCGACAGCGACGGCGCACCCGACGAGCTGTTCGGCTCCGGCGGTTCGCCCAGCTTCCGTCAGTTCATCGGCAATTTCGGAGGCTGATCGTGCATTCCATCAAGCTTGAGACGACGCTCGACTGGCGCGCCGTGGCAGCCGTTGCCGAGGGTGCCGCCCTCTCCCTTTCCGATGTTGCCGTAGCGCGTGTCGAAACGGCAAGCCGCATCGTCTCGGCGATTGTCGAGAGCGGTGTTCGCGCCTATGGAGTCAACACCGGCGTCGGGGCGCTGGCCGATACGGTCGTCGATCGTCCGTCGCAAAGCCGGCTGTCGCGCAACATCATCCTGTCCCATGCCTGCGGTGTTGGTCGGATTCTGGATGTGCGTGAAGTCCGTGCCATCATCGCGGCCCAAATCGGCAATTTCTCCCACGGTCACTCGGGCGTACGGCTGGAGATCGTCTCGCGGTTGCAACTGTTTCTCCGCGAAGACTGCATTCCCGATGTCCCCTCCAAGGGATCGGCGGGCTATCTTAGCCATAACGCCCATATCGCGTTGGTATTGATTGGCGAAGGCACGGCTCGGCTGAAGGGAAAGTCGGTGACGGGCGCAGAGGCGCTAACCGCGATCGGCGTCGAGCCGTTGGTTCTGCAGGCCAAGGAAGGCCTCAGCCTCGTCAACGGCACGGCCTGCGCCACGGGCCTCGGCTCCGTGGCACTTTCGCGGGCGAAGCGGTTTCTCGATTGGGCGGATGCTATCGCCACGCTGACGATCGAGGCGCTCGGTTGCCAGGCCGCCGCCTTCGACGAAGCGGTCCTTGCGATGCGCAAGTCGGACGGTATCCAAAAGGTTGGCCGGAGCCTGCGCGACCGTCTGGCTGGCAGCCGCCTGATCGCGGCCGCAAAAGGTGCGCGCACGCAGGATGCGCTGAGCCTTCGCTCGGTTCCACACGCCCATGGCGCGGGCTGGGACGTGCTGGGTTTCGCCGGCGCGGTCGTCGATCGCGAGCTTGCCTCCGTTACCGACAATCCGGCCGTTTCCGGCACACCGGAAGCGCCGGTCGTCTCCTCCGAGGCCCATGCCGTGGCCCCTGCGCTCGCGCAAGCGCTTGATAGCCTTGCCGTAGCGATTGCGCAGATTTCGATGATGAGCGAGCGACGCATCGATCGCCTCGTCAACCCTCTGGTAAGTAATCTTCCGTCGTTTCTCGCGGCCGACCCGGGTGCGGGTTCCGGTTTTATGATCGCGCAATACACGGCAGCCGCGCTTGCTGCGGAAAACCGGCGGCTTGGTACACCAGCAAGCCTTGACGGCGGCGTCACCTCAGCACTGCAGGAGGATTTTCTGGCGCATCCGACGGCGGCGGCCAACAAGCTTCTGGCCGTCATCGACAATGCGGAGCAAATTCTCGGTATTGAGTTTGCCGCAGCCGCCCAGGCGCAGGACTTCAAGGTCGGTGTCGCATCCAGGGCTGTCGGCACCGATCTGCTCTACCGCCATATCCGCGCCACTGTGCCAACCTACGCAGACGACCGGCCGCTCGGCTGGGATCTTGAAAAGGCGCGCGATCTCCTGCGTGCATCCCCGCCGCCCGGCCTGTGAACTCCCGAAAGGATACCACCCATGACTGCCCATTTCGACGTCGCCGTTGTTGGTCTCGGTGCCATGGGCAGTGCCGCCCTGGCGCATCTGGCTGCCCGGGGCGTCAAGGTCATCGGCATCGATGTCTACTATCCGGCCCATGCCCTGAGCTCGTCGCACGGCGACAGCCGACTGATCCGCCTCGGATATTTCGAAGACCCATCCTATGTGCCGCTGCTCCAGCGGGCCTACGAGAACTGGCGGGCGCTGGAGGCGCGGTTGCGCGAGGATATCCTGACGATCACCGGCGTCCTGCAGATCGGCAAGCCGGACAGCAAGATCGTCAGCGGCACGCTGAAAAGCTGTGCGCTCCACAATCTGCCGCTGGAAACCCTTTCGCCGGATGAGATGCGCCGCCGTTTTCCGGTATTTTCGCTGGATGCGGACGAGGTGGCCCTGCTTGATCCGCAGGGTGGCTATCTGCGACCGGAAGCGGCCGTCATGGGGCATCTTAAACTGGCAGCCAGTGATGGTGCTGCCCTGCACTTCGGCGAAAAGGTAACGGAAATCGAAACAGGCGCGGGCGGGGTCATCATCACCTCGAATACAGGACGCTACAGCGCCGCAAAGGTCATCGTCGCGACCGGCTCGTGGATCGGTGAGCTGGTGCCCGATCTGCGCGGACATGCCGTGCCGATCAAGCAAGTCGTTTCATGGTATAAGCCGACAGATGGTTTCGTTACCACGCCGCAGCGCATGCCGGTGTTCATCCGCGACGAGGGCGACAATGGTTCGTTCTTCGGTTTTCCGGCGATCGGCGTCGATGGCGTCAAGGTTGGCCGTCATGCGCATTTCCGCGAGCCGATCGATCCGAACCAACCCAATCCTGACGTCAACGACCGCGATACCGACCTGTTAGACACCTTCATCAAGCGCCGGCTACCCGCGGCGGCGGGCCTTCGCGTGCGCTCCACGACCTGCCGCTATACCATGCTGCCGAGCGAGGATTTCCTGCTCGATCTGTTGCCGGGTGATAACCGCGTCGTCGTGGCCTCGCCATGCTCCGGCCACGGCTTCAAGTTCACCAGTGTCGTCGGCGAAATCCTTGCGGATCTGGCTTTGGAAGGCGGCACGCATCTGCCGATCGGCGCTTTTTCCTTCGCGGCGATGAACCGGTTTCTCGCAGCGCGGGCGGCATGAGCATGGCTTACAAGCTTCGACCTGCAATGGAAACTTTTCTCGGCATAGGGTCGGGTACCAAGGCCACCGCCGGATCGGTCGTCCTTTTCGGCGCGGTGCATGGAACGGCCTATCCTAATGCCGTCGATATTCCATCTGACGTCGCGGCTCCCGATGCCGTGCGTCGTGCGATCACGGCGGCTTCCGTCCAAATTGACCATTGGGATTTCGATTTCGACGGGCCGTTGCTCAATGATGGTGGCTTCGAGGTTCTCGACCTCGGCAATGTTGCGACGTCATTCGGCGACAATGCGGGCAACCGCTCGGCCATCGAGGCGGTAACGCGCGATATCCGGGCGGCAGGAGGCGTGCCGATCCTGATCGGTGGCGACGATTCGGCGGCCATTCCCTTCATGGCGGGCCTTGGCGATGTCGAGGCGCTGCATATCCTGCAGATCGACGCCCATATCGACTGGCGCGACCGGATCGGCGACGAGCCGCTCGGCTATTCCAGCACCATGCGTCGCGCGTCCGAACTGCCGTTCGTGCGCTCGATGACGCAGGTCGGTATCCGTGCGGTGGGGAGTGCGCGGCGCGAAGAGGTCGAGGCGGCGCGGGCCTGGGGCTCGCGGCTGGTGACGGTGCGGCAGGTCAGGGCAAGCGGTGTGGCTGGGATTGCCGATGCCATCCCGCGTGACGGTGCGCTGCTGATCCATATCGACGTCGACGCGCTCGATCCGTCGATCTGCCCGGGTATCAACGCGCTGTCGCCCGGTGGTCTATGGCTGGAGGAAGTGACCGATCTCATCGCAGCAGGAATGGCCGGACGCCGTCTCGCCGGCTTCTCGATCGTCGAGTTCCAGCCGGCGAACGATGTCAACGACATTACGGCGACCGTCGTCGGCCGGCTGATCTGCCATGTGCTCGGCCATCTTGCCCGCAAATGATGGCTATCAACCTTCGACGATACGGATGATGTAAGCTTCAGTCGGCATATCCGACGTGATCGACACGATCCTGTCGATAAAGGCGCAATCGAGCCGGCCGAGTTCTTCGGCGTGACCGGCACTGTCGATCCGCAGGTTTCCCAGCGAAAGCAGCATCGTGACGCCGCCTTCAGCATCGAGCCGGTGTTCGCCTTCAAATTGGTGGCGTTCGACCCTATGCGACCATTGCCCGCGCCGTGTCATAACGTTCAGATCCGTGATGGTGCCCGACACCAATCGCGCAGAGGTGGCCGCATCAGCGGGGAAGGCGAGGGGTGCGGAAGACTGCGTGAGCATGGTGGGTGCACGACCCGCGATGTCGAGTTCCACACCTTCGCCGCTCAGGATCGAGAGGGTGCGGTCGATACCGGGGAAAGCCGAAAACGGCCCGTCGTTCGCCACCGTCGCCATACTGATGCGCCAGCCGAAGCCGGCGAGATCGGCATCCGGTGGGTACACGGCGATCTCGGTGGTTTCTCCGCCGCCATTCTTCCACGGCATGCGGCGATAATCGCTGTTGCGCAATACCTTCACTGCAAACCTCCTTTGACGCCGTGCTTGTCGTTCATCACCGGCGTCGAGAACGACCCGACGCCGGTGATGTTAACTCAATTCCCAAGAATCCCAGGCAACCGGAGACCCTTTTCCCTGGCGCAATCGATGGCGATGTCATAACCGGCATCGGCATGGCGCATGACGCCGGTTGCCGGGTCGTTCCAGAGAACGCGCTCCAGACGACGGGCCGCGTCGTCGGTGCCGTCGGCGCAGATGACGATGCCCGAGTGCTGGGAGAAGCCCATGCCGACGCCGCCGCCATGGTGCAGCGACACCCAGGTGGCGCCCGATGCAGTATTGAGCAGGGCGTTCAAGAGCGGCCAGTCGGACACGGCATCCGAGCCATCCTTCATCGCTTCCGTTTCGCGGTTCGGCGAGGCGACCGAGCCACTGTCCAGATGGTCACGGCCGATGACGACGGGGGCGGAAAGCTCGCCGGTCCGGACCATTTCGTTGAAGGCGAGACCGAGGCGGTGGCGGTCACCGAGACCAACCCAGCAAATGCGCGCCGGCAGGCCCTGGAACGCGATGCGCTCGGCAGCCATGTCGAGCCAGTTGTGCAGGTGCTTGTTGCCGGGTGTCAGTTCCTTGACCTTGGCGTCGGTCTTGCGGATATCCTCCGGATCGCCGGAGAGAGCCGCCCAACGGAACGGGCCGATGCCGCGGCAGAACAGCGGGCGGATATAGGCGGGAACAAAGCCCGGGAAGGCGAAGGCGTTTTCGAGGCCTTCGTCCTTGGCGACCTGGCGGATGTTGTTGCCATAGTCGAAGGTTGGCACGCCCATGTCCTGAAAGGCGATCATCGCTTCGACGTGCTCGCGCATGGAGGCGCGGGCGGCCTTTTCGACGGCCTTCGGATCGCTCTCGCGCTTTTCCTTCCACTGCGCCATCGTCCAGCCCTTCGGCAGGTAGCCGTTGACCGGGTCATGGGCCGAGGTCTGGTCGGTGACCATGTCGGGGCGGATGCCGCGGCGGACCATTTCCGGCAGGATTTCGGCGGCATTGCCAAGCAGGCCAACGGATTTCGCTTCGCCAGCAGCGGTCCAGCGGGCGATCATCTCCATCGCTTCGTCCAGCGTTTCGGCCTTTTCGTCGACATAGCGGGTGCGCAGGCGGAAATCGATCGAATCCGGGTTGCATTCGACCGCAAGGCAGCAGGCGCCGGCCATGACGGCCGCCAGCGGCTGTGCGCCGCCCATGCCGCCGAGACCGCCGGTCAGCACCCATTTGCCCCTGAGATTGTCGCCATAATGCTGGCGTCCGGCCTCGACAAAGGTCTCGTAAGTGCCCTGGACGATGCCCTGCGTGCCGATATAGATCCACGAGCCGGCCGTCATCTGGCCGTACATGGCAAGACCCTTCTTATCCAGCTCGTTGAAATGATCCCAGGTCGCCCAGTGGGGCACGAGGTTGGAGTTGGCGATCAGTACGCGCGGTGCGTCCTTGTGGGTGCGGAACACGCCAACCGGCTTGCCCGACTGCACCATCAGCGTCTCGTCTTCGTTGAGATCGCGCAAGGTCTCGACGATCTTGTCGAAATCCGCCCAGGTGCGGGCGGCACGGCCGATGCCGCCGTAGACGACCAGTTCGTGCGGGTTTTCTGCGACCTCAGGGTCGAGGTTGTTCATCAGCATGCGAAGCGGCGCTTCGGTCATCCAGGATTTCGCTGTCAGTTGTGTGCCGCGCGCAGCGCGGACATCGCGGATGTTGTGACGAGGATTGGTCATTTGCTTCCCCTTGTTTGCTTTGCCAGTGTCAGCGCCGCATCTTCGATGCGCGTGAGAATGTCCTTGAGGTGAGTGCGAAGCTTGGCCGCCTTTGTCGCGTCATACGCGAAGGGCGGGGCCTCGGTTGTCAGATGGCTGGATTGGGCCAGCTCCATCTGGATGGCGTGGACGCCGGTTTCCGGTCGACCGTAGTGGCGCGTCGTCCAGCCGCCCTTGAAACGGCCATTGAGAATGCTGGTGTAGCCGTCCGCATAGAGGGCCACATCCACGGCGGCGTTCTGGATCGCTGGATCGCAGGTCTTGCCGCTATCCGTGCCGATGTTGAAATCCGGCAGGGTGCCTTCGAACAGGAACGGGATGTCGGAGCGGATCGAATGGCAGTCATAGAGCACGGCGATGCCGTGGATTGCCTTGACCCGTTCGATTTCCGCGGCAAGGGCCGCATGGTAGGGCGCGTAAAAATCGGCAAGCCGGGCGGCGATATCCGCCTCGGTCGGCTCTTCACCATCCGCCCAGATCGAGACGCCGTCGAAATTCGTGCCCGGAATAAGGCCGGTGGTGTTCTGGCCGGGATAGAGGCTGACGCCTTCCGGATCGCGATTGGCGTCGATGACATAGCGATGGAAGGTGGCGCGCACCGTCGTCACGTCCGGCAGCAGGCCATCGTAGAGGTGATGGATATGCCAGTCGGTGTCGGCAAGGATGCGGCCATTGTCGTTCAGCCGTTCCCACATGGCGGCGGGGACGTCGGTTCCAGTATGGGGGAAGCCGAGGATAACGGGCGATGAACCTTGTCTTGTTTCGAAGACGGCCATCATCAAGCCTCCAGAACCGGCAGGATGCCCGACGATACGGCAGTATTCAGCCCGCCCGAAGCGATAAGCTCGCTTGCGGCCTTCAGGTCGGTTGCCATGTAGCGGTCGATTTCCAGCGTGGGCACGACCTTGCGGATCGCTGATATGGCAGCTGTGAGTTCCGGGCTGGTGACGAGCGGTGCACGGAAATCGATGCCCTGGGCTGCCGTCAGGGCCTCTATGCCGATGATGGCGAACAGGTTGTCAGTCATCTGGAGCAGGCGGCGGGCGCCGTGGCAGGCCATGGAGACGTGGTCTTCCTGATTGGCCGAGGTCGGGGTGGAATCGACCGATGCCGGATGGGACATCTGCTTGTTTTCCGACATCAGCGCCGCCGAGGTCACTTCGGCGATCATTAGGCCGGAATTGAGACCCGGTTTTTTTGCGAGAAAGGCCGGCAGACCATAGGAGAGGGCCGGATCGACCAGCAGAGCGATGCGGCGCTGGGAAATCGCGCCGATCTCGCAGATGGCAAGAGCGATCTGGTCGGCGGCGAAGGCCACCGGCTCGGCGTGGAAATTGCCGCCGGAGACGACGGAATTGTCCGATAGCACCAGCGGATTGTCAGTGACTGCGTTGGCTTCGATTTCCAGCGTACGGGCAACCGAGCGCAGGAGATCGAGGCAGGCGCCATCGACCTGCGGCTGGCAGCGGATGCAATAGGGGTCTTGAACGCGCTCATCGCCCTCGATATGGCTTTCGCGGATCACCGAGCCCTTGAGCAGGCCACGCAGGGCGGCGGCGGCATCGATCTGGCCCTTGTGGCCGCGCAGCGTGTGGATATCCGGATGGAACGGCGCCGACGAGCCCATGGCCGCATCGGTGGACAGCGCGCCGGTGATCAGGGCCGATTGGGCGGCGCGGTGGGCGCGGAAGAGCCCGGCAAGCGCGAGCGCAGTGGAGACCTGTGTCCCATTGATGAGTGCCAGACCTTCCTTGGCGGCGAGAACGACCGGTACGAGACCGGCGCGTTCGAGCGCGGTCCGGCCATCGAGCTGTTCGCCGTCGAAAAATGCTTCGCCTTCACCCATCATCACAGCGGCCATATGAGCAAGCGGCGCGAGGTCGCCGGAGGCGCCGACGGAGCCTTTTTCCGGAATGACCGGGATGACACCCTTGGCGAGCATACCTTCGATCAGCCGGACGAGTTCGAGCCTGACGCCCGATGCGCCGCGCCCGAGCGAGACGAGCTTCAGCGCCATGATTAGGCGCACGATGTTTTCGGCGAGCGGCTGGCCGACGCCGCAGCAATGGGAGAGGATCAGGTTGCGCTGCAGGGTGGCGACATCGGCGGCATCGATCTTGATCGAGGCGAGTTTGCCGAAGCCGGTGTTGATGCCGTAGACCGGCGCATTGCCGGCTGCGATCTCGGCGATGCGGGCAGCCGCCTTCTCGATGCCCTTGTCGAACGAGGGATCGAGACGGGCGGGTTCGCCTGTCCAGTAGATGGTTTCGAGGGTCGAGAGCGGGACAGAGCCCGGCTGAAGAACAAGGGTCATGGCAACTCCTCAGATGCGATGCGCGGAGCGGGGCTCACGCAGCTTGAAATGTCAGTGTCCGTTGCGGATGCGGGCATGGAGCGGGTTGAACCCCATGCGGTAGACAAGTTCGGCGGGCCGATCGATATTCCAGATGGCGAAATCGGCCCATTTGCCGGGTTCGAGCGTCCCCACCTCGTCGACGAGACCGAGCGCGCGGGCGGCTTCGCGCGTCGTACCGGCGATGCATTCGGCGACCGTCATGCCAAACAGTGTGGCTGCCATGTTCATGGTCAGCAACAGCGATGTCAGCGGCGAGGTGCCGGGGTTGCTATCGGTCGCGATCGCCATAGCGACGCCTGCCTTGCGGAAAAGATTGACCGGCGGCTTCTTCGTCTCGCGAATGAAATAGAAGGCGCCGGGCAGGATGACAGCCACGGTTCCGCTTTTTGCCATCGCTTCCGCGCCGGCTTCATCGGTATATTCGAGATGATCGGCCGAGAGCGCACCGTATTCGGCGGCAAGTGCGGCGCCATGCAGATTGGAAAGTTGATCGGCATGCAGTTTCACCGGCAGGCCGTGAGCCTTCGCCGCATCGAACACCTGCCGCATCTCGTCGGTCGAAAAGGCAATGCCCTCGCAAAAGCCGTCGACGGCATCGGCGAGCCCTTCGGCCTCGATGGCCGGCATCATTTCGTCGATAATCTTGGCGACGTAACCGGCCTGGTTGCCCTTGAATTCCGGCGGCAATGCATGGGCGCCGAGGAAGGTCGTGCGGATGGCGACATCGCGCTCTTCGCCGAGACGGCGGGCGGCGCGCAGGGTCTTGGCTTCGTTTTCGAGGTCGAGGCCATAGCCGGACTTGATCTCGACTGTGGTGACGCCTTCGGCGATCAGCGCGTCCAACCGGGGGAGAGTCTGCTTCACCAAGTCGTCTTCGCTTACCTTACGAAGCGAACGAACGGAGGACACGATGCCGCCGCCGGCACGGGCGACTTCCTCATAGGTGGCGCCGGCAAGGCGCATTTCGAATTCGTTGGCGCGGTCGCCGGCATGGACGAGATGAGTGTGGCAGTCGATCAGGCCTGGGGTAATCCAACGGCCTTCGCAATCGATGATCTCGCCTGCGTCTTTGATGGGAAAGGGCAGGTCCGTCGCGTCGCCGGCAAAAAGAATGCGTCCGTCCTGAACGGCAATGACGCCGTTTTCCACAAGGCCAAGACCCGGCAAGGCGGGGTTCAAGGTCGCGAGTCGGGCGTTTTTCCAGAGGCGGTCGCAAGCGGGCGGTCGGCTCTCGTCGGGTGCAGATTTTGCGGAAGACATCGTTTTCTAGCCTTTCCTTTTCGTGCTATTATGTATAGACATAAAGAAATGAAGCGCAAGTGGTTTTTTTGAGCGCGCAGTCGGGAAGGGGATGAGGTCTTGACCAGCATTCATGTGAAATCGGCTCTGACGTCGGCGGGATGGCAGAGCGATGTACGGTTGACGATCGCGGGTGGGCGGATTGCCTCGCTGGACGCTGGCGTTGATGCCGAGGCAGGCGACGAACGTCACGATATTCTCGTCCCCGGCATGCCGAACCTGCACAGCCACGCCTTCCAGCGCGGCATGGCAGGCCTTGCCGAAACGCGCGGCCCCGGCACCGACAGTTTCTGGAGCTGGCGCAATGTCATGTACCGCTTCGCGCTGACGATGACGCCGGATCACGTCGAGGCGGTTGCCGGCCAGCTTTATATGGAAATGCTGGAAGCGGGCTTTTCCCGCGTCGGCGAGTTTCACTATTTGCACCACGATATCGACGGTCGCCCCTACGCAGATATCGCCGAGATGGGGCAGCGGATTGCGTCCGCCGCCTCCGACACCGGCATCGGCCTGACGTTGCTTCCCGTCTTCTACGCCCATTCGACCTTCGGTGGTGCTGCGCCAAACGAGGGACAGCGCCGCTTCATCAACAACGTAGAAAGTTTCGAGCGTCTGCTCGAGGGCTGCCGTGCCGCCGTCAAGGATCTGCCCGAGGGGCGGGTCGGCGTCGCACCGCACAGCCTGCGGGCGGTAACACCGGAAGAGCTTGCCCATGTCGTTGCCATGGCAAAGGACGGGCCGATCCACATCCACGCGGCCGAACAGGTCAAGGAAGTCGAGGATTGTATCGCCTGGTCGGGCGTGCGGCCGGTAGAATGGCTGCTCGACAATATTGGCCTCGATAGCCGCTGGTGCCTGATCCATGCGACCCACATGACCGATGACGAAACGCGGCGCATGGCTGAAAGCGGCGCGATTGCCGGTCTCTGCCCGATCACCGAGGCCAATCTTGGTGACGGCACATTCAACGCCGTGCTGTTCGGGGAGGCGGGCGGCAAGTTCGGCATCGGCTCTGATTCCAACGTGCTGATCGGCCTGCCGGACGAGCTGCGCCAGCTCGAATATTCGCAGCGCCTGCTGCACCGCTCGCGCAACGTTCTGGCAGCGCCCGGCCAATCAACTGGCCGCGCGCTGTTCGACGGCGCCCTGGATGGCGGCGGTATCGCGCTCGCGGCGAAAACGGGGCTTGCCGTGGGCAGTCCGGCGGATTTCGTCAGCCTGCAGGTGCCGGATGGCGACCTGCGCGACGACGCAGGGCTCGATTCCTGGCTGTTTGCCAACGGAACCAAGCCGGATTGTGTCTGGGTGGCCGGCAGGAAACAGGTCGAGGGCGGCCGGCATCGCAAGCGCGGGGAGATTTCGGCCCGGTTCCGTTCGGCAATGACCAATCTGCTGGCATGATCGCCTCGATCGCTACGAATTTTTTCGCACGGGCGGTGCCCCGAAATTTCTGCTAGAGGTTGTCAGAGAAAAGTGGGAACCGGTGTTCCCGAAAAGACAAACGAAAACAAGAGAATCAAAAGGATGTCTGGTTCAATCTGAACCAGACATCCTTTAGGAGCGATCAGGTTTCAATGAGAATGGGCGTGTCGTGAAATCGCAGGATGCAGAGATGGATTTGGGGACAACGGTTGCCGAAGGGGCAAGCGACCTGTCGCTGCATCAGCGCATTCTCGGCGATATCGAGGAGCGTATTCTTTCCGGAGAATGGCAGCCAGGCTTTCGCATTCCCTTCGAGGTGGATCTCGCCGAGCATTACAAATGTTCGCGCATGACCGTGAACAAGGCGTTGACCCAGCTTGCCAAGACCGGGCTGATCGAACGGCGGCGCAAATCCGGAAGCTATGTCACCCAGCCGCGTGCCCAGTCCGCGGTGCTCGAAATCCGCGATATCAAACTGGAAGTGCAGTCTCTTGGCCTCACCTATGAGTACAAGCTGATCGAGAAGGTGAAGCGTCGCAGCAATGCGGACGATCGATCGCGGCTCAGCCTTGAGACGGCAGCCCCTGTGCTGGAGGTACTCTGTACGCATTTTGCCGCAAACAGGCCGTTCTGCGTCGAGGAGCGCCTGATCAATCTCTCCGCCGTGCCGGACGCGGCGGAAGAAAGCTTTGAGGATGTCGCACCGGGGCCCTGGCTCCTGAACCGGGTGCCATGGAGTGCAGCCGAACATACAATCCGTGCGGTCTCGGCGGATGCGCAGATCGCAACGGCTCTCGGTATCGCGGCCGGAACCGCTTGTCTGGTCGTGGAGCGTCGTACCTGGAGCAATGGCGCCTATGTGACGCATGTGCGGCTGATCTACCCCGGCGACCGTCACGCTCTCGTCGCCAATTTCACGCCGTCGCAACCCAAATAACGCGGCAGGTAGCCGGGGAAATCCCCGTCAGGTTTTTGCAGTGAGGGGCGTTTCCGCTCGCGGTTCTCTAACCGCGATGCTGGAATACATGCCGGTTGTGCGGAACTCGGTGGGGCTGGCGCCGAAATAGCGACGGAACACTTTGGCAAAATAATTCGGGTCTTCGAAGCCGGACATAACAGCCACTTCTTTCACCGAAAGATCGGCCGCTTTTGTCAGAAGCTTCGTCGCCCGCTGCAGACGCTTGCGCAGCACGAACTCCGCCGGCGGGATGCCTTCGCTTGTGGTAAATACCCGTGAGAAATGGGCACGGCTGAGGCCTGAAACATCTGCCAGCGTCTCGACGGAAAGCGGCTTTTCCAGATTGGCTGATATATGGTCGATGACGTGCTGCATGGTGCGATATTCCTGGCTGAGCACCGGATGGGACCCGAAGACATCGTCGTAAAGCACCATCGCCGCCTCATAGGCGATCGCTGACGCGCTGCCGGGTTGGTCGGCTCCGCCGGAGATCAGCCGCAGGCTGCAATCGGCGAGACGTTCTATAGTTTCGGGCTTCAGGTTGAGGATCGGGCCGGTCGTCGCAAGGATCGCCTTGTGGATGCGAAGCGCTTCCTCGCCGTTCATGGAAATCCAGAAGAATTCCCAGCGGCCGTTTTGTTCCAGCCAGTAACGGTGGTTGTGGGGTACCAGCACCAGTAGGGTCTCGCCCTCCTTGACACGGTAATTGCGGCTCTCGTAGCGCAGGTTTCCCGCACCTCCGATCGTGTGCTGCAGTACCGTGAACGGCGTTTCGCCGCGCTTGCGCCCGTCCCAGTCGTAGCTGGCGTCGGTGCGGATTTCATAGCCTGTGCTGGTCGGCATGGTGTGGAGGCTGTGGCGTCCGCGCGGCAAGGATACGGTCCTCATGACAGGCCCGTTCTCGATCAGTTTTTTCAGCACAAAATTACCCATAAAAGCATAATACCTCTCTGGCGACCTCCTGCATTATACGCATAATGCCCCTCAACAAAGCAAGATGACCGGGTTGGAGCGGCGTCGACAGGGAGAGCGGGAGGGCTGTGGCATGAGAAATGCCATGTTTTCTGTGCATTGAATTTACCCTGTTCGTTTTTCCCGGCCGAATGACCAGCGACGAGGACAGCATGAGCAGCTTCAAGATTGCCATTATTGGCGCCGGCAGCGTCGGCTTCACCAAGAAACTCTTCACCGATATTCTCTGCGTGCCAGAGTTCCGCGATGTCGAATTCGCGCTCACCGACATGAGCGAGCACAATCTCGGCATGATCAAGTCGATCCTCGACAAGATCGTCGAGGCCAACGACCTTCCGGCGAAAGTCACGGCATCGACCGACCGCCGCGAGGCGATTGCCGGCGCGCGCTACATTATTTCCTGCGTGCGGGTCGGCGGGCTCGCAGCCTATGCCGACGACATCCGCATCCCCTTGAAATATGGTGTCGACCAGTGCGTCGGCGACACGATCTGCGCTGGCGGCATCCTCTATGGCCAGCGCAACATCCCGGTCATTCTCGACTTCTGCAAGGATATCCGCGAACTGGCCGAACCGGGCGCAAAATTCCTGAACTATGCCAATCCGATGGCGATGAACACCTGGGCGGCGATCGAATATGGCAAGGTCGACACGATCGGCCTCTGCCACGGCGTCCAGCACGGCGCAGAACAGATCGCCGAAATTCTTGGCGCCGGCGAAGGCGAACTGGATTACATCTGCTCTGGCATCAACCACCAGACCTGGTTCGTGGATGTGCGCGTCAAGGGCCGCAAAATCGGCAAGGATGATTTGGTTGCAGCCTTCGAGGCGCATCCCGTTTTCTCGCAGCAGGAAAAGCTGCGCATCGACGTCCTGAAGCGTTTTGGCGTCTACTCCACCGAGAGCAACGGCCACCTGTCAGAATACCTGCCCTGGTATCGCAAGCGGCCGGAGGAAATTACCCGCTGGATCGATATGTCCGACTGGATCCACGGCGAAACTGGCGGCTATCTTCGCCATTCGACAGAGACCCGCAACTGGTTCGAGACCGAATATCCGCAGTTTCTGGAAGACGCCAACAAGCCGATCGATCCGGCCCGCCGCTCCAACGAGCATGCGAGCCACATTCTTGAAGCGCTGGAGACGGGGCGTGTCTATCGCGGTCACTTCAACGTCAAGAACAACGGCATCATCACAAACTTGCCGTCGGATGCGATCATCGAGAGCCCCGGTTTCGTCGATCGCTTCGGCCTCAACATGGTCGCCGGCATTACCCTGCCGGAAGCCTGCGCCGCCACCTGCATTTCCTCGATCAACGTCCAGCGCATGTCGGTGCATGCCGCCATCACCGGGGATATCGATCTGTTGAAGCTCGCCGTGCTGCATGATCCCCTGGTCGGCGCCATCTGCACGCCGGAGGAGGTCTGGCAGATGGTCGACGAGATGGTCGTGGCCCAGGCGGAATGGCTGCCGCAATACGCCCATGCGATCCCGGCCGCCAAGGAGCGGCTGAGCAAGCCGACCGTCAAGACCCGCGAATGGAACGGCGTTGCCCGCCGCGAAGTCCGCTCGATCGACGAACTGCGTGCGGAGAAGGAAGCGACGAAGCTGCGCGCTGCAAGCTGAGTGAATGACGGAGAAGGGGAGTGGCAAAGGAGAGCCGCGCGCCTTTCCTCCGGACTGAAATGCTGAGGAGCAAGCCGGTCCGCCGGCGTGAAACATAAGGGAGAGAGGAACGATGACATCCATTCGCAACATGACGCTGAGAGCCGGGCTTTTGCTTGGCGTCTCGGCTTTTGCCGTACACGCCTGGGCTTCCGAGCCAACGGTTGTACCCGAGCAACCGCCATTTCCCGCGCAGGGCAAGATCACCTATGTCCCGCGCGATTCCATCCTCGAATACAAGGCGCTGCCCGCGTATCACGAGCCGGATTGGGTCAGCGAGAAATTCGTCAAGACCGGCAAGCTGCCGCCGGTGGCCGAGCGCCTGCCGAAGGAGCCGATGGTCTTCAAGACCGGCAACATGCCGGATGGTATCGGCGTCTATGGCGACACGATGCGCCACGTCGTCGGCGGCCGCCCGGAAGGCTGGAACTATTCCGCCGGCCAGACCCAAGGCTGGGGCGGCATCGACATCGAAATGTTCGAATGCCTGACGCGCACCGCGCCGCTTTACCAGGTCGAGGCGAAGGACGTCGAGCCGCTGCCGAACCTGGCAAAAAGCTGGGACTGGTCCGAGGACGGCCACAAGCTGACCATGCACCTGATCGAAGGCGCAAAATGGTCTGATGGCGTTCCCTTCTCGTCGGAAGACGTGATGTTCTACTGGGATGACAACGTCGTCGACCCGAACGTCTCGCCGCTCAATGGCGCAACACCGGAAACCTTCGGCGAGGGCACGACGCTGAAGGCAATCGATGCCAACACGGTCGAGTGGACCTTCAAGGAAGCCTTCCCGCGCCAGTATCTCTATTCGATGGCCTATGGCACCTTCTGCCCCGGTCCGGCGCATATCCTGAAGACCAAGCATCCCAAATACAACAAGGACATGACCTACGATCAGTACAAGAACGGCTTCCCGCCGGAGTATCTGAACATGCCGGTCATGGGCGCCTGGGTGCCGGTCGAGTATCGCTCCGACGATATCATCGTCCTGCGCCGCAACCCTTACTACTGGAAGGTTGACGAAGCCGGCAACCAGCTGCCCTACCTGAACGAGATGCACTACAAGCTCTCGACTTGGGCCGACCGCGACGTGCAGGCAATTGCCGGTTCCGGTGACTTCTCGAACCTCGAGCAGCCGGAAAATTTCGTGGAATCCCTGAAGCGTGCGGCGGATGAAGCAGCACCGGCCCGTCTCGCCTTCGGCGCCCGCCTGATCGGCTACAATCTGCGCATGAACTTCTCCGGCAATGGCTGGGGCGAACCCGACGAACGGGCGCAGGCTGTGCGCGAACTCAACCGCAATGAGGACTTCCGCAAGGCCGTCACCATGGCGCTCGATCGCAAGAAGCTCGGCGAATCCCTCGTCAAGGGACCTTTCACCGCGATTTATCCGGGCGGCCTGTCCTCTGGCACGAGCTTCTATGATCGCCAGTCGACGGTCTACTATCCCTACGATCTGGACGGTGCGAAGGCACTACTTGAAAAGGTCGGCCTGAAGGACACGGATGGCAACGGCTTCGTCAACTATCCGGCCGACAAGCTGGGTGGCAAGGATGTCGAGATCGTGCTGCTGGTTTCGTCGGACTACAACACCGATAAGAACCTTGCAGAAGGTGTCGTCGGTCAGATGGAGCAGCTTGGTATCCGGGTCGTGCTCAATTCGCTGGATGGCAAGCAGCGTGATGCGACCAACTATGCCGGCCGCTTCGACTGGCTCGTTCTTCGCAACGGTGCGGAGCTGGCATCCGTAGTGCAGAACACGCCGCAGCTTGCTGCGACGGGTCCGCGCACCAGCTGGCACCACCGCGTGCCGGAAAGCGGAAAGCTTGACCTGATGCCCTTCGAGCAGGAGCTTGTCGATATCGTCAACAAGTTCATCGGCAGCCAGGACAATGACGAGCGGGCGCAGCTGATGAAGGACTATCAGAGGGTGGCCACCACCCACATCGACTCCATTGGTCTCACCGAATATCCGGGTGCGCTGATCATCAACAAGCGGTTCTCGAACATCCCGACCGGCGCGCCGATCATGATGTTCAACTGGGCCGAGGATACGATCATCCGCGAACGGGTCTTCGTGGCTGCCGACAAGCAAGGCGACTACGAGCTGTTCCCGCAGCAGCTTCCGGGCAAGCCGGGCGAAGGCGGCCCGATCAACTGATCTCTCCCAGAGACCGCCTCGGCTGCAGACCACCGCGGCCGGGGCGAGACCCAGAAGATAGGACTGAAGCGTGAAAACGATCCTGATGGACCGCGACACGCTTCAACACACAAGAGAACCTAACAGCCATGTTCCGATTTCTGCTTGTGCGCATCGCATCCGCAATCCCCGTGCTCTTCGTCTTGAGCGTCGTCACCTTCGCGATCATCCAGGCGCCGCCGGGAGATTATAGCGACTACATCCGCTCGCAGCTCATCAACCAGGGTGGCGCATCCTTCGATGAAGCCGACGCCCAGGCCAATGCCTACAAGATTGCCAACGGCCTCGATAAGCCGCTACCGGTGCAATACGTCAACTGGATCACCGGCATCCTGACACGCGGCGATTTCGGCCACAGCCTTTTCTACAACAAGCCCGTGTCGGAAGTGGTCGGCGAACGCCTGCCCCGGACGCTGGCGCTGGCGCTGGTCTGCCACATCCTCGCATCGATCATCGGCATCACCTTCGGCATTCTGGCCGCTACCAGGCAATATTCCTGGGTCGATAGCCTGCTGTCGGGCATCTCGTTTCTGGGCATGACGGTGCCGCGCTTTCTCATGGCGCTGATCATCGTCTATATCCTCGTCTTCCATTTCAACGTGACCGAGATCAACAGCTTCCACTCCGCCAAATATGGCGGCGCGCCCTGGTCCTGGGACAAGTTCGTCGATCTCCTGAAACACGTCTGGCCGGTTATTGCCATCGCCACCTTCGGCGGTCTCGCCTACAATATGCGGGTGATGCGCGGCAATCTGCTCGATACGCTGAACGCGCAATATGTCGAGACGGCGCGGGCCAAGGGCCTGTCCGAAAGCAAGGTCATCCTGCGTCACGCGGTGCCCAACGCCCTGCATCCGCTCGTGATGTATCAGGGCGTCGTGCTGCCCTACATGCTGACCGGCGAGATCGAGACCGCGATCATCTTCGCGTTGCCGACAGTCGGCCCGGCCATCGTTGGCTCCATGTGGGTGGGTGACGTCTATGTCACCGCCACCTTCATGCTGGTGTTGTCGGCAACCCTGATCGTCGGCAACATCATCGCCGACATGCTGCTGGCGATGCTCGATCCGCGTGTCCGGCTTGGCGGAGGAGCGCACGCATGAAGTTCGAATCCGCGCAGACCATCACGCTCTCCGTGCCGGTGCCGCCCGACCAGCATCACAACGAAACCTATATGGCGCTGGTCTGGCGCCGGCTGAAGCATTCCTGGACCGGCATGATGGGCCTCGTGCTCGTCTGCCTCCTGATGCTGATGACGATCTTTGCGGAGTTCTTCTCTCCAGTCGATCCGAAGCTGACGGGTGTCGCCTTTGCGCCGCCGCAGACGATCAGCATCACCGATCAGGACGGCAGTCTTGTCTGGCCGCGCACCTACAAGGTCGGCGAGGGCACCGAGCTCGACCCAATCACCTTCCAGCCGATCGTCGGGCCGGACTATGCCAATCCGCTGGAGCTTGGCTTCTTCGTGAAGGGCTTCAAGTACAAGCTGCTCGGCCTCGTGCCCACGGAGCGGCATTTCTTCGGCGCCACCGATGGCACGCCCGTCAACTTCCTCGGTACCGACAAGTTCGGCCGCGATGTGCTCTCGCGAATCTTCTACGGCTCACGCGTGTCGCTGACGATCGCATTGACGGTGGTGTTCATCGTCACTGTCGTCGGCACGACAGTTGGCATGGTCTCCGGTTATTTCGGCGGCCGTTTCGATGTCTGGATGCAGCGCTTCGTCGAGCTGGTGCTCGCCTTCCCGCAACTGCCGCTCTATCTGGCGCTGACCTCGCTGATCCCGGTGACGGCCCCGACCAATGTGTTCCTCGCCTTCGTCATCTTCGTGATGTCGGCGCTCGGCTGGGCGCAGATGTCACGCGAGGTGCGCGGCAAGACGCTGGCGCTCGCCCGCATCGATTATGTCCGGGCGGCGATGGCGATCGGGGCGACCGACCGGCGCATCATCTTCCAGCATATCTTCCCCAATGTCATGAGCCACGTCATCGTCGCAGTGACGCTGGCGATCCCGAACGTCGTGCTGCTCGAATCCTTCCTCGGTTTCCTCGGCTTTGCGGTAAAGCCGCCGCTGATGTCGTGGGGGCTGATGCTGCAGGATACCGCCACCTATTCCGTCATCGGGTCCTATCCGTGGATCCTGTCCCCCGTCGCCTTCGTGCTGATCACCGTCTTTGCGTTCAATGCGCTGGGCGACGGTCTGCGCGATGCTGTCGATCCCTATTGAGGAGGAGGCACCCATGGCGCTCCCGGAATTGAATACACTCGCCCCCCAGCAGCGGCACGACCACGCCGCCGCCATCGGCAAGCCGATCATCGACGCCCGCAACGTCGCCGTGACCTTCAAGGTGGAGAACGGCATTGTGGATGCGGTCAAGGACGTTTCCTTCCAGCTCTATCGCGGCGAGACGATTGCCGTGGTCGGCGAATCCGGTTCGGGAAAATCGGTGACGGCCCGCACCGTCATGGGCCTGCTCACCAAGCGTGCCAAGGTGGCTGATCGGTCCACCATCGAATATGACGGCAAGAACGTACTGAAGTTCTCCGACCGCCAGCGCAGGGCGCTGCGCGGCAACCGGATCTCGATGATCTTTCAGGAGCCGATGAGCTCGCTGAACCCGGTCTATACGATCGGTGCCCAGATCATCGAGGCGATCCGTGTGCACCAGAAGATGAGCCGCGCGCAGGCGACGCAGCGCACTCTGGAGCTTCTGCGTCAGGTGCAGATTCCCGACCCCGAAGCCCGTCTCAACCAGTATCCGCACCAGCTTTCCGGCGGCCAGCGCCAGCGCATCATGATCGCCATGGCGCTCGCCAACAGCCCCGATGTACTGATCGCCGATGAGCCGACGACGGCGCTCGATGTGACCGTGCAGGCGCAGATCCTCAACCTGATCCGCGATCTGCAGAAGACGTTGGGCATGGCGGTGATCCTGATCACCCATGACCTGACGGTGGTGCGGCAATTCTCCGATTACGTCTATGTGATGCAGAACGGCGAGGTAAAGGAGCACAACACGACGTCGGCGCTGTTTACCAATCCGCAGCATGCCTATACGCGCCACCTGCTGTCGTCCGAACCCAAAGGGATCGCCAATCCCATGCCGGTGGACTCTGCGGCCATTCTCGAAGGCCGCGATGTCAAGGTGTCGTTCATGCTCAAGCATGGCGGCTTCTTCAAGCCGCAGCTGAAGGAGCTGGTGGCGGTCGACAGCCTGTCGATTAAGCTGCATCGTCATGAAACGCTCGGCCTCGTCGGCGAATCCGGCTCCGGCAAGACGACGTTCGGGCAGGCGCTGGTCAAGCTTCTGCGCGCCGATGGCGGCGAGATCCTGTTCGATGGCCAGTCGATCGAGAAGAAGACCCGCGAAGAGATGCGGCCATTGCGCTCACGCATGCAGATCGTCTTCCAGGACCCGTTCTCGTCGCTCAATCCGCGCATGTCGGTCGGCCAGATCATCGAGGAGGGGCTGATCGTCAACAAGCTCGGTGCGAACCGAAACGAGCGGCTCGACCGGGTCCGCGAGGCGCTGGCCAGCGCCGGGCTGCCGACCAATATCCTGTCGCGCTTCCCACATGAGTTCTCCGGCGGTCAGCGCCAGCGCATCGCCATCGCCCGCGCCGTCGCACTGGAGCCCGAGTTCATCCTGCTCGACGAGCCGACTTCGGCGCTCGATCTCTCCGTACAGGCCCAGATCATCGAACTGCTGCGCAAGCTGCAGGACGAAAAAGGACTGAGCTACCTCTTCATCTCCCACGATCTGAAGGTCGTGCGCGCGCTCTGCCACCGGGTGGTGGTGATGCAGCACGGCAAGATCGTTGAAGAAGGCCCCGTCGAAGACGTCCTTACCCATCCCAAGACCGCCTACACCGAACGGCTCGTCCGCGCCGCCTTCGAAGTAGCTGCATAATCCAAGAGGCATATCCCATGACCAGACAACCCAAGATTACCTTTATCGGCGCGGGCTCGACCGTGTTTATGAACAACATCATCGGCGACGTGCTGCAGCGCCCGGCGCTGTCGGGCGCAAAAATCGCCCTGATGGACATCAATCCGCAGCGGCTGGAAGAGAGCGAAGTCGTCGTCCGCAAGCTGATCTCGACGCTGGGTGCCACGGCGACGATCGAGCTGCATTCCAACCAGCGCAAGGCGCTGGAAGGCGCAAACTTCGTCGTCGTTGCTTTCCAGATCGGTGGCTACGAGCCCTGCACGGTCACCGATTTCGAAGTGCCGAAGAAATACGGCCTTCGCCAGACGATCGCCGATACGCTCGGCGTCGGCGGCATCATGCGCGGTCTTCGCACCGTGCCGCATCTGTGGAGGATCTGCGAGGACATGATGCAGGTCTGCCCGGAGGCGATCCTGCTGCAATACGTCAACCCGATGGCGATCAACACCTGGGCGATCGCGGAAAAATATCCCAAGATCAAGCAGGTCGGCCTTTGCCATTCGGTCCAGGGTACGGCGATGGAACTCGCCCACGACCTCGATATCCCCTACGAGGAAATCCGCTACCGCTCGGCTGGCATCAACCACATGGCCTTCTACCTGAAATTCGAGCATCGCCAGCCGGACGGCTCCTACCGCGATCTCTACCCCGATCTCGTGCGCGGCTACCGCGAAGGCCGGGCGCCGAAGCCGACATGGAACCCGCGTTGCCCCAACAAGGTGCGCTACGAGATGCTGACCCGCCTTGGCTACTTCGTCACCGAAAGCTCCGAGCATTTCGCCGAATACACGCCCTATTTCATCAAGGAAGGCCGCGAGGACCTGATCGAGAAATTCGGCATTCCGCTCGATGAATACCCCAAGCGCTGCATCGAGCAGGTGGAGCGCTGGAAGGGGCAGGCGGCCGCCTACCGTTCCGCCGAAAAGATCGAGGTTTCGCAATCGAAGGAATACGCCTCCTCGATCATGAACTCGGTCTGGACCGGCGAACCCTCGGTCATCTACGGCAATCTGCGCAATAATGGCTGCATCACCTCGCTGCCGGACAATTGCGCTGCCGAAGTGCCTTGCCTCGTCGATGAAAACGGCATCCAGCCGACCTTCATCGGCGACCTGCCCCCGCAACTGACAGCCCTCATCCGCACCAACATCAACGTGCAGGAACTGACGGTTGCGGCGCTGATGACGGAAAACCGCGAGCACATCTACCACGCCGCGATGATGGACCCTCACACGGCCGCCGAACTCGATCTCGACCAGATCTGGTCGCTGACCGACGACCTGCTCGCCGCTCACGGTGAATGGTTGCCGGAATGGGCACGGGGCGCTCGGAAGACCCAGGCTGCCTGATCGATGTTCTCCATCACCGAATGTCTGGTGACGTTCGGTGATGGACGGATTGCCAAGGTATCTGGGCTCAGCCCAGATTGACCCAGACGGATTTCGTCTGTGTGTATTGGGTCAGCGCTTCCAGGCATTTGTCGCGGCCGTTGCCGGTCTGCTTGTAGCCGCCCCAGATCGAGGTCATGTCGCCGTGGTCGAAGCAGTTGACCCAGACGACGCCGGCTTCAATATCGCGGGCGAAAATGTGGGCCTTCGAGATATCGCGGGTCCAGATCGAGGCGGCGAGGCCGTAGATTGAATCGTTGGCGATCTCGATTGCATCTTCGACACCATTGACCGGAATGACGGTGGCCACCGGCCCGAAGATCTCTTCACGGGCGATTTGCATCGTGTTGTTGACGCCGGTGAACAGGGTCGGCTCGACATAGGCGCCGGCCGGAGCGGAGCTGAATGTGCCGCCGCCGAACCTGAGCGAGGCGCCTTCCTTGCGGCCGATATCGATATAGCTCAGCACGCGCTGCTGGTGAGACGACGTGACAAGCGGACCGATGGTCGTGGACGGGTTGAGCGGATCGCCGAGCACGAAGTTTTCCTTCGTGCGGGCGGCAAAGCGCTCGACGAAATCGTCATGGATGCGCTTGTCGACGAGGATGCGGGAGCCGGCATTGCAGACCTCGCCCTGGTTGCCATAGATGCCGTTGACGGCATAGGTGACGGCGGTATCGAGGTCGTCATAGTCGCCGAGAATGATCTGCGGGGTCTTGCCGCCGCATTCGGTCGTCACCCGCTTCATGTTGGATTGGCCGGCATAGATCATCAGCAGCTTGCCGACTTCAGTCGAGCCGGTGAAGGCGATCTTGTCGACGTCGTTGTGCAGCGCCAGCGCCTTGCCGACTTCCTCGCCAAGACCATGGACGACGTTCAGCACACCGGCCGGACCGCCCGCTTCAATGAAGAGTTCGGCGAGGAGATTGGCCGACAATGGCGATTGTTCGGCCGGTTTCAGCACGACGGAGTTACCGGTTGCGAGCGCGGGGCCGAGCTTCCACGCCGCCATCATCAGCGGATAGTTCCATGGCACGATGATGCCGACGACGCCGAGCGGCTGGCGCAGGATATAGTGCAATGCATTGGCGGCTGTGTTGGTGACGGCGCCTTCGATCTTGTCGATGGTTTCGGCAAAGAACTTCAGGCTGGTGACCGAGCCGGGGATGTCGATGTTCATCATGTCCATCACCGGCTTGCCCATGTCGAGGCTGTCCAGCACGGCAAATTCCTCGGCATTGGCTTCGATAAGGGCCGAGAACTTTTCAAGCACGGCCATGCGCGCGCGCGGGTCCATGCGCGACCATGCGCCGGATTTGAAAGCCTTGCGGGCCACCGCAACGGCGTGATTGATTTCGGCGTCACCACCGCGGGCGACGTCGATGATGGTCTCGCCGGTCGCCGGATTAACGCTCGGGAAGGTGCGGCCATCGGCGGAGGGCACGTAAGCGCCGTCGATGAAATGCTGAGTGCGGAATTTCAGGCCAGAGGCTTTGCCGCGCCAGAAGTCGTGGGTGTAGGTCGATGCATCCATGCTCTTTCTCCCTTATATGGACTATGATTGATCGCGTTCACGCAGCAGCGTGACCGACAGGATGATGAGGATGAACGAAGCGGCGACGATCACGGTGCCGATTGCGTTGATCTCCGGTGTGATGCCACGCCGGAGCGTGGAATAGATATAGATCGGCAAGGTCACTTCGCGACCTGTCAGGAAGTAGGTGACGGGGATCTCGTCGAATGAGAGCGTGAAGCAAAGCAACGCCGAGCCGATGATCGAGCTGCGGATCGACGGCAGCGTCACCCGGCGAAAGGTTTCGACCGGAGTCGCGCCTAGGTCCGCCGAGGCTTCGAACTGGCGACGGTTGATCTTGGCAAGCCGCGTCATGACCTGCGAGACCACGACCCCAAGCAAAGCCGTGGCATGGCCGATCACCACGGCGGTCAGGCTCTGCGGAATGCCGATCTGCTTGTAGAAGTTCAGCATGGCGATACCCGTGACGATGCCCGGCAGACTGAGCGGCAGCAGGATGGCGTTCTGGAAAAGGCGTTTTCCGGGAAACTCGTAGCGATCGAGCGCCAGAGCCGCGGTCACGCCGATGGCAACGCTGAGCGCTGTGGCAAAGACGGCGACGACGAGGCTGTTCCAGAAGGCCCGCAGCATCGTGCCGTTTGCCAGAAAGGCCTCGTACCAGTGCAGCGTGAAGCCGGCGAGCGGAAAGGATGTGACCTTGCTGTCGTTGAAGGAGAACATCACCAGCATGACGATCGGCAGGTAGAGGAAGGCGAGCACGCCGAGGCTGACGCCAACCATGCCCTTTTGCCACCATCTCAGAGAACGCATGGGTCTCTCCTCACGCCAGATCGATGTGGCCGGCCCGGTCGAGCCGGGTCGAAATCTGTAGAAGCACCAGCACCAGGGCCAGAACGAGCGTGGCAAGCGCCGAGCCGAGCGGCCAGTTGAGGGCCGCGCCGAACTGCGTTTGCAGCAGGTTGGCGACCATCGTGCCATCCGGGCCGCCGACGAGGACTGGGGCGACGAAATCGCCGAAAGAGAGGCAGAAGGTCATGGTCGCACCCGCGATCACCCCGCCGAGCGAAAGGGGGAAGATGACCTTCCAGAAGGTCATGAACGGACCGACACCGAGATCTTCCGAGGCTTCGATCAGGCGCTGAGGAATATTGTCCAGGACCGTGAACAGCGGCATCACCATGAAGGGCACGAAGATATAGACCAGCGTGATGACCATGGCGGTCTGGTTGTAGAGAAAGATATCGAGTGGGGCATCGACGATGCCGGTCGAGACCAGCAGGGAATTCAGGGCGCCATCGGTGCCGAGGATGATCTTCCAGGTATAGGCGCGCAGCAGGTAGGAAACCCAGAGCGGCACGATCACCAGCATGTAGAGCGCGTTGCGCAGCGCCGCCGAGCGGATGGTGAAGACGAGGAAATAGGCCAGTGGATAGCCGAGCAGTAGGGCGCAGACGGTGACGATCAGGGCGATTTTCAGCGTCCGCAGGATGACCGTCGTATATTGCGGATCGGAGAAGATCAGGGCGTAGTTGCCGAACTGGAAGTCGGGGTAGAAGAGCGGGAACTGCCGCGTCCAGAAGCTGACCGAAATCATAATCCCATAGGGCACGATCAGCAGCAGCAACACCCACGCCAGAGGAAACGAGAAAAGGGCGGCGAAACCCGGAAATGTCCGGCGTGTCAGCATCATCGGGCGTCTCCTTCGAAGACGAGGATGTCGGCCGGATCGACGTAGAAGGTGGCTTTTTTGCCGGGATAAACATCCAGCGAGGCGGAGGCCGTGCGCGGCAACTCGGCAAAGAGCGGTTTGGTGATCCCATCAAGAGCCAGTTCGACGCGCAGACGATCGCCCTGAAACAGGCTTTCCAATACCGTGCAGTGGAGTGGATTGAGACCTTCGATACTGTTTGTCTGGAAACGCTCCGGGCGTATGCCGATGGTCGCCTTGCCCGTCTTGGCGGAGGGGCCGCGAGTGCCGCGGATGATCATGCCGTTGCCAAGGCGAAGGGTGGCCAGGCCATTCTCCTGGCCGATAATCTCGGCATCGATGAGGTTCGTTGCGCCGATGAAGTCAGCGACATAGGGACTTGCCGGATTGTCGTAGAGATCTGTCGGAGAGCCGATCTGGGCGATGCGACCCTGGTTTATCACCACGATCCGGTCGGAAAGCGCCAAGGCTTCCGTCTGGTCATGGGTGACCATGACGAAGGTGATGCCGAGTTCCCGGTGCAGGCGCTTCAGCTCCACCTGCATGCCTTCGCGCAGCTTGACGTCGAGGGCCGAGAGTGGCTCGTCCAGCAGCAGAACCCGCGGCCGCCTGACGATGGCGCGGGCCATGGCGACGCGCTGGCGTTGGCCGCCGGAAAGCTCGCCCGGGCGGCGATGCGCCATGCCGTCCAGCCCGACCATGGCAAGCGTATCGGCCACGCGCTCGGTCCGCTCTGATTTCGGTACATTGTTGGATTTGACGCTAAGACCGTAACCGATATTTTCGGCAACGCTCATATGGGGAAAGAGCGCATAGTCCTGAAACACGGTGTTGACGGGCCGGTGGTAGGGCGGGCTGTGGGTGACATCCTTGCCGTCGATGGCGACCCGGCCGGTACTTGCCTGCTCGAAACCGCCGATCAGCCGCAGCGTCGTCGTCTTGCCGCAGCCGGACGGGCCGAGCAGTGTGACGAATTCACCCTCGGCGATATCGAGGTCGATGGCGTGCAGCGCCGTGAAAATCCCATAGGTCTTGGTGACGCCGGAAAGCGCCACGATCGGGTTGGAAGTCATACGTTCCCCACGAACTTCTTGGCTGTCGTTTTGTGGGAGACGCCCCGCGCGCAAGGCGGGGGCATCTCCATTGGAAAGGGATCAGGGAGCGGCCTTCACGGCGTTCCAGACTTCCAGATACTTGTCGAGGCGCTTGGGCTGCTGCCACATCACGAGGCTCTTCACGAACTCGACGTTATCGACCTGCCGATCCTTCTTCATCTGGTCGTCCATGCAGCCGGCGACGGCTTTCGGATTGACCGGGAAGTAGCCGGTGGATTCGGCAATGCCACACTGACCGTCCGCCGAGTTCATGAAGGACATGAATTTGTAGGCGCAGTCCTCGTTCGGGGTATCTTTCACCAGCATCATCGAATCCATCCAGCCCTCGGCCTTTTCCTTCGGAGTGAATTCGACGACCTCGAAACCCTTCTTCAGGTTGTTGACGTCCTTGCTGGTGAGGCCTGTCCAGGCGTTGGAGATGAAGACCTCCTGGTTGGCCATCAGTTCCGTAAGTTCGCCGGCCGAGGCCCAGTATTTGCGCACCAGCGGCTTCTGCTCGATGAGCTTGGCCTTGACCGCTTCCAGCTGTTCGTCGGTCAGGTCGAAGACGTTGTCATAACCGAGATAGCGGGCGGTCCAATAGATCGCGGACTTGTCGTCCCACATCGAAACCTTGCCCTTGTTGGCCGGGTCGAACAGGACGCCGATCGAATCCGGCGTGGTTGCAAACTTGTCCGGGCGATAGATCAGTGAAACCGAGCCCCAGACCAGCGGAACGGCCCAGGTTTCGCCGTCCGCCACCACATCGCCCGACTTGGAAAATTCCGGGTAGAGATCGCCATGACCCTCGACCTTTCCCGTGTCGATCGGCTGGACGAAGCCTGCAAGCCGCATCATCGGCACGGTATCGAGCGAGGGGGTGATAATGTCATAGACACCGCCGCCGGCGGCAAGCTTGGCGGCGAAATCGTCGTTCGAGCCGACATATGAGGCCGTTACCTTGCAGCTCGAAGCGGCTTCGAACTTCGAGATGAATTTCTCGGCCGTATATCCCTCCCAGGTGAGGATGTTCAGCTCGGCTGCGGAGGCAGCATATGCCTGCGATAGAAGGCTTGCGGTGGTTATAGTAAGGATGGTGAATGCGCTGAGTTTTCTCATTCTTATTCCCCTTTGGTGGTTTTGAAGTCTATCGTTTTCGTTTCGTCTTCCTGACGAGGGTGGCGATATCGATCCCGAGCGCCTTTGCGGCACTTCGCTTGCTTCCATTTTCTGCGATGGATTTTTCCAGAACCCAGGTCTCGAACTCCTGGACCAGATCCTTGAAGGGTGTCGCCGAAGCCTCCAGAGACTCGGGCGTAGTCGGCCCAACAGGCAGTGCCACGGATGAGCGTGTTTCCAGAGCAGACATTGGTGCGATGAAATGCTCGGCACGTCCCACATCGTCGGCAACGGCGGCGACCCGCTCCAGGATATTGGCCAGTTCCCTGATGTTGCCCGGATAGGAATGGGCGTGCAGCTTGGCGAGAAACTCGGCGGACAGTCGCAGTTGGGGTTTGCGGCCGAGATTGAGGCTGCGCAGATGATGCTCAATCAGGGCATCGATCATGCCCGCCTGCTCTCTCAAGGGCGGCAATTCGAACGGCATGACGGCAATGCGGTAGTAGAGGTCGCTTCGAAAAGCACCGGCCGCGACGAGATCGGTGAGGTTCTCGTTGGTGGCGGCGATGATCCTGATACGGGCCTGCCTACGCTGGGCCGACCCCAGCCGGCTGAAGGTCTGGGTTTCGAGGAAGGCTACCAGCTTGGACTGGGCGGCAATCGAGAGATCGGTGATTTGATCGAGGAAGAGAATACCGCCATCGGCCGCCTCGACATAACCGAGCTTGCCGCGGGTCGAGGTATCCATGGCCGAGCCGGGTTCGATCCCGAACATCTCCGCATCGAACTGGGCATCCGACAAAAGGCCGCAGCGAACATGCACGAAGGGTGCAGCCCCCGCCTCGCTGCCGCTGCCAATCAACCGGGCGACTTCACTCTTTCCGGTTCCTGTCTCGCCGGTCAGCAGCACGCTCGCGCCGCGATCGAGCGCGGTTTCCGCCTGCTTGACGATTGCGTCGATCTCCGGTGTCCTGACGAAGCTTGTCCTCGTCACGCTACCGGTCTCGGCGTCAAAGCGGAAGTTTTCCGAGCCTTCGTTGCGCGACTGGCGGCTGGCCTCGCGCATGGTGAGCAGTGCCCCATAGGCGCCGCCATCGGCGGTGCGCAGGATGCTAAGGTTGGCAACAACACTGCGCTGGGAGTTCAGCGTTCCCGAGACTTCGACACGCTTCAATTGATGCAGGGCTGTCGAAAGTTTCTGGATCACCGGACCGGCGGTCTTGGCATGCTTGGCAAGTTCGGAACCGACCAGATCGCCGCGGGCGAGGTTGAGCAGCAGTTCGAGCTTGCCATTGACCAGCTTGATACGACCATCAGCTTCGATCAGGGCTGCACCATCCGGCAGCGCTTCGAGGAATGTGCCAAACTGCGGATCATCGATGAAGCCGGGACGCAGGCGGCGATGGGAGAGACTGGTGACGTCGTTGGCGTAGAACTTCATCACACGGCCTCCTCTGCGAGACGGCGCGTTCGTCGTTTTGTCTTGCGTCGGGCAGTGAGCACATAGCGCCGGGTCTCGCCCTCCATCAGGGCGGAGCGGAAGCGCCAGACATCGCGGCTGTCGTCGAGCGAGATCATGCCGAGATCCAGTTCGCCGTCATCGTCCTCGAGTGCGATGTGCCTGAGCTTGTCGGCGGCATTCCGTGTCTCAATGAAGTGTTGGATCGAACGGCCGAGGATCTGTTCGGCACTGCGTCCCCAGGCGGCTTCGGTTGCCGGATTGGCGGCAAGCACCATACCCTCTTCCGAAATCACCAGAATTGGATCGGGCGTTGCACTGAGAATGTCGAGCATCGTGTCGGCGCGGTCCGAGAGCTGCTGCTCGCGCTGTTTGTAAGGGCCGATGTCGCGTGTCGTGCCCCAGAGGCGGATGAGAAGTCCGTCCTTGATCGCAGCCCGAAAATCGTTCTCCACCATAATCTCGCTGCCATCATGCCGGCGGTCGACGGCGGCGGCATGATCGAGCCGGTAGTTCGAGCGAACGAGATCGCGGATCATCTGGCGGTTGATGTCGGTATCCGGAAAATATCGCGCGACCGGCTGGGTGTTGAAATCGAGGCCTTCCGGCACGCGGTAGAGCCGCGCCATCGCCTCGTTGCAGGCCCGCCAGCGGCTTTGGTTGGAAAAGATCCGGCTGACGATTTCCTCTTCTGCAAGCGAGGTATCCACCGGCTCCAGAAACTCGATGCACCAGCAGGCTTCGGTGGCGGCACCAATCATCTGTGACAGGATTTCGACACGTTCGACGAGTTCCGGGCCGATACCCAGGACATCAGGGGAAAGGGCCTGTTTGATCACAGCGAGACCCCACGTCGCGTCGCGGACGACGCTCGCGACCATCGGGATTTCGCTGTAGCGCGGTGAATTTATCCACACCGGAAAGCTTGTCTCGGCTGTCTGCTCGCCTCGCGCGATCGCTTTCAGCAATTGTGCCGAGGTGCTGCTGTAGATGCGCTCCAGCGCCAGACTGCCGGTGGCTTCGATCCCCAGCTCGCGAGCCTCGAAGTCATTGATCGCGAAGATGTGCCCATCCCCATCGATCCAATCGATCATGAGGGTGTCGAGCTCGGCGGTGGACAGCGTCGGTTTCTTCATTGTCTGATCCTGCTGTTGAAGGATCGCGTCCTTCCCACAGCGGCTGGCTGCAGTAACGCAGCAATCCAGCCACAAGGGATGGTTTTCGCAATCCGGAAACCCGAATGGTGAAACGAAAAAAGACAATTCAAGAAAATCGTATGCGAAATCGCAGCGTATCGCTGCGGTATTGCGCATACCTGACGATTATTTTTAGGAAAAAGATGTTGTCGGTAATGGAAACATTACCGTGTGCAACGCTTCCGACCCTCAATGCGATGAAGGAGGGATCCGTGATGGTGAAATCCGAGAGGTAGTTGCTGCCGGCAGGATTGTCAGGCGAAAGTCAGCGTCTGCCTGCCAAAGTTTCGCACGGTTTCAGAGGGTGTCTCGCCGAAGTGCTGGCGATAGCGGGCGGCAAAGCGACCCCAATGGAAGAAGCCCCAGTCCAGCGCGACGTCAGAGACTTTTCGCGGACGGTCGCGGGCGGCGATAAGGTCGCGGCGGGCGTGGTTGAGACGGCGGATCAGCAGGATGTCATCCAGCCGGTAACCGGTGAAGGTCTGGCACGCGCTGCGCAGCCGGGCCGCCGGCAGCTTGAGCGCCGCTGAGAGTTCGGTCACGGTCACCGGCTCCTGCGGGTGGCTTTCGAGCCAGTCGACAAGCAGGCGATAGTCCTTGAGATCGGACGGATGTCGAATTTCCGGCTGTGCAAGATCTCCGTGTTCAAGCAGGAGGGTCATCCGATCCTTGATCATATCAGCGAGCAGGTCCTCCGTCTGTCCGGCGACCGCGCCGTGGTCGCGGGCGTGGAGATCAAGCAACGTTTCGAGCCAATCGTAGAGACCCTGCGCCTGATTGGCTGACCGGCCGGAAAACACCCCGACCGGCGGTTGCTGACGGATGCCGAGCGACGCGAGATCGAGAACGACCATCACCATGTCGCTCATGCACTGGCTCACAGCCAATCGTTCCGACCATCGACAGCCGAAGCCGAGCGTGCTGCCGCCATGCAGGTTGCCGTTGACGTAAAAACCGCCGGATGCCGGGGCGTGGCCGTAGAAGATCAGCGAATCGTCAGGGGCGGAATAGAACTGTTCGAGCGCCACATTCACCCGCTCACGGATGATTGTCACGCCGTTCAGTTCCAGCAGGGCGACCTCGCCGGCATAGGAGCCTTGAGACAGCTGCAGATACTGCTGCTGCCAGCCCGGAAGGGCGTTTTCCTGGTCTGACGCGTCCTCATAGGACCGCTGGCTGAACATGCGATGGGATCCTGATCTATGTTTTAGCGTTCACAAATCATCATCCGAGGGGATCTGTCCAGAGAAAAATGAGCGATATATGGGCAACGGCGCTCGTGCTCAAATAATAAGCAAAATGCTTTTCGAAGGGTGGATAGATTCTCCAGTCGACCGACTCTAGCTTCGCACAAAATGCAATCGAATGGAGACGATACCATGCGCTTTCTCAGTCTGGGCCTGACCGCTATGGTCGGCATAATGGCTGCCGGCCAGGCTCTTGCCGAAGAGCAGTTCGTGCCAGAAAAGGTTACGGTCCTTGAGAAGATCAAGCCGGGTCCGAACGTGTTTGCGGTCGACCAGAGCTGGGACGGCGCGAGCCGCATCAATGTGGTCGGGGCGAAGGAACTGGACCGCAAGGGCATCCTCAGTGTCGGCCTTGTCACCCAGTTTATCCTGACCAAGGACCGGAAGACAGCCTACACGGCATCCGCCTATGCCAAGCGTATCACGTCCGGCCCGACGGAAGCGGTTCTGCAGGAGTTTGACGTCGATACGATGTCGGCCAAGCGCGAGATCATCATCTCCGAAAAGATGGCCCAGGTGGCTCCGCAGAAGAGCCTGCTGCAGCTTTCGGCGGATGAGAAATATGCCTTCGTGCAGAATGCCACGCCCGCGACGTCGGTCACCGTCGTCGATCTGGCGGCCGGAAAGCCGATCGCGGAAGTGCCGACGCCGGGCTGCTGGTCGGTCCATCCGGCAACATCAGGCCTGCGGTTCACCACGCTCTGCGGTGATGGCACAATGCAGACCTTCACGGTCAAGGCGGATGGCAGCTTCGGCGCCCCCGAAAAGAGCGAGAAGATTTTCGACAGCGACACCGATGCGCTCTATGCGATTAGCGAACGCGCCGGTGAAAATCTCGTCTTCCTGTCCTTCAAAGGCAACGTCTATACGGTCGCCGACAAGGATGGTCCGGCAAAGCTCGTCGACAAGTTTTCGATCACCGAAGGCAAGGAGGGCGCCTGGGCGCCCGGCGGCATCGAGGTGATGACCTATAACGCAGCCAACGACATACTTTTCGTGGCCATGCATCCCGATGCCAAGGAAGGCAGCCACAAAGATGCGGCCCATGAAATATGGCCGGTTGATCTTTCGACAAAGACAGTACTCTACCGATCGGTCGTGGAAGGCGTGAAGTCCATTTCGGTGACGCAGGGCAAGGAACCGGTGCTCTTCGGTTTGAATGACGACGAAGGCATCCTGACCCGCTACGACATCGATCCTGCGACGAAGTTTGCGGCCAGGCTTTCCGGCAAGGTGGAAAGCGTCGGCAAGTTTGCGGCGCTGGTTTACGCAGGCGAATGATGGACGGCGTCTTCCAGACCGCATTTCCGGGCATGGTGGCGGCATCCGCCACCACCTTCACGGCGCTGCTGTTCCTGCGGGCCGCATGGCACAAGGCCTCCGATTTCAGCACCTTAACCGGCTATGTCGCGGACTATCAGCTTCTGCCAGAAGGTCTGGTTGAGCCCGTCGCACGCCTGCTGATCGCGGCTGAAATCGCAACCGTGCTGCTGCTGGTTCTGCCGATGACGGCGGGGTTCGCTGCGTCGCTCGCGATCCTTCTGCTTGGAACCTATGCCGCTGGCATCGCCATCAACATCGGGCGGGGTCGCACCCGGATCGAGTGTGGCTGTGGCGGTCCTGACCAGCCGCTGTCGGCAGCCCTGCTCGTGCGCAACACGCTTCTCGCCGGGATCGCCGCAATGGTGCTCATGGTCACGGAGCGGCCGCTCGGTATTGCCGAAGCAGCGGTGGCGCTCGGATGCGGTCTCATGGCTTGGCTCATTTATGCGGTGATCGAGCAATTGCTCGCCAATGCGGGGCATAGCCGCCTGACGCGCTAGGCGGGCGGCTATGCACATTCTGACAACGAACTGCCGGATAAAAACATGAACGCTCTCATCTTTGCCGTCGTCGTGCTCTGGGCCCTGGTTCTGGTCCTCATCGGCGTCATCTTTGCTCTTGCCCGCCAGATCGGAGTGCTGTTCGAACGCGTCACGCCTGTCGGTGCCCTGGTTAATGATTCCGGGCCGAAGATCGGCGAGGCGACGCTCAATTTCACGCTGCCCAGCCTTAATGGCGGTGCGATCTATATCGGCCCGCGCGGACAGCGCAGCACGCTCGTCTTCTTCCTGTCGACCACCTGCCCGATCTGCAAGAAGATGCTGCCGGCGCTGCAGTCGATGCGCCGCAGCGAAGGCCGCTGGCTCGACATCGTGCTGGCAAGCGACGGCGAGGAAGCCAAGCACAAGTCCTTCATCGAAAAGGCCGGGCTGCAGGAATTTCCCTACGCGCTTTCCGCAGAACTCGGCATGGCCTACCGCGTCTCGCGCCTGCCATTTGCCGTGCTGATCGACGGCGAAGGTATCGTCCGGTCCAAGGGCCTGATCAATAGCCGCGAGCAGCTCGAAAGCCTGTTCAACGCCGCCGAAATGGGTGTCGATTCTATCCAGAGTTTCCTGCACGCCCCTGCTCCGGCGCATTCCTGACATTTTCAAACTTCGGAGACACACGATGATACAGTTCATTGAAAGCCTTCTTCGCCTGATGGACAAGGCTACCGAGGCCGGCAGCCGCCATGCGGCCCGCCAGTATGGCCGGCGCAGCGTGCTCGCCAAGACGGGTGCGGCGCTGATCGGCGGGGCGCTGTTGCCCATGCTGCCCTTCGACCGGACCGGCGGCTCTGCCTTCGCCGCAGAGGGCGAGGACGAAACCACCTGTGACTACTGGCGCTACTGCGCCCTCGACGGCAATCTCTGCAATACGTCGGGTGGCACCACCACGGCCTGCCCGCCGGGTTCTTCGGCGTCGAAAGTCTCCTGGGTCGGCACCTGCCGCAACCCGAACGACAACAAGGATTATCTGGTTTCATACAACGACTGCTGCGGCAAGGCCTCTGTTTCAGGCTCGACCTTCTGCTTCACGTCGGAGCGCGAGCGTCCCGGTTATCGCATGGGTCTCTACAACGACATCAACTGGTGCATGGCCAATACCGACAAGGGCTATCACTGCACCGTTGCCGTCCTGGTGGGTGTTGCGGATGAGTGATCGGCATGGCTTGTTTGCCCTTGCCGCCATGGCGCTCATCACTGTTTCCCCCGCGCCTGCGCTTGCCGCCGACCATGGCAAGGACATGTTCGTGGCGGTTTGCGAAGCCTGTCACGGAGAGGGGGGCGTCGGCACCGAAGGTGTTGCGCCGCCGCTCGTCGATCCGGCACTCTGGTCACGCCTTGGCGACAAGGCGCCGACCTACATTGCCGGCGTGCTTGCCGGCGGCCTGAGCGGCAAGATCAGCGCCAACGGCATCGACTATATCGGCCTGGTCATGCCGCCGCAGACCGAGGCAGGCTCCCTCGAGGAGCTGACGGCCGTCGCCAACTATGTGCTCAAGGATTTGAACGGTCTCGGGAGCTTTGCGCACACGGCAACAATCGATGCCGCGCTGAAAGCGCCGCAGGCTCATAAACAGCTGCGTGCCATGCGGGAGGGCCATTGACATGGCTCGGCGCCCGCGGCTGGCAGCACTCCTGGGCGGTGGTCTGGCCCTGGTCGCGGTGTCGGCCCAGGCTTCGGATCACTCGGCCCGGTTCAACTACATGCTGCGCTGCGCCGGTTGTCACACCGAGACGGGCGAGGGCCTACCGCATGCCGGCATTCCGCAGTTTCCGGGCTATATAGATGCATTCGCAGCCGATGACGAAGGCCGCACCTATATGATGCATGTGCCGGGTGTCGTCGGTTCAAGCCTCAGCGACGCGCAGATCGCCGCCGTTCTCAACTATGTCGTCAAAAGCTGGGGTGACCCATCCATTGTCGCTCCGTTTACGGCTGAGGAAGTCACCACCCGGCGAGCAAAGCCTGTGCCGGACGTCGTCGCCTACCGGCGACAGTTGGTAACTCGCCTAAAGGCAGAGGGCGCGAAAATCGCCGAATATCCCTGGCCGTGAGGGCTCGATAGCGATCTCCGACGTCGAAGGTGGATTGATACCGCTTGCCGGAAGTGAAAATCCCTCGGTTTCCACTCTTCCTGATTTCTCCGAACCCGGAGAGTTGGTTGCGAGTTCCCGCATGGCGCTTCCTTCCCCCAGCTGCCTTGCCGCGTTTAAGCGCAAATCAAGCCTTGGTACTTTCACTGAAAAATCGGTTGGGCCGAGGCCGCGGCATTTATGCGCCGGGATACGGTGAATTTTCCCTTGCAACCTTGGCGTTATCCGTACCTATGTAGGCCGGGATTGATGCGTATCAATTTGTGCGACGCCGTAAGACTGTAAGTCCATGCAGAAGGGGCACGGTGCGCGTGCCTTCAACCAAGGCAGAGGTGACTTCAACCATGAGTGCCGAGTTACCGGGGCAAGGCATCGATCAGCAGCTGGGTTCGAAGGAAAAAGGCGACCATCGTGGTGTCCTGGCCAGTATCGTCGCCGTCGTCGCGGCTGTGCTTTGGGCGCCTCAGGCCTGGCTGATTGCCTCGACGGTCGGGGAACTGGCGACGCAAGGCAAAGCCGAAAATCTTCTTCCGGTCTCGCTGGCGGTCGCAGCGCTTGGCACGCTGCGCGCCGTTCTGGATGCGGCTGCGACGCGGCTCTCTTTCAAGGCCGCTCGTCCCGAGCTAAGTCGGCATCGTGCCGCGGCAACCGCCGGATTGTCAGAACGGTCGCCGAGCGAGAAGGCATCCGGGGAGTGCGCCAGCATCCTCGGGGAGCAGGCGGACATGCTGCTACCCTATCTTGCACGCTATAATATTGCCCGACTGAAGGCGGTTGCGATTCCGACGGTGTTCCTCGCCGTCGTGGCCTTCCAATCCTGGGTGGCGGCTCTCATTCTCCTCATTTCTGCGCCCCTCATTCCCTTGTTCATGGCGCTCATCGGCTGGCGTGCCCAGGCAGCCAGCGAAAAACAACTGGCGGCAACCGGCAGCCTGAACGGCTTCCTGCTCGATCGCCTTCGCGGCCTGTCGACGATCCGATCTTTGAAAGCCGTGGATATGACCGCGGAACGGCTTCGCCGGGATGCAGACAGCCTGCGGCACCGCACGATGGCCGTCTTGCGGATCGCCTTTCTGTCCTCCGCCGTGCTGGAGCTCTTCGCCGCGCTCGGCGTCGCGCTGATCGCGGTCTATGTGGGTTTCGCGCTCCTCGGCACCATCAACGCTGCGACATGGGGAGATGCGCTCGACCTGTCCACGGGTCTCTTCATCCTCCTTCTGGCACCTGCGTTCTTCGAGCCGCTGCGTGAACTTTCAGCAGTCTGGCACGACAAGGCAGCGGGAGTTGCTGCGCGTATGTCGCTGGAGAGTTTGGCCAAACCGGCGGGTACTGCGCAACGGATGCCCGACCCGGCGGTTTTGCCCGCCAAGGCGGATGGCCGCCATGCCGTCGTAATCAAAGATGTTGTCTATGCCTATTCCGCAGACTGTCCCATCATCCTTGATGCTCTGAATATCGCCGTGCGTCATGGAGAAAAGCTGGCGCTCGTCGGAGCGAGCGGATCGGGCAAGTCGACCGTGCTCGGACTGATCGCCGGGTTCCTCACACCGCAAAGCGGCCAAGTCCTTGTCGACGGCAAACCGCATTGTCGCCAAACACCCGCCACCATCGGCTGGATCGGTCAGGCGACCCATGTTTTCGCGGGTACGATCCGCAGCAATATCGCCATGGGCCGCGATCTGCCCAGGGGGGCAATTGACGAGGCCATCAGGGTGGCCGGTCTTGAACGGGTGGCTGCTGCCCATGGCCACAGCATCCTTGGAGAAGCCGGCGTCGGGCTCTCGGGTGGCGAGATCGTTCGGCTTGGCATCGCCCGCGCGGCTGCGGATGAAAACTGTTCCATCATTCTCGCGGATGAACCCACGGCTCATCTCGATTCCCTGACGGCAGCCGAGGTTATCGCCGGCCTGCAGCGGCTGGCTCGCAACCGTACCCTGATAGTCGCCACCCACGATCCCGTGCTTGCATCTCAGATGGACCGGAGCGTCGTGATCGGTGGTACGGTTCTACGGGAGGCCGCGGAATGAGACGAATGCTTTCTCCCCTCTCACCCGTCGCGCGACTTTTCCTTGCCGATCATCGCGGCCGGCTTCTGGTTGGCGCCCTGCTTGCGCTTTCGACAGTGCTGGCTGGAATGGCGCTGCTTGCGGTCTCCGGATGGTTCATCACAGCAACAGCCCTTGCGGGTCTCTCGGTCACTGCCGCCTATGCCTTTGACGTGTTTGCCCCTGCCGCCGGCATCCGGTTCCTCGCCCTGGCACGCACGGCCAGCCGTTACGGCGAGAGGATTGCTACCCACGATGCGACCTTGCGCGTGCTGGCTGGCCTGCGGGAGCGTGTCTTCCGCGGTGTGGCTGTGCCCGGAGCCGCCCAGCGGCTTATCCTGCAGCCCGCCCTGATGCTCCATCGCCTGACGTCGGATATCGACGCACTGGATTCGCTTTATCTGAGGATCATCGTGCCCGCATCGGTCGCGCTGCTTTCGGCACTGATGCTGGCATTGGCACTTGCCTTCATCGATCCGTTGCTCGGACTTGGCGTTGGCCTCCTGCTCGCTGCCGCCGGCCTGTCCATCCCGCTTCTCGCTGCCCGAGGCGCCATGAACGCCTCGCGGCGGCGCGCGAAGGCGATCGAGGTCCTGCGCGCGAAGGTGATTGATCTGGTATCGGGGCGAACCGATCTTCTCATGACCGGACGAATGGCAGCCCAACAGGCCGCAATCATGCGCGCCGATGGGCTGGCTGCGCGAGAAGAGGACAGGCTGAACCGTATCGAGGCGCGAACAACGCTGGCTTTTGGTCTCGTCTCGGCGCTGTTGCTTGCGGCAACGCTCTGGTTCGTTGGGCAGCTTGTTGAAGACCGCGCCATAACCGCGCCGGTCGCGGCCCTGGCGGTGCTTGCCGTCATGGCCGGGTTCGAGCCTTTCGCGGGCCTCAAGCGAGGTGCGCTGGAATTCGGTCGCACCCTGTTTGCCGCTCGCAGGATCGCCCCCGACATCGTGCATGAGCCAGCCACTACAAAGGCCGGGCAGGGGGGCAGCACACCTGCCTTGTATCTCGACAACGTCTCCGCACGCTATCCCGGAGCAGCGCTGCCTGTACTCAACGGCGTGTCGTTTCGTCTGGAGCCGGGGGAAAGGATCGCCATCACCGGTGCAAGCGGGGCCGGGAAATCGACCTTGCTTGGGCTTCTTGCAGGAGAACTCGAGCCTGAGCAGGGAACGGTTTCAAACTGGCAAAGCGCGCTGATGACCCAGCGGACGGAACTGTTCAAGGACAGCCTGCGCGACAACCTGCTCATGGCATCACCCGCTGCGAGGGACGATGTGTTGAGGCATGCGCTGTCTCAGGCAGGCCTCGCCGTCCATGTCGCCGAACTTCCTGCCGGGCTCGACACACTCCTCGGAGAGGGTGGTACAGGACTTTCCGCCGGTCAGGCGCGACGGCTTTCGCTGGCAAGGCTGATCCTGCACGGTGCACCGCTCTGGCTGCTCGACGAGCCAACCGAGGGTGTCGATGGGGCAACTGCCCGCGACATCCTGGGGCGGCTTGCCGGTATGCGTGACATAACCGTGGTCATCGCCACGCATATGCAACGAGAGGCCGCCATCGCCGACCGCATAATCCTCCTTGAAAACGGGCGCATGACAACGGTTGCCCGCCGGGGAGAAAGCGAATTTCAACGCCTGCTCGAACGCCTCCGATCCGATTGAGATCGGTCGCATCCGTATACCGTCCAGATATCCAATGGGAATGAAGCCATGGAATTCGACATCGTCTCCTTATCTCGCTTTCAGTTCGCACTGACAGCCCTCTACCACTTTCTCTTCGTGCCGTTGACACTTGGGCTTTCCATGCTGCTTGCCATCATGGAAACCACCTATGTGATGACCGGCCGGCAGATCTGGCGCCAGATGACCAAATTCTGGGGTACGCTCTTCGGCATCAACTTCGTGCTGGGCGTGGCCACCGGCCTCGTCATGGAGTTCCAGTTCGGCATGAACTGGAGCTACTACAGCTATTATGTCGGCGATATCTTCGGGGCGCCGCTGGCGATCGAAGGGCTGATGGCCTTCTTCCTCGAGGCAACCTTCGTCGGCCTGTTCTTCTTCGGCTGGGACAAGATGTCGAAGGTCGGCCATCTCACCGCAACCTGGTGCGTGGCCTTTGGTTCGAATTTCTCGGCGCTCTGGATCCTGGTCGCCAATGGCTGGATGCAGAACCCGGTGGGCTCGGCGCTCAATCCGCAGACGATGCGCATGGAGATCACCAGCTTCTATGACGTGGTCTTCAATCCCGTCGCCCAGGCGAAATTTGTACACACGGTCTCGGCCGGCTACGTCTGTGCGTCTATCTTTGTGCTCGGCGTGTCCGCCTGGTATCTTTTGAAGGGCCGGCATATCGACCTTGCCAAACGCTCCATGACGGTCGCAGCTTCCTTCGGCCTTGCCTCTGCACTATCGGTCGTCGTCCTGGGTGACGAAAGCGGCTATCTCGCCACTGAAAACCAGAAGATGAAGCTCGCCGCCATCGAGGCTATGTGGGAAACCGAGCCGGCGCCCGCTGCCTTTACGGCCTTCGGCTTTCCCAATCAGGAAACACGCGAAACCCATTTCGCCGTCCATATCCCGTGGGTCATGGGTCTGATCGGCACCCGTTCGCTGACGACGGAAATTCCGGGCATCGACAAGCTGGAGCTGCAGGCGGAACAACGCATCCGCGACGGCATCAAGGCCTATGACGCGCTGGCGAAAATCCGCGCAACACCGGTCAACACCGAAGTCGCCGCCGATGTCAAAACCTCGTTCGAGGATCTCGGTCATGACCTCGGCTACGCGCTGCTCTTAAAGCGTTACGTCGATGATCCGCGCCAGGCGACGGATGCACAGATCAAGCAGGCGGCGATGGATACCATCCCCCATGTGCCGACCCTTTTCTGGTCGTTCCGCATCATGGTCGGGCTCGGCATGTTCTTCATCCTGCTGACGGCCGTGTTCTTCTGGCTGTCGGCGCGCCGGCATCTTGATCGCTACCCCTTGCTGCTGCGGATTGCGGTTTTTGCCATTCCGCTTCCGTGGATCGCCATCGAGGCGGGTTGGATCGTCGCGGAGATCGGCCGTCAGCCCTGGGTGATCGAAGGGGTGTTGCCAACGGCGATGGCTGTCTCAAGCCTCGGCGCCGGTACCGTGCTGCTCACCATTGTCGGCTTTGCCGTTCTCTATACCGCCCTGATCGTTGTCGAGATGACGCTGATGATCAAGGCGATCAAACAGGGGCCCGAACCGGACCATGAGCCGGAAGCGACGTTGATTTCCCCCAATATTGTGCCAGCCGCGGAGTAACGCGCCATGATCCTGCACGAGCTTATCGACTATCAAACCCTGCGTCTCATCTGGTGGCTGCTGCTTGGTATCCTGTTGATCGGTTTTGCCGTCACGGACGGTTTCGATCTCGGCGTCGGCACGCTTCTGCCCTTCGTCGGCAAGACGGATACCGAGCGGCGCATCGCCATCAACACTATAGGGCCCGTCTGGGAAGGCAATCAGGTGTGGCTGATCCTCGGTGGTGGAGCGATCTTCGCCGCCTGGCCACCGCTCTATGCGGTATCCTTCTCCGGCTTCTATCTAGCGATGTTCGCCATCCTCTTTGCGCTCATCCTGCGTCCGGTGGGTTTCAAGTATAGGTCGAAGCGGGAAAGCCCGAGATGGCGCAACAACTGGGACTGGGCCCTGTTCATCGGTGGTTTCGTGCCGTCGCTGATCTTCGGGGTGGCGGTCGGAAATGTGCTTCAGGGCGTGCCCTTCCGCTTCGCCGATGACATGCGCATCTTCTATGATGGGTCGTTCTTCGGCTTGCTTAATCCCTTCGCGCTGCTGTGCGGCCTGCTTTCCGTGGCGATGCTCGTTACCCATGGCGCTGCCTGGCTGGTGTTGAAGGCGAGCGGCCCGGTTGCGGATCGGGCGCGGGGCTTCGGAGGCTACGGGGCTCTTGGTGTTATCCTGCTCTTCGCACTCGCCGGTCTATGGCTGTCCTTCGGCATCGACGGCTATGCAATCACCAGCGAGGTCAGCCCCATCGGGCCATCCAACCCGCTGTTGAAGACCGTTGCCGTGAAGCCCGGCGCTTGGCTTGCAAATTATGGCACCCATCCCTGGATGATGATCGCGCCGGTGCTCGGCTTCCTGGGTGCAATTGCAACGTGGTTCTGCTTCAGGGCCCGGATGGAAGTTGCGACGCTGCTGTTCAGCAAGCTCTCGATTTTCGGGATCATTTCGACGGTCGGCCTGTCGATGTTCCCGTTCATCCTGCCGTCCTCGGTCGATCCGAAGTCGAGCCTGACGGTCTGGGATGCGTCATCGAGCCATATGACGCTGTTCATCATGCTCGTAAGCGTGGTGATCTTCCTGCCGATCATCCTCGCCTACACCGCCTGGGTCTACCGGGTTCTGTGGGGCAAGGTCGACGAGAAGTCTGTCACCGACAAGAGCGGCCACGCTTACTGAAGGAGAAAGAGAATGTGGTATTTCGCCTGGATACTCGGCCTGCCCCTGGCCGCCGCTTTCGCCGTGCTGAATGCAATGTGGTATGAACTTATGGATGATCGCGCCAAGAGCGAGCCAAGGGGCACCCTACCCAAGCGCTGAAAGCAGCGGTTCGAATGATCAGGGGAGCAACCGCCATGGCGGTTGCTCCGGCCATTTTCCGGACAGGCTGTTGGGAGACCTAATTCGGTAGGCTTCGATTTTCTAGCCGGTTCCCATGAATACCGGCGGGATTTCGATCACGGTCGTCTGCGCCGGGCCATGATCGATAATGTGGAAGACGGCGTCGAGCATGGCTGGCACATCCTGCCGGACCATTTCGATCTCATCCCCCATCAGAGCCGCAAAGGGATCCCAGTCGAAGCAGCCGATGATCGGCGAGTGGCCGTCATAATGATGTGAGCGCTTGATCCAGCGCATCACGCCCTCGAGCGAAATCGTCGAGTTGACAAACATGCCGCGGGGCAGATCACCTTCAGAGGCCGCGAGTGCCTGCAACGAGCTTTCAGCTTTTTCCGGGGCATAACCGCAGGCAAGGATGTGGGTTTCGTCGATAGAGACGCCCATGTCCTGATGGGCAGCGCGAAAGCCGCGGATACGTTCGGCGGTGTTATGGTCGCTGCCGCGGCCACCGATGAAAATCAGGGGCAACGCCGCCCCGAGTTTGCGCTCGCAATTTGCAAGGACCCGCCGCGTCAGTTCTCTTGCGCCGGCAAAGTTGTCGGAAATGACGGAGGGAGCCTTGGAACCCGGCAGGTCGAGATTGAGGCTCCTGACGCCAGCCGTCGCGCAGAGATCGCTGATGCGGTCCGGGTCTGTCGCACCCGTCGAGACGATCCATTCCACCTGATAGGACAGCATGGTCCGGGCGGCTTCCAGTTCCAGTTCAGGATCGCGACGGGTGCAGGTTATGATCGGGAACAGGCCACGCTCGCGCGCCATGGTCTCGAAGGTCTCAACGATCGAGCCGAAATAGCGGTTGTCGTATTTGGGCACGATCATGCCGATGATCTTGGATTTTTCACGCCTGAGAAGGCTGGCCTGCATGTTAAGCGCATAGCCCTGCTCTTCGGCGATCTTCGTGATTTTTTCGGCCAGTTGACTGCTGATCCGGCGCTTCTTCCAGTTGCCGTTCAAGACGGCGCTGACGGCACTGGCCGATGTGCCGGCAAGCTCGGCCAGATCGTAGATGGTGGTCTTTTTTGTCTGTTTTACGCGGGTCACGAAGGCCTCCATTTCAAGGCAGCTTGACATTATTGGAGAGAAGTGGCAATTGTTGCTTCATCGATTGAGCAAGTGTGCTCAATCGATGAATTTGGTTGACTGTGGAGGGTCGACCGGGAGGCTTCCGGCTAGAATCCACGATCATCCTGCGCTGATTCCGTCAGTGGGGGTGGCGGTGAAGCTTTGTCTTTCGAACGGAAAGGCGGGCTCCAAGAAAGCCTGGACAGGAACCGGACAGCGTCTCTCGACACGAGGTTCGTTTATCTAAGGAGGAGACTATGAGATTTCGTTCTATTCTGATGGCGACAGTCGGCTTATCCGCCCTGTTTGCCAGCTCGGCCATGGCGCAGGATGCCGCGACTGTTGCGTTCCTGATGCCCGACCAGGCATCGACCCGCTATGAGGAACATGACTATCCGGGCTTCAAGGCGGAGATGGAAAAGCTCTGCGCGAGCTGCACGGTCATCTACCAGAATGCCAATGCCGACACGGCCCTTCAGCAGCAGCAGTTCAACTCGGTGATCGCCCAAGGCGCCAAGGTTATTGTGCTTGATCCGGTGGACTCGTCCGCCGCTGCCGCGCTCGTCGAGATCGCTCACTCCCAGGATGTGAAGGTCATCGCCTATGACCGCCCGATCCCGGACAAGGCGGCCGATTTCTACGTGTCTTTCGACAACGAAGGAATTGGCTACGCCATCGCCAAGTCGCTCGTCGATCACCTGAAGGCCAGCGGTGCCGCCGAAGGTTCAGGCGTGTTGCAGATCAATGGTTCGCCAACCGATGCGGCAGCTGGCCTCATCCGCGACGGCATTCATCGCGGCCTGAAGGACAGTGGCTTCAAGACCCTTGCCGAATTCGACACGCCGGAATGGGCACCGCCGAAGGCTCAGGAATGGGCGGCCGGCCAGATCACCCGCTTCGGCGCCGATATCAAGGGCGTGGTTGCGGCCAATGACGGCACGGGTGGCGGTGCTATCGCGGCCTTCAAGGCCGGTGGTGTCGATCCGGTTCCGCCAGTCACTGGCAACGACGCGACGATCGCAGCACTGCAGCTCATCATCTCGGGCGACCAGTACAACACGATCTCCAAGCCATCGGAAATCGTTGCTGCTGCGGCCGCAAAGGTTGCGACGACCCTTCTCAAGGGCGAAACGCCGGAACCGAAGTCGACGCTCTACAACACGCCGTCGGAACTCTTCGTGCCGGCGGTTGTCACCTCGGAGAACATCAAGGCCGAAATCTTCGACAAGAAGATCCAGACCCCGGAAGAGGTCTGCACCGGCGAATATGCCGAGGGTTGCAAGAAGCTCGGGATTACCCAGTAATCTCTCAAGGGTGTCCGGTCGGGTTTTGTCCGGCCGGGCACCAAGTCTATATCAACAGAAGAGTGCACGCCATGGTGCGAGACAGCATTCCGCTCCCCGAGAAGGGCAGCACGATTTTGCGGCTAAGCAATGTTTCCAAGAATTTTGGCGCGGTGTCGGCTTTGACCGATATCGAGCTTGAGGTGAAGGCCGGAGAGGTGGTCGCCCTCGTCGGAGATAACGGCGCCGGCAAGTCGACACTGGTCAAAGTTCTGGCAGGGGTTCACCAGCCAAGCTCGGGGCGGATCGAATTCTGCGGCCAGGAAGTGTCGCTCGATAGCCCGAGTGCTGCGCTCGAACTCGGCATCGCCACGGTGTTCCAGGATCTCGCGCTCTGCGAAAACCTCGACGTCGTCGCCAATCTTTTTCTCGGCCACGAAATGTCGCCTTGGAACCTCGATGAAGTGGCGATGGAGGTGCGCGCCTGGACGCTGCTCAAGGAACTTGCCGCGCGTATCCCCTCTGTCCGGGAGCCGATCGCCTCCCTTTCCGGTGGGCAACGCCAGACGGTCGCCATCGCACGCTCCCTGCTGCTCGACCCGAAGATCATCATGCTCGACGAGCCGACGGCCGCTCTTGGTGTCGCCCAGACGGCGGAGGTGCTGAACTTGATTGAGCGCGTGCGTGACCGCGGCCTCGGCGTCATCATCATCAGCCACAATATGGAGGATGTCCGGGCGGTCGCGGACCGTGTCGTGGTGCTGCGGCTCGGCCGCAACAACGGCATCTTCAGTCCTGATGCCTCCAATCACGAACTCGTCGCTGCGATCACCGGCGCCACGGAAAATTCCGTGTCGCGCCGCATCGAGCGTAAATCCAGTCATACCGATTTGAGCGGGAGCACCGCATGAGCCAGCAGATTTCAAAAGACGGGCCGACCCTCGATCGCAGCGACGTACGCGTCAAGCATGACGACGGCATCATGGGCATGGTCAGCAGCTTCATCAACCGGGTGCGCTCCGGCGATCTCGGCATGCTACCTGTCGCCGTCGGCCTGATCGTCATTTCGACCGTGTTCAGCATCCTGAACCCGATTTTTCTTGCCCCGAACAATCTCGTGAACCTGCTCTTCGATTGTGCAACGGTCGGCATCATCTCGCTCGGCATCGTCTGCGTTCTGCTGCTCGGCGAAATCGATCTGTCCGTCGGCTCGATGAGCGGCCTTGCCTCCGCGATTATTGGTGTTCTCTGGGTGAATTCCGGCTGGCCGATCGCCGGTGCGCTGCTTGCCGCGCTGGTCATGGGGGCCGCTGTCGGCGCGCTCTATGCGGTTCTCTACAATCGCCTGGGCATGCCGAGTTTCGTCGCGACACTTGCTGGCCTGCTCGCCCTGCTCGGGATGCAGCTTTATATCCTGGGGCCGACAGGTAGCATCAACTTGCCCTATGCCTCGGCACTCGTCCGCTTCGGCCAGATCCTCGTCATGCCGGCCTGGGTTTCTCATACGTTGGCGCTCCTGCCGGGCGTCATAATGATTGTGTCGGGGATGCGCGCCCGCCGTCGCCGCCAGAGCGTCAATCTCTCGTCGCAGCCGCTCAGCACGCTGATCGTCAAGGCTGCCGTCCTCACTCTGGCGCTGGAGTTTGCGGTTTACTACCTCAATCTCGGCCGCGGCGTGCCGTGGATGTTCGGCCTGCTCGTTGCACTGGCGATCATCCTGAACTACGCGCTGACCAAGACCAAATGGGGACGCTCCATGTTCGCCGTTGGCGGCAATCGGGAAGCTGCCCGTCGCTCCGGCATCAACGTGCGCCGCATCTATCTCAGCGCCTTCATGCTGTGTTCGACGCTTGCGGCGCTCGGCGGCATCCTCTCGGCCTCGCGTCTGGCTTCGTCCAGCCAGCAGGCCGGTACGGGGGACGTCAACCTGAACGCGATCGCCGCAGCCGTCATCGGTGGCACCAGCCTGTTCGGTGGCCGCGGCAGCGCCTATTCGGCTCTGCTGGGGATCATCGTCATCCAGGCGATTTCCAACGGCCTGACACTTCTCAATCTCAGCTCGTCGCTGCGTTACATGATCACCGGCGGGGTGCTCGCGATCGCCGTTATCGTCGATTCGCTCGCCCGACGCTCTCGCGTCAGCCACGGCCGCGCATAACATTCAGGAGAAGATTCCATGACTGATCTCATGACGGGAAAGGTGGCCGCCATTACCGGTGCGGCCTCCGGGATCGGGCTCGAATGCGCCCGCACGCTGATTGCCGAAGGCGCGACTGTCGTTCTTGTCGATCGCGCCAAGGACAAGCTCGAAGCGCTCTGCAAGGACCTTGGCGAACGGGCAAAGCCGCTCGTCGTCGATCTCCTGGCGCCGGCTGAAGTTTCCGGCATGCTGCCACGCATTCTGGAGCTTGCGGGCCGGCTCGACATCTTCCACGCTAATGCCGGCGCGTATATTGGTGGACCGGTGGTGGAAGGTGACCCGGATGCCTGGGATCGTATGCTGAACCTCAACATCAATGCTGCCTTCCGTTCCGTCCATGCGGTCCTGCCGCACATGATCGAACAGAAGACCGGCGATATCCTGTTCACCAGCTCGATCGCCGGGGTCGTCCCGGTCGTCTGGGAGCCGATCTACACGGCCTCGAAATTCGCTGTCCAGGCCTTCGTCCACTCCACCCGCCGCCAGGTCGCGCAGTATGGCGTGCGCGTCGGGGCTGTCCTGCCCGGCCCAGTCGTAACCGCGCTGCTCGATGATTGGCCGAAGGCCAAGATGGAAGAGGCGTTGGCCAATGGAAGCCTGATGCAGCCAAAGGAAGTGGCCGATGCCGTTCTCTTCATGCTATCGCGGCCACGCAACGTGACGATCCGCGATCTCGTGATCCTGCCCAACAGCGTCGATCTCTAATTGCCTCGCATTCCCTTGTCCAGTGAGAGCCCGAAGACCATGAACACAGGAACGAACATGTCGCCGGAGGCTGCCCGCTACGTCATCGGTATCGATGTCGGAACCGGCAGCGCCCGTGCCGGCCTGTTCGATCTCTCCGGTCGCATGCTGGCTGTCGCCAAGCGGGATATCTCGCTGTTCAAGGAAGCGGGCTCGATCGTCGAGCAATCGAGTTCGGAAATCTGGAATGCCGTTTGCAGCATCGTGCGCGAGGTGGTGACTTCATCCGGAGTGAACGCAGGCGATGTCATCGGCCTGGGTTTCGACGCGACTTGCTCATTGGTGGTTCTCGGCGAAGGTGGGCAGTCGCTCCCCGTCGGTCCGTCCGAAGATGCCAACCGCGATATCATCGTCTGGATGGACCATCGCGCCGTTGATCAGGCCGAGCGCATCAATGCGCAGGGCCACGACGTACTACGTTATGTCGGCGGGCGCATCTCGCCGGAAATGGAAACGCCGAAAATCCTGTGGCTGAAGGAGAACCGGCCGCAGATATTCCGCGCGGCATGGCAATTCTTCGATCTCGCCGATTTCCTGACCTGGAAATCGACGGGCGACCTCGCGCGCTCCACCTGCACCGTCACCTGCAAATGGACGTATCTCGCGCATGAACAGCGCTGGGACCCTGGCTATTTCCGCGGCATCGGGCTCGACGAACTCGTCGATGAAGCCTTCGCGCGCATCGGCACTGATATCGTCGAACCCGGTACGCCGTTGGGTGAGGGGCTCACCACGGCTGCGGCAGAGGCTATGGGCCTGAAGCCGGGAACCGCCGTGGCGGCCGGCATGATCGATGCCCATGCGGGCGGTATCGGCACGGTCGGCATTGGCGGCCGGCCGGAAAAGAACCTTGCCTATGTCTTCGGCACGTCCTCCTGCACCATGACCTCCACGAGCGATCCGGTTTTCGTGCCCGGCGTCTGGGGACCCTATTATTCTGCCATGGTGCCCGGCATGTGGCTCAACGAGGGTGGCCAGAGTGCCGCCGGCGCCGCCATCGACCAGCTTCTCTTTTTTCATCCCGCAAGTGCGGATGCTGCATCCAAGGCATCCGAGATGCGTATACCGCTTCCGGTTCTCATCGCGGATGCTGCAGCAATGCGCACGGACAACAACTCAGATGTCGTGCGGCTGGCGGAAGGCCTGCATGTCGTCCCCGAATTCCTCGGCAATCGCGCACCCTTCGCCGACCCCCACGCTCGCGCGACCGTCGTCGGGCTTGGCATGGAGCGCGATTTCGAAAGCCTTGTCGCGCTTTATGTGGCGGGGCTTTGCGGCATCGGCTACGGCCTGCGCCAGATAATCGAAACCCAGGCCGGTGCCGGGGCTGATGTCGAGCAAGTTGTCATCAGTGGCGGCGCGGGACAGCACGATCTGGTGCGCCAGCTGCTCGCCGACGCTTCAGGCAAACCCGTCGTTGCAACTGTGGCGGAAGAACCCGTGCTGCTGGGCTCGGCCATCCTCGGTGCCGTCGCTGGCGGAGCGTTTGGCGATGCAAATCAGGCGATGATGGCGCTCACCAAAGTTGATAAGGTCTATCAGCCTGCCGAGGGTGTCGTGGCCGGCATTCATGCGAAGCGCTATGCGGCCTTCAAGACCCTCCAGGCCTGCGCCCGGGAAATCCGGGCGCTTTGACGAAACCTATTGAGGCGCCTGCGAGGGGCGTTTCAGAGCGGTATATTCCCACAGGGCGACAAGGAGCAGGATCGTTGTCGCCACGGCCTGGATCACGAAATTAGCGGCGTAGGGCACGAGCAGGGCGGACGCTGCCAACAAGGCGATGCCGGCAGCGTGAGAATAGGGGATGATCCTCGACGACGCAGCCTTCATCCACGCCGTTCCCGCCAGAAACAGGATCGGACCGCCGAGAATGGCGACGGCATGATTGTAAGCGCTTTTTGCTTCGGCATAGGACAGCGTGAAATCCTCACCGACGGCCGTCAGCAGGATGCCGGCGACGATGGGCAGGTGTCCGTAGATGAAGAGGTGTTGGGCAGTCGCCTGCGGTTCGCTGGTTGCTTCCGCCTTGTCGGCGGCTTTTTCCTGACCGTCGTGAAAATAGATCCACCACATCAGCACCGTTGTCAGGAAAGCCAGGGCCAGCACGGCGGCGGTGCCTGCATTTTCCAGATTGGTGGATGCGTTCTTGCCCGTCGTCAGGATCGTCTCGCCAAGCGCGATGATGACAAAGAGCGCGCAGCGCTCGGCAAGGTGCTCACCATCGATGTCGAGCGTTTCCGGCGGTGAGGCGCCGATTGAGGGTACCCAGTATCGCAGCAGGGGACCCATGTACTCGACGACAAGGGCGGTAATCCACAAGATGACGCGCAAGTGGGGATCGGAGAGTCCACCCGCGATCCAGAAGATGGCCGAAAGCGAAAGCCAGAGGGTAATCCGGACAAAAGCCCTGAACGACGCACCGTCAGTGTCGCGGAAGGCATAAAGCGCAAACAACGACCGGCTGAGCTGCATGGCCGCATAGGCAAGCGCGAAGACGAGCCCCATGTCAGCAAAAGCCTTGGGAAGCGCAATCGCCAGCACGATGCCAAGAAACATGAGGCCAAACAGCAGCAGCCTGACCGGCTCGATTTCCGAATCCAGCAGGTTTGTAACCCAGGCCGTCTGGATCCAGACCCACCAGAGCGCGAAGATGAAAAGCAGGGCCGCCGCCGCAATGCCGAAGGTGAAATCTTCCACCAGCGTTTCGGAGAGCTGGATCAGGGCGAAGACGAAGACCAGATCAAAGAACAGTTCGGGAAAGCTCGCTTTCGTCGAGGAGGAACCTTCTTTTCGAAGCCAGTGTTGCGTATTCTTGGCCATAATGCTCCCCGATGGCGACAGACAAAGCTGTGCCTCCGGTCAGTGTGGCACGGAATGAAACGCAGATACATTGTGTTAGGTTCGGTTTACCCGCGACCCGCTGCAGCAAATTCCTCTCGCGTACCCGATTGGGAAAAATCAGGCTTGCGCACCGTGTCCAGTGCGTCACCCAGCACGTCGAACACATGCGGATCCAGCGTTTGCGAAACGTTGAAGCGCATGAAGCTGCTGGCTGATTGGGAGAGGCTGAAGACGTTTCCTGGGGCCAGCACGATGTTTCTTTCCAGGGCAATACGCGCGACATCGGCGGCGTCGATATCGTCCGGCAACCTGCACCAGAGGAAAATACCGGCCTGGGGTTCAAGCCAGGGAATTATTCCGAGAGCTTTCAACCGGGTCGAAACCGTCGCCATCGCCTGGGCAAGACTATGGCGCAACGCTTCCACATGCTTGCGGTAACTGCCGTCGCTCAAGGTCGCCAGAACCAGTTCGGAGCTTAGACGCCCGCCTGCGAAGGAGGTTGCTATCTTGAGATCGGTCAGCCCATCGATCCATTCCGGCCGTGCCGCGACGAAGCCGCAGCGTGCGGAGGCCGACAGGGTTTTCGAAAAGCTGCCGATATGGATGACCCGCGTCAATCCGTCGAAGGCGGCAAGGCGCGGAGCTGGCACATGTTCGAAATCCGCGAAGATATCGTCCTCGACGATCGTCAGGTCGAATTGATCAGCAAGTTTCAGGACGCGGTGCGCCACGACCGGTGAGAGCGTCGCCCCCGTTGGATTGTGGATCGCAGAATTCGTGATGTAGAGGCGCGGGCGATGGTCGGCGAGCACGCGGGCGAGAACCTCGATATCGGGTCCGGAAGGCGTGTAAGGCACGCTGACGATTTTTGCCCTGTGGGCGCGGAGCAGGGCATGAAAATTGAAGTAGCAGGGATCGTCGATGAGAACTGTGTCGCCTGCTTCGAGAAGCAACCGGCAGATGAGGTCGATCGCTTGCGTGCCCGATTCCGTCAGCATGATCTGATCGGGAAACGCTTCCATGCCCCGTTCGGCCATGCGCCGCGCAATGAGCTGCCTCAGTGACGGCAGGCCGAGCGGTGAACTGTAGTCGGCCAGGACCGGTCCTTCCGCCCGCGACATGGTCCGAAGGGCGCGACGCATGCTTTGCTGCGGTAGCCAGCCCGAGGGAAGCCAGCCGCAGCCGGGTTTCAGGATGTCGTCGCTCGTCTCCAGGGATTGGCGGGAAACCCAGAAAGGATCGACGACCCGATCCAGCTGGGGACCAGCTTCAACGAGCGAAAAGGGTGCGGCCTGGCCTGCCACATAGAAGCCGGATCCGGGCCTGGACAGGATGGCGCCTTCGCCGACAAGCCGCTCATAGGCGTCGACCACTGTCGACGTCGACACTTTCAGCGCTGCGGCGAGGCTGCGTACCGAGGGCAGCTTGGCGCCGGGCGTGAGGCTACGCCCCGCGATCCTTTGCCTGATCGTGGCCATCACCATGACCACCCGCGTCGCGCCGCCTGTCTTTTCCCCGGTCATCTGTACTGCTTCCACATCCATAACAGTTTGACGAAACTGTATCAGAGTGTCGCTGGCCCCACCATCCATCTTCGGAGATAACGGCGCAAAGCATGAGGAAGATGTGATGATGGATAAAACAACGTCTGGACTGTTGAATGGCTTGGTTGGTGTGGTGATCTTCAGCGGCTCGCTGCCTGCGACCCGTGTTGCGGTCATGCAGTTCGATCCCGTATTCCTGACCGTCGCGCGCGCCGCCACCGCCGGCATTCTTGCTCTGGCATTGCTGGTCGTTTTTCGGGAAAAGCGTCCTCAAGGCCGCGATTTCCTGTCTTTGGCCGTCATCGCAGGTGGCGTGGTCGTCGGATTTCCGCTCCTCACGGCGCTGGCGCTGCAACACGTGACATCAGCCCATTCGATCGTTTTTATTGGCCTCCTGCCGCTTGCAACAGCGCTGTTTGGCGTTCTTCGCGGAGGTGAAAGGCCAAAGCCGGCCTTCTGGTTCTTTTCTGCGCTCGGCAGTGTTCTGGTTGCTGGCTTTGCCGTGACGCAGGGGATTTCGACGTCGCCTGTTGGCGACATGCTGATGCTGGCGGCTGTCGTTGTCTGCGGTCTCGGTTATGCCGAGGGCGGCCGGTTGTCGCGGACGCTTGGCGGTTGGCAGGTCATTTCCTGGGCGCTTGTCCTGTCGTTGCCGCTGACGATTGCTGTGTCGCTTTACACGATGCCCCCCAGCTTCGCGGAGATCGAGACGCCTGCGCTGATCGGATTGGCCTATGTCTCGTGCTTCAGCATGCTGATCGGTTTCATCTTCTGGTATCGTGGGCTTGCCCAGGGCGGCATTGCCGCCGTCGGGCAACTGCAATTGCTGCAGCCCTTCTTCGGTCTGGCGCTGGCGGCAACCTTGCTGCACGAGTCCGTAAGCTGGTCGATGCTGGCCGTGACGGTGGCTGTCATCCTTTGCGTCGCTGGTGCGCGAAAATTCGCGAAATGAACGGGGTCCAGGCTCTCCGCGTCGAAACGTCCTTGGAAAAAGCCTTGCAAAAGATGAACGTGTCGATCACGCGCCACCCTCGTGTCATCGCGATGTCATGTGACAATGGTGTCTCTCGGACAGGATGAACGCTGCCTGTTGCGCTGAATCGGCGCAATTGGCGCCTGACTGGAGTAATTGCGCATGGAGATGGCACTCAGCCTTGCTACAGGATTTCTCGTGGCTCTCAACCTGGCGAGCGTCGTGGTCGCCGGCCGGCGAATGACATCGAAGCATGCGCCTTCGCCGATCATCTCCGGTAACCCGCCAGTCTCGATCGTCGTGCCGATGCGCGGGATCGAAAACTTCACGACGGAAACGCTGCAGGCCGCTTTCCAGCTGAACTGGCCCGACTATGAACTGATCTTCTGTGTTGCGGATGTCGATGATCCGGTTCTCAGGGATATCCGCAAGATGATCGCCGCGCATCCTCTCGTGGAGGTGCATATCCTTACCGGAGACGATCGGATCAGCGCCAATCCGAAGCTCAACAATTGCGTCAAGGGCTGGCGGGCGGCGCGCCATGACTGGGTCGTCCTTGCCGATTCCAATGTGCTCATGCCTGCGGATTATGTCCAGCACCTGCTTGCGGGCTGGCGGAAGAATACGGGCGTGGTCTGCTCCACGCCCATCGGCTCGCGTCCGGATGGTTTCTGGGCTGAAGTCGAGTGTATGTTCCTCAATACCCAGCAGGCGCGATGGCAATATGCCGGCGAAGCGATCGGTTTCGGCTTCGCCCAGGGCAAGAGCATGCTTTGGTACAAGCCGATGCTGGACGCAAACGGCGGCATTCAGGCGCTCAACGCCGAGATTGCCGAGGATGCAGCGGCAACCAAGCTGGTGCGCCGGACTGGCCGGAGCGTCCATCTGGTATCCTGCCCGTTCGACCAGCCCCTCGGCCGGCGCAGCATGCATGACGTGTGGTCGCGTCAGTGCCGCTGGGCGCGGCTTCGGCGCGTGACGTTTCCAGGCTTGTTCACCCCGGAAATCGTTCTAGGCGCCTTTCCGCCTTTGCTTCTCGGGCTTCTCGCCGCTGCTTCGGCAGACATCGGTCTCCCGGCGATGGTTCTCCTGATTGCCGCCTCCATCTACCTGCCGGAAATGGCGCTTGCTGCGGCAAAGGGCTGGCGGCTTTCCCGATGGTCCCTGCCCGCCATGATCGTCAGGGATGTGATGATGCCCTTGATCTGGGTCCGCAGCTGGATTGGCGGAACCATCGACTGGCGAGGCAATACGATGACGATTGGCACCGCGGTCTGCGAACTGAGCGAAACCCCGGTTCACTCAGCCTAGAATTTGTCAGGGAAAAGTGGGGACCGGTTGTTCCGAAAAGACATCCTCCAGGGCATGACGTCTCCCGGCCTGCGTGGCTTCTAGCTGAAAACAACGTCTTCGAGCCACGGATTGGAGAATTTTCCGCTCGGGTCCAGCCGCTCACGGAGCTGTTTGAAGCGCGCGATCATGGGATAGCGGCCGCCCATCGGCGTGCGCGAAAACACCTTGCCCCAGTGTGGCAGGGCATCGAAGGGCGCTAGCGCGTCTTCGATAAGGCGAACGGCAGTCTCAACTGCGACCTGATCGCGGACCCAGGTGAAATGCATGGAAAGCGTGTCGCGCTTGTATTGCGGGCTGAGCCAAAGAGCGTCGGCCGCCACCGTCCGAAACTCGGCGACCTGGGCTAGGTGGGCAAAGCTCTTGCGAATGGATGCAACGGCCTCGATGGCGGCTGCCGCATGGTGCCGCGGAACATGGAATTCCGACTGGATTTCATCGCCGTTGCTCGGCGTAAAGCCCATTTTGAAATGGGACAGCCGATCTGACCAAAGGCCACGGGCGCCCAGCTGGTCCGTGGCATTTTCGGGATCGACGCCGCTGATTGGATGTCGTTTCACCGCCGCCAGCGTGGCGCCGAATATCTCGTCGGGCAGGGGTTTCGATGGTTCGGCGCTCTTTACCCAGACCTGACCTGCGGTGTCGCCCCAGGCCGTGAAAACGCTGACGCTGTACCCGGTCGCCATGATGGCATCGAGATTGTCGAGCAGCGCGGCCCATCCCAGACCTTCGTAGACGCTCTGGGAAACCTCGAAGGCGGGCTGGGTATCAAGCGTCACCCGCGTGACGACACCGAGCGCTCCCAGATGAACCACCATGCCGTCGAAATCCGGATCGCCGCGTTTCGTGGTGAGAAGCTTGCCGTCGGCCGTGACGATCTCCAGGCCGCTGACGGCGGTTGCCAGATTGCCGTTGCCATCACCCGAGCCGTGCGTGGCTGTCGCGATCGCCCCGGCGATGGAGATATGCGGCAGGGACGCGAGATTGTGTACCGCCAGCTTGTGGTTCGCAAGAAATGCAGCAAGGTCCCCATAGGTCGCGTGGCCGGCGATCGACACCTGCCCGCCATCGGCCTCGATGACAGGATCAAGCGGCATGTGCCCCAGCACAATCGCCACATCACCATCGGCAATCGCGTTGAAGGAGTGGCGCGAACCCAGAACTTTCAACCGCGACGCGGTGGCGACAGTCGATTGCAATTCCTCACGTGAAAAGGGCATAAGGCAATCGCGAAACCCGTAGTGATAACTCTTTGACCAATTGGTGCGGGGGATCTGGGTCATGCTGTTGTCCTAGCCTATCGATTCTGCCGGCGACTTTATCGCAAGCAGGTTGCGATGGAAGTGGAGAAGACAATCCTGGGGAAAATGTTGGAGCATGTCGCGCAAAAGTGTTCAGCGGTTTTGCGCAAACGACATGCGTAAGGCGTCATATTCCCGACAAGGAAGCCGAGCCCTTGCGTTGCCCGGCTTTCCCTGCCTGAACGCCGGCGTATCTGTTACGCCGCTTTGTTGTGGCTCAGGACGGCCTGCACCCTTACCCAGACCTGGCCGTGGCGTGGCACGTCGAGCGCGAAGACATCGGACAGCGTGGTTGCAAACTCATCCATGGTTTCGATGAGATGTTCCACATCGCCGACGGCGGTGACCGTGCGAAAACGGTTGTTCTGGAGGGAAACGTAACCCTCCCGTGTATGGCGCAGGATTGCCAGCGTTCCGGTGAAGGGTGAACCGGAATCGCGCATCAGCCAGGCCTGGGCAGCGGCAAGTGCGGTCTCGTCCTGATGATCGGCGCGGAAGTCGAAGCTTCGGGCAAGACCAAGGGGATGGTTGTAGAAACGCAACCAGCTGTCGTGGGTCGGCATGATCGAAAAATCGAAACCGCGCTGGCTGAGCGGACCGATTGCCATGGGAACCGGCTCGACGATGGCGTCGGCTAGTCCCACCTCCGCCAAATAGGGCCGATCGAGATCGACGCGGAGTGTCAGGTGGTTGCCGATGGCGGCATCACCAAGCTTTTCCCGGTCGACGCCGCCGCAAAGGCGGGTTACTCGAAACCCCAGACCATCGAGGGCGGCCCCAAGCAGGCCGTTCATTTCGAAACACCAGCCGCCGCGTTTGCGGGTCACCATCTTGGTGAATATCGTTTGCGGATCGACCGATGACGGCCAGCCCATGAAGGCATCCAACGCCTCCCAGGTGAAGGTCATCAGATGGGCGCGATGAATGGCGGCAAGCGCTGCGAAGTCAAGCTTGTCCGGTCGTTCGACGCCGATGCGTTCAAGATAGAGGTCGACCTGATGCGGGGTAAGTTTTTGCATGTGGTTCTCCATGGACGTGCACCGTCCTTCGATCGGTGGATCGTTGAAGGTGTCGGGGTAGGGGTGTGAAGGGTTTTCGGGTTGCGCTCAGGCCGCGTTCTGGTCTTCCGGCGGAAGGAATGTCAGGCCGAATTCGGCTGCGATCGAAGCAATTTCTTCCGGCGTCTGCGGCTTGCCCAGTTCCACGATAGGAAAGAAGCTCTCGAAGCCGCCAGGCATGACGACCACCATCAGGTGGCCCTCCACCTTGCCGACATTCTGGAAGCGGTGGGGTACGCCGCGGGGGAGAGCGATGCAGCCTCCGGCGCCAAGTTCGAGATAGTCTCCGGCGCACCAGAAACCGAAACGACCTGATAGCACACGGAAGAACTCGTCTTCCCGATCATGGATATGAAGCGGCGGGCCGCCGCCCGGTGGCACGAACGCCTCCAACATGCCGAGGCTGCCGCCGGTGTTCGCGGCCATCATGCGGATGACGTGTTTTCCGAAGGCCATGGCAGGGGTTCCATGGTCAGCCGGTGAGACGGCGGCGTATTTGAAGGGTTTCAATATTGTCTCCTGCGTTGCATGTTGCTGCGCCGCCGGACGATTCTGCCTTGGCTTTTGGTGTTCCGACGTTGCAGGAACAATCTGCTGCAGCGCGACTGCGTTTGATGTTCCGCCGGTGACATGACGCCGGGGGCGAGGCAAGGCGCTATAACTGCGGGTCCCATGCCAAGCCCCTTAACACAGGTGCGGGGCAGTTTGCCCGCAGCAACAGGTCCGTCACTCGCGCCAGAAGCGCTTGGCCTCAATCAGCTTGTCGAGCGCCCGCTGGGATACTGTGATTAGTTTTTCCTTGGCCTCCTCGTTGATGCCATTCTGGGTCGCTGCAATGTCGGTCAGTCCGGCTGCTTCGTAAACTGTCGGTGCCATGACCAGGTCATTCAACAGTCCCAACCGGTCCTGAAGCTTCTCCATCCGGCCGATGAACTTCCCGTAGCGTTTTCGCGCGCGCGCACCGGAGAAAAGCGAGGTGAAGAATTCGCAGGCATAGCGAAGCTTCTTCGCAGCCTTGCGAGCCTCATGACGTTGTTCGTCACCGATCGCCGCAAGACAGCGTCCCGTTTTCTTCAGCTTCCTGCGCTGGCGGTCGAGGGCCTGCAGGGCAAATTCCGCAGCAGGCGTGTTTCTAAGTTCTGCGGTTTCCGGCAATTCCAGATACTCTCCGCAGCGAAGCCATTTGTTGAAATCCAGAGCCAGGGCTCTCGCCCGCGACGAATGTACTTCCTCTATAACCCTCTCGTAGGCTTCGCTTCGGGCCGTCTCCAGCCTCTCGTGCAAATCGCCACTACCGTGCTTTGCCATCAGCACATCGATATCGCGTGCCTTGCCGAGGGTATTTGCAAGCCATTTCAGTTCGTCTTTCAGGCGAATGGATTCTGCGTCCGGAACCATCGCCTTGTAGATGGAAAATGCGGAACGAAGCCGCCTCAGCGCTATGCGCGCCTGATGCAGGGACGATGCATCCCGATTTTGCAGGAAAAGATCCTCGTTCAGCCGGAAATGCCGGAAACAGGCTTCAGCCATGGCCTGAAACGAGGATGCCGCCGTCATATGGCGGTCGAGCAGGATGGGTTCGGATTTTATGGCGGGCCGCAGTTCTTCCCGCAGGCTGTATCCACGCTCTGCCTTCGAGCGTACACCGAAACGGAAGGGTGCGATCTCATCGATTTTGCGAGCAAAAACAAACAACCCGTTTGCCCCGCCACCCTTCAGCTCCAGTTCCAGTTCACGCAACGGTAACCGGCGATCGCCCGCGATGATCTGGCCATCATCGAGCGCCACTTCGATACGCGTGTCCCCCTCCTCGACATTCCACGTCCGGCGCAACACTTCGACGGAGAACTGCGCCAACAGAGCCTCGGCGGTGATGTCGAGGTCGGTTTTCAGCGGCGTCGTGTAGTCGAGCACGGGTCTGTCGCCGGTTATGGGCATCTCCCATTCGTCGCGTGCGAACAGTGCGCTTGCCGCTCCGCTCGCCTTCACCGTTTGCATCTGGCTGGCGCCGCTGGTGCGAATTCGAAGCGAGAAACCTGCTTTGCGCAATCGGTAGTCCGGCGTGTCGAAGTATATGGAGCGCAGTTCCTTTCTCGATGTCGGTTCGCCAAGGAGGCCGGAGGCAAGCAGCCTCTCCTCCGCATCTGCCATCAATTCCAGTTTCAACTCGGTTTCAGTTGGCAAGCTTACTCTCCATGTCCTGGTATGTTGTGAGGACGTGTGGATTTTCTCTCGAACTGCGGAGATAAAGCGGTCGCGTAACAAAACAAAGACGCGCCTTGCAAAACCCGTGTTGTTCAGTTTAACGCCGTTTTGGATCGACCGCCAGTTGTAGCCTCCGTGTGTGCCAGTCGCTGCGGCGCTTGCTTCAGATGGCAATGCAGGGTTAGGCATGTGCAGCGGGTCAAATTGAACCTTGGCCGGCCGGAAGCCGCGCACGCGGCCTGAGAAGGATTACCGGATGACCGAGACTGACATTGTTTCCGCTCCCGAACGCAAACGCGGCTCCGGCGCCAAGATGGTCTACGATCTCCTGCGCGACGAGATCCTCGATCTTGTGCTGGCGCCGGGAAGCCCGATCGACGAGGTGCAGCTAGCCGAACGTTTCAAGATGTCGCGTACGCCCATTCGCGAGGCACTTGTCCGGCTGGCTGGCGAAGGGCTGATCGACACGCTTCCCAATCGCTCCACCATGGTATCGACTATAGATTTCTTGAACATGCACACCTTCTTCGACGCCCTGGTGCTCATGTATCGCGTTACGACGCGGCTTGCGGCGCAGTATCATCGGCCTGAAGATCTGGAAGTGATCCGCGCCCATCAAGACCGGTTTGCCGAAGCGGCCAGGGCAAGGGATGCGCTTGCGATGATCGCGACCAACGCGGCGCTGCATTCGGCCATCGCCGAAGCCGGGCGCAATCCTTATTTCATCGGGCTGTTCAACCGCTTGCTGGACGAGGGACGCCGTATCCTGCGGCTCTATTACCAGTCCTATGGGGACCAGCTTCCGCAGCAGTTTGTCGATGAGCATGAGGAGATGATCGCCGTCATTGCCGCGCGCGATACAGAGGCCGCCGACCGGTTGGCCAAAGCGCATGCCGAACAGATCGTGCGCCAGATACAGGCCCTCTTCACGCGCAATGAAAGGTTGGAGATGACGATTTGAATTCTTGTATTTTTCTTGTCGACAAATAAAATACAAATATGTATGATCTCGTCATCAAAGGCTCAGGACGGGTGCGCCCTGAACTGACCTTACCGACCCATTGACTTGAAGGAGCAAGACATGAAGGTGAAGATTTTTTCCGGCGTCATCCCGGCATTGATGACCCCCTGCAAGGATGACCGCAGCCCCGATTTCGATGCGCTTGTTCGCAAGGGCAAGGAGCTGATCGCCGACGGCATGTCCGCCGTCGTCTATTGCGGTTCCATGGGCGACTGGCCGTTGCTGACCGACGCACAGCGCATGGAAGGTGTCGAACGCCTCGTGAAGGCCGGCATTCCGGTGATCGTCGGTACGGGTGCTGTCAACACGGCCTCGGCCGTTGCACACGCGGCGCACGCCCAGAAGGTTGGCGCCCAGGGCCTGATGGTCATTCCACGCGTCCTGTCGCGCGGGTCCGTGATCGGCGCCCAGAAGAACCATTTCAAGGCGATCCTTTCGGCGGCTCCCAATCTGCCAGCCGTCATCTACAACAGCCCTTATTATGGCTTTGCCACGCGCGCCGACCTGTTCTTCGCTCTGCGATCCGAGCATTCCAACCTCGTCGGCTTCAAGGAGTTCGGCGGTCCAGCCGACATGCGCTATGCGGCTGAAAACATCACCAGCCGCGATGACGGCGTGTCGCTGATGATCGGCGTCGATACGGCCGTCTTCCACGGCTTCGTCAATTGTGGCGCAACCGGCGCCATCACCGGCATCGGAAACGTGCTGCCAAAGGAAGTCATCCATCTCTGCAACCTGTCGCAGGCGGCTGCCCAGGGTGACGTCGATGCACGCCTGCGGGCGCTGGAACTGGAAGCGGCGCTTGCGGTGCTCTCCTCGTTCGACGAAGGCCCGGATCTCGTGCTCTACTTCAAGCATATGATGGTGCTGAAGGGTGACGCGGAATATACGCTGCACTTCTACGAAACCGATGCCCTGACCGACAGCCAGCGCGGCTATGTCGAAACCCAGTTTAAACTGTTCAACAGCTGGTACGCGGGTTGGAGCAACCTTCCAGGCGCGGTTGCCAAATACAAGGCCTGAGTCGGATCGCTATCGAAAAAAGAAAAGGGCCCTTCGCGGGGCCCTTTCTCGTTTGCGGCGTCGCGTGCGCAGAGAACTCAAGCGACAGAACCGAGGCCCAGGTCCTCAAGACGATCGAGCTGCTTGATCTCGTCGGCCGTAAGCGTAATGCCGGCTTCCCTCGATATCGCGCGGGCGGCATAGCGGCGCTGGGAGGGCAGACGGGCGCCCTGTCCGGCGATTGCCTCAAAAAGTGCCTCGGCACGGGCAAAGGGATCGCCGGGCCGGCCGGCGGCGAAGGCCTCGGGAGAAAAGGCGAGAATAAGTTCGCCGTGGCGCGGCGCGAGCGTCGTCGTGCCGAGGTAATCGAGCACTTCCGGGCTAGTCAGGTCGCCGATCATGATGCCCGCCAGAAGTTCAATCATGGTGGAAATGGCTGAACCCTTGTGGCCGCCAAATGGCAGCATAGCGCCGGTAAGCGCCGCTTCAGGCTCCGTCGTCGGTTGGCCATCCGCGTCGATTGCCCACCCTTCCGGCAACTGCTTTCCTGCGCGGCGATGCAGCTCGATCTCACCGCGGGCGGCAACCGAGGTTGCGAAGTCGAAGACGTAGGGAGAACCGCCGGAACGCGGCCAGCCGAAGGCGAATGGGTTGGTGCCGAGCAGCGGCTTGGTACCGCCCGTCGGCGCGACCGTGGCATAGCTCGGGCACATGACGAGGGCGGCCAGACCGCGATCCGTTACCGCCTCGACTTCCGGCCAAAGCGCAGAAAAATGCGTGCAGTCATTGATGACGAGCGCCGCAAGGCCGTTCGAGCGTGCCCGCTCTGCAAGCGCATCAACGCCCAGTTCGAACGCAGGATTGGCAAAGCCGCCCTTAGCATCGACCTTGATGATAGACGACGCTTTCTGATCAACAAGTTCCGGTACCGCGTCGGGATTGACCTTGCCAGCCTTCACGGTGCGCAATGCACCTTCGATGCGGTAGATGCCGTGGGATTTGCAGGCATCGCGTTCGCCGGCCACGATTACGCGCGACAGCGCTCCGGCCTGGATGGCATTCAGCCCGCTCTTGCGAAAAATTGTTTCGACGCGCTCCTGCAGCGCTTCAATCGTCAATGTCTGGCTCATCATTCTCTCTCTCTCGCCGCCCGCTCCCAGTCGGGGAATGCGCACGCAGCGTATATAAAGTTGGGGCGCCCGCAAACCGTCATATCCGCACGACATCATGCGACAAAGGCATGTCGCAATGGCGTTTCATGGAAGGATTTCGCGAGATCGGCTGGATTTTGGAGGTCTGCCAACTTCTGTCAGGTGGCGCGCTTGAAGGTCCATTGAACGACGTAGTTGCCGTTGGCCTTGATTTTCGTTCTGGTTTTCAGCTTGACCGGACCACCGAGGGTCAGTTCGGCTTCGTCAAAGGCCCGGCGCGCTTCGGACATGGCCTTGTGGTAGGCGCTATTGTCGCGCTTTGGACTGTCCGCCATCGCCTTGATGAGGGCGATCATATTTTCGTCGTTCTCAGCCATTGATCGTTCCCGCTTCACTGCGCAGGTGCTGGCTTATCGTGCGGGGAGAAATCGCTCAATCCATTCGAGCGGAGATTATCGGAGTTCAGACGTCTTCGCTGCCGTCGAATTGCGAATTCGCTTCCAGCTGATGAGAACCTTTCAGGAGGCTCTGTGCCGCGCCTATGATCCCTGCCCAGCAGGCCGCGGAGAAGAGCACGGCAACAATCAGTCCACGCAAGCGAATCGTCATCAATAAAGGCCCAGTCCATGCCATGAGCAGAGAACCTGCACATTCGAGATGGCAGGAATAGGCCGGGACTCATCGCGATTTTGCTATCCAAGACGTTCAAAATTTAGCGAATTCGCGGTTTTTCCGCCGCGATGCTTCGATCTGCGGTATGGAAAAATTGTGTGTCACACGGAGACGCTGAAGGCCTCGCGGAAGCGGTGCAACGCCAGTTCATCGTCGCCGGAGGGCCAGGCTTCGAGGCCGATTGTGCCGCGATAGCCCATATCGACAAGCGCTCGGGCGATGGCCGGATAGTTGATCTCACCGGTACCCGGCTCCATCCGCCCCGGCACATCGGCGACCTGTATCTCGCCAATATGGGGCAGGGCCCGTCGGCAAAGTTCAATCAGATTCCCCTCGCCGATCTGCGCGTGATAAAGGTCGAGGTTCAGCTTCAACGACGGTCGGTTCACGGCGGCGACGAGGCTGATCGTATCGTCGGCCTTGGCAAACGGCGTCTTCGGATGATCGACGGCCTCGTTGAGATTTTCGAGCACGAAGGTCACACCCTCCTGCTCGCCAAGATCGGCGATGCGGTTGAGCGTGTCGCGTGCCTTGAGCCACATGGCGCCTGTCACGCCCTCCGACTTGACGATTGGCAGACCCTGCCCATCCAGCCCCGTCCCATGGAGATTGAGCCGCAGGCAATTTAGCTTCTTCGCAACGGGAATGGACTGGCGCGCGGTGGCGAGCAGTTCATCTGCGCCTGCATCATCGGCAAGCGTGCCCGCGATGTAACCGGTCATGGACGAGAACGTTGCTCCGGATTTCGCGAGCGCGTCAATATTATGCTTCGTCCAATCCCAGAGTTCGACCTGGAAGCCGAGCTCGGTGATGCGCTTGACGCGGTCGAGCACGGGCAGGGAACGGAAGAGCATTTCCGCGCAGGCGGCAAGCGTGAAGGGGGAGGATGCGCTCATGGCGGGTTCCGTTGGAAGCAAGGGATATTATTGCAATCGAGGGCAGGCTGGACGAGCCTATTAAGAGACGTGATATTATGCAAATTATATTTCATTGACTATAAAAATAGAATTTTTGTTTCATTTTCAGGACGCGATACGCGGGCGCTGGCGGCCAGCAGGCGTGATTGTCCCCTGTTGAAATGGCGGTCACTGCGCAGCCGTCTTGACCAAAGGTCAGCGAATGATGAGATAGCGCCAAAGTCCACCGGGATCCGCAAGCGTTCGTCACTACCGCTTCGCCCCATCGATCACGCGTTCGAACGTGGGCCGTCACAAGCCCGTGGAGCGCTGCCAAATGAACGGACCATCCCGCCTGTCGTCTCACGAAAACCCGGCTTCTTCTTCCGTGTCCGAGCAATCTCCAGCTGCTTACGCCTACGCGGCGATCACCGATATGAACGGTATTTTCCGCGGAAAACGGGTGGCGGCTTCCAAGCTCGACAAGCTGCAGAAGGATGGCATCCGCATGCCGCTGTCCTCGATCGGCGTCGATATCTGGGGAACGGATGTTGCGGGCACGAAGCTGACGCTTGAGCGTGGCGATCTCGACGGTATCTGCGAGGCGACGGGAAGGGGTGTTCTTGACCTCGGGCTCGGCGGACCTGTCCTGCCGATGTGGATGAGGAAGGAAGGCGGCGCTCCCTATTTCGCTGACGGACGTCATCTGCTGGTCGACGTGCTTGAGCGCTATCGTAAAGTCGGCCTGACGCCTGTGGTCGCGGCAGAGGTCGAGTTCTTTCTGCTCGACCCGAATGAGGATCAGCCTTCACCCGCCCATGGCAGTCCGGGCAGCCCGCCGCGGCATATCGACAACATCTATTCGCTGGAAGAACTGGCGGAAGTCGGGCCGTTCCTCGATGAGGTCTATGTCATGGCGGCGGCTTGCGGCATCACCGTGGATGCGGCGATCGCCGAGGGTGCGCCGCGCCAGTTCGAATTCAATCTCATGCACCAGCCGGATGCACTGAAGGCGGCGGAAGACACGCTTTATTTCAAGCATATCATCCGGAATGTTGCGCGCCGACATGGCTATCTCGCCTGCTTCATGGCTAAACCCTATCCGAGCTATGCCGGCAACGGATTGCACGTGCATTTTTCCATGCTGGACAGTGAAGGGCGCAACGTCTTCGACGACGGTACGGAAAAGGGTTCGGACATCATGCTCGCTGCCGTCGCCGGCCTGCTCGATAGCATGGCCGACATGACGCTGGTCTTCGCTCCGCATCTCAATTCCTATCGTCGGCTCTGCCCCGGTGGACTGGCGCCAACCACCGTTGGCTGGGGGTATGAAAACCGCACGGCGGCCCTTCGCATTCCCGCAGGCCCCCATGCCGCTCGGCGCATCGAACATCGCGTGGCTAGTGCCGATGCCAATCCCTTCCTCGTGTTTTCGGCCATCCTGGGTGGTGCACTGGATGGCATCGTGCGCAAGCTCACGCCGCCAGCGCCCGTCGGCACAAACTCACACGAGCTTGCCCTGCCGACCCTGGCAAAGGACTGGCGCCAAGCGCTGGAACGCTTCGAAGCGGCCGAAAGCACGGCCCGGATCCTGCATCCGGAATTCGTGTCCTGCTTTGCTGCCTGTAAGCAGCAGGAGCAGGATGTCTTTGCCGCGCGGGTGACGGATTTCGAGATTTCGACCTATCGCGTCAGCGTCTGACCTTTCACGTTCCAGATTCGATCAGGAAAGCGCTTCAATGGCCGAACCCTATTGCCAGTCCTATTATGCCGCAACGGCCAACCAGCCTGAGCCTTTTGGCCGGCTTAATGGCCGCCTGGAGGTAGATGTCGCTGTCATCGGTGGCGGGTTCACTGGTGTTGCGACGGCTCTGGAACTGGCAGAGAAGGGTGTTTCCGTCGCGCTGCTGGAAGCCAATCTGATTGGCTGGGGTGCCTCTAGCCGCAATGGCGGGCAGATCACCGGCTCGCTGTCGGGTGATCAGGCCATGCTCCGTCAGTTCCGCCGTGTGTTGGGCGACGGGGCAGAGGATTTTGTCTGGAATCTGCGTTGGCGAGGGCACGACATCATTCGCCGCCGCGTCGAAAAATATGCCATTCGCTGTGACCTGAAGTTCGGCCATATGCATGCCGCCTTCAAATCCTCTCACGTTGCCGAGCTCGAACAGACCTATCGTGCCGCCCGCGCCCATGGCACGGGCGACGACGTCGAGATGGTGTATGGCACGGCCGTGCGCGACGTGATCGGCACCGATATCTATGCCGCTGGCCTGATCAACCGCCGCAACATGCATGTGCATTCGCTCAATCTCTGCCTTGGCGAAGCCGATGCAGCCCGCAGTCTCGGCGCTCGCATCTTCACTGGTACCAAGGTCAATGAAATCAGGCATGGCCGGCGTGTCGAGCTGGTCACCGACGGCGGTAGCGTTCATGCCGAAAGGGTGTTGCTGGCCGGCAACGCATCTCACAGGCTGGCGCGCGCCAAACTCAGCGGGCTGCTCTTTCCCGCCACCCTCGGCATCGTGACGACGGAACCGCTTTCTGAAGCGATGGTTCAGGATATCAACCCGCAGGACCTGGCCGTTTACGACACCCGCTTCGTGCTCGATTATTATCGGCTGACCGCAGATCGCCGGCTTTTGTTCGGCAGCGGCACGAATTACACCGGCCGGGAGACGGCGAACCTCAAGGATGCCTTGCGTCCCGCAATCGAAAAGACCTTTCCGCAACTCAAGGGTATCGGCATCGATTTTGCCTGGCAGGGTCAGGATGGGATTACCATCAATCGCATTCCCCAACTCGGCCGCATCGCCGACAATGTCTTCTATGCCCAGGGCTATTCCGGCCATGGTGTTGCCACCTCCCATATCGTAGGCGAAATCATGGCGTCCGCGCTGACCGGCGATCCGCGCCAGCTGGATATATTCGCAAGCGCCCGCCATTGGCGGTTGCCCGTCGGTCGGTTCCTTGGCAATCAGGCCCTTGCTATCGGCATGTGGTATTTCCAGCGGCGCGAAAAGCGTCGCTAGATTTTCAGGTCGAGATTTTCACCTTCGCTGAAGTGCGGGGAAATTCCTGCCCGCCAAACGTGTCCCTGAAAGCCTGGGGCAAGCCTGCTCGCGCATGTATGGCACGCTGCGCGAGGAAGCTGGAGTGCCGATTCTCCTTTTTGCCGCGATGGAGACAGCCGGTGACGGTTGCCATCGATGGGCATGGGGGGTCTCGAAAACCCTTCGGATGACCGTTGCAGCGTGAAGATTGCCGTACGCGTTTTTTAATCAACGGAATAATACCAAAGGGCTTCGTTTATGACCTCGACCATCCCTTCGCTGAGCGTCAGCCAGATCAGGTCTCTGTCAACAGCGGCAATTGCCGCCTGGACGACGGAAGACATCGCGGCGCTATCCACGACGCAGGTTAAGGCCCTTTCATCCGGCCAGATCGGTGCCCTTGAAACAGAAGATTTCGCAGCCTTCTCGACCGCACAGGTCGGCGCGATCGCACCAGCATCTATTGTCGGATTGAACCTCGATCAGCTGCTGCTTTTGACGACGGACAAGATCAGCAGTCTTGCAACCGGCCAGGTGGCCGCCCTTAAAACCAGCCAGATTGGTGCCCTGGATTCCACCCAGATTGAAGCCCTGAACACGGCGCAGGTTGCAGCGCTCACCTCGTCGCAGCTTGCAACGCTGTCAACCGATGAGATCGTGACCTTTACGACGGCGGAAATCGCGGCCCTGAAGCCGGCCGCCTTTGCCGGCCTTTCCACCGCCAATATCGGGGTTCTCAGCTCCGAGCAGACGGCAGCGCTCCGAACCAACCAGATCGCCGCCCTGAAGACTGTCCAGGTCGCCGCGTTGACATCCGGCCAGATTGCGGCGTTGACGACGACGCAGATCGCCGCCCTCACCTCCGCGCAGATCAAGGCGCTTTCGACCGCAACCATCGCAGCGCTGTCCACTGACCAGATCGCGGCCCTGAACTCGAAGGCCATCCCGGGGCTGACCACTGCACAGGTCGTGGCGCTTTCGACGGAGCAAGCCGAGGCCCTGTCCTCGACGCTCGTCGGCGCCATGAGTTCCGCCCAGATCGCGGCGCTGAGTTCTGCAGACCTCGCGACCTTCTCGACGGCCGATATTGCAGCCATCAGCGCGTCGGCGATTGCGGGTCTGTCGTCAGCCAGCATGGCCGTCTTGAGCACGGCACAGATGGCCGTCCTCAAGACGGCCCAGCTTGCGGCCCTGAAATCTGTCCAGATTGCCGCCTTGACCACCGACCAGATTGCGGCTCTGACGACAGCGCAGATCGGGATGTTGAACGCGGCACAAGTGAAAGCGCTTTCCACCGGGAACATCGCAACTCTTTCGACCAGCCAGGTTGCGGCCATCAGCACGCGCGCGGTTCCCGGTTTGACGTCCGAGCAGATTAGCGTCCTCTCGACCGCACAGGCCGAGGCTCTGACTTCGGTGCTGGTCGGTGCGATGAACGCCACCCAGCTCGCCGCCTTGAGCTCGGCTGATCTCGCAACATTCTCGACTGCCGATATCGCGGCAATCAGTTCGTCCGCCATCTCCGGCCTGTCCTCGTCGAGCATCGCAGCGCTTAGCAGCGAACAGTTGGTGGCCCTGAAAACCAGCCAGGTCGCGGCCCTGAAAACGAGCCAGGTTGCAGCGCTGACCACGGCACAGATTGCTGCCCTGTCCACGGTGCAGGTCGCGGCTCTCAACTCGACGCAGCTCAAGGCGCTTTCCACTGAAAGCGTGGCCGCCTTTTCGGCCGATCATATTGCTGCCTTGAACGCAAAAGCCGTGGTGGGTTTGACATCCGGCCAGATCGATGCGCTCTCCACTGCGCAGGTCGAGGCGTTGAGCTATACCCAGATAGCAAACCTTAACTCGACGCAGATCGCCGCCTTCAGTACGGCGGATCTTGCAACCTTCACCGAAAACGAGATTGCGGCGATCACGGCTACGGCCGTGGCCGGGCTTTCGACAGCGAATGTTGCGGCGCTGAGCTCCGATCATACGGGCGCTCTGAAGACGACGCAGATCAGCGCCTTGAAGACGACGCAGATTGCGGCCCTGACTTCCGCGCAGATTACGGCTTTGAGCACCGGCCAAATTGCTGTCCTGAGCTCGGCGCAGCTGAGGGCGCTTTCCAGCGACAGCATTGCGGCGCTCTCGGTAGATCAGATCGCGGCGCTGAGCACCAAGGCGCTCGCGGGATTGAGCTCGACGCAGGTCGCAGCGTTAACCACCGCGCAGGTCGAGGCCCTGACGACAGTCCAGATATCCAAGCTCAGCGCCCCCCAGGTTGCGGCCCTGACCAGCGAAGCGCTCGCCACTCTTTCGGAAGAAGAGATCGCGGCCTTGAGCTCTATGGCCGTTTCCGGGCTTTCCACCGACAATATCGCAGCGCTTAGCTCCACGCAGGCGGCCGCTTTCACGGCGACGCAGATTGCAGCCTTGAAGACGACGCAGATCGCGGCCCTGACGTCGGCACAGATCGCGGCTCTCGGCACCGATCAGATTGCGGCGCTCGGCTCGGCGCAGGTCAAGGTTCTGTCGAGCGACAGCATCGCGGCCCTTTCGACAGACCAGATTGCGGCTCTGAATACCAAGGCCATCGCTGGCCTGACAACCACCCAGGTCGCGAGCCTGACCACCGCGCAGGTCGAAGTGCTGACGACGGCGCAGGTGGGGCTTCTCGGCTCTGCGCAGATCGGTGCGCTCAGCACGGGAGCGCTGGCCACCTTCTCGGATGACGAGATCGCGGCCATCAGTGCCGCCGCCATCAAGGGCCTTTCCACCGGCAATATTGCAGCCCTGACACCGGATCAGACGGCTCTCTTGAAGACAACCCAGATTGCGGCCCTTTCTGCAGATCAGGTCGAGGTTCTTTCCTCGACCCAGATTGCGGCGCTGACGACCGCGCAGATTGCCGCCTTGTCGGCAACCCAGGTTTCGGCCCTGGCGACAGGCAGTATTGCCGGCCTCACGGCCGATCAGATCGCTTCCCTGACCACGAAAGCAATTGGCGGGTTGACGACGACGCAGGTTGGGCTTCTGTCCACCGCACAGGCGGAGGCACTGACCTCCACGCTGGTCGGCGTTTTGACCTCCAGCCAGATCGCCACCCTGAGTTCCGAGGACCTGGCAACGTTCTCGCTTGATGACATCGCCGCCATCAGCACATCGGCGATCGCCGGCCTGTCTTCAGACAATCTCGCGGCCCTGACGGCGGAACAGGTCACGGCCCTGACCGCGGCACAGATGGCAATGCTTTCGTCCACGCAGGCCGGCGCGCTGACCTCTGCACAACTGGCCGGCTTGAGTACGGATCAGATTGCGGCGCTGAGTTCCTCGGCCCTTTCGGGCCTGTCTACCGCCAATTTGGCCGCCCTCTCAGTCGATCAGATTTCGGCGGTCAGCACCAAGGCCATTCCCGGCCTGTCATCCGCGCAGATCGATGCGTTGTCGACGAGCCAGATCGACGTGCTTTCAACGGCCCAGATCGCCGTGATGGGCTCTGCCCAGCTGGCCGCCCTGGACAGCGCCGATCTTGCGACGTTCACAGACGAAGAGATCGCCGCCATCAGCACGACGGCGCTTGCCGGCCTTTCGGCGGATACCATCGTTACTCTGGATCCCGACAAGATCGCTGCACTGACTGCAACGCAGGTCGCTGCGTTCGGCTCCAGCCAGATTGCTGCCCTGACCACGGGGCAGATTGCATCGCTCAGCACCGACAAGATCGCAGCCCTGGGTTCGGCGCAGATCGCAGCATTCGCCAGCGGTGGCATCGTTGCCTTCTCGACGGATCAGATCGCCGCGCTCAGCACCAAGGCGATTGCCGGCCTGACGACGAGCCAGATCGGCGTCCTGTCGAGCGGGCAGGCCGAGGCGCTGAGCTCGACACAAATCGCGGGTCTGTCGTCCTCGCAGATCGGTGCGCTGAACACCGAAGGGCTTGCCAAATTCTCGACCGATGATATCGCGGCGATTACCGCGGCAGCTCTTGTCGGTCTTTCGGCCGCGAATGTGGAGACCTTGAGCCCGGCCCAACTGGCCGCGCTTGCGACAGGTCAGGTGGCAGTCCTATCGCCCACCCAGATCGGCGCGCTGACGACGGCACAGCTCGCGTCCCTTTCTACGACGCAGATCGGTGCGCTGAGTGCTGCCGGTGCTGCCGGTCTTTCGACGGGAACGATCAGCGCACTGACAACGGACCAGATTGCCGCTTTTGGCACCAAGGCGATCTCCGGTTTGATGACGGCACAGCTCAATGCCCTGACTACGGGCCAGGTGGAAGCTTTGACGCCGACGCAGGTCGGTTCACTCAGCTCGACCCAGATAGCGGCCTTCGGCACTGAAGATATCGCCACCTTCTCCACCGACGATATCGCGGCGATCAGCGCCGCTGCGATTTCCGGCCTTTCTACTGGAAACATGGTCGCTCTCAGCTCCAGCCAGCTGGCGGCGCTGAAAACCACCCAGATTGCAGCGCTCAACTACAATCAGGTCAAGGCGCTGACCTCGGGCCAGATCGGCAGCTTGACGACGGAGCAGATCGGCGCGCTGAATGCCATCCAGCTTGCGGCACTGGGCACCGCCAACATCGCGGCATTGTCGACCAGTCAGGTCGCCTCGCTGGGCGCGAAGGCGATCATCGGCCTGACGACGGCGCAGATCAGCGCCTTGACGACGGAGCAGGTCGAGGCCCTGACCCCGACACAGGTTGCCGGCATGACGTCGGCACAGATCGCGGCTCTCGCCACCGAAGACCTTCTGACGTTCTCGACAGGCGATATCGCGGCAATTTCCACCGCGGCGCTGGCTGGGCTTTCAACCGACGATATCCGGCATCTGACCAGCGCACAGCTGCAGGCCATTACCCAGACCCAGATAGAAGCATTGAACGCAGATCAGATCGGCGCCATCATCTCGGCCTATCAGTCGGTCTAGTCGATATCATCGACGTATAAAAAGCAGCCGGGTGTTTTGTGCGCCCGGCTTTTTCATTCTCAGGGAATGGTCGGCGATCGAGAAGTGCCACGTGGGGCAAAACCCTCTTCAGCGAATACGGACCCCATCCTTGTCGAAGAGGAAGGAGCTCGTCACGGAGAGCCCGACGGTGAGCTTGTCGCGATTGGCAACAGCACGCGAATCCTCGCGCTCGATGATGATCCGCTCTTCCGACGAGACGTGCGCATAGACATAGCTCGTATTGCCGAGATGTTCGGCAACGTCGATATCGACCACCATGTCGGCGTCGCCTTCGCCTGCGGCGCGGAAATGTTCCGGCCTGATGCCGAGGCTCACATCGTCGCTGACATGGATTGCGGTTGACGTGATCGCGAGATCGAGCTGGACCTCGGGCTGGTTGAGAAGCGCAAGCCGCACCTTACCATCACCAATAGACACGACGCGCGCCTTAAGGAAATTCATTCGCGGCGAGCCGATGAAGCCGGCGACGAACATGTTGGCAGGGTCATCATAAAGATCGAGCGGCGCACCGACCTGCTCGACCACCCCTGCGCGCAGCACGACGATCTTGTCGGCGAGCGTCATGGCTTCGACCTGATCGTGGGTCACGTAGATGACCGTCGATTTCAGCGTCTTGTGCAACTTGGCGATCTCGACGCGCATGTGGACGCGCAGTTCGGCATCGAGGTTGGACAAGGGTTCGTCGAAGAGGAAGACATCAGGGTCGCGCACGATGGCGCGGCCGATCGCCACCCGCTGGCGTTGACCGCCGGAAAGCGCCTTGGGTTTTCGATCCATCAGCGGCCCAAGTTCGAGGATACGGGCAGCCTCGTTGACCCGGGCGTCGACCTCTTCCCTGGCGGCGCCGGCAAAGCGCAGGGCAAAGCCCATGTTTTCCCGCACGGTCATGTGCGGATAAAGCGCATAGGACTGGAACACCATGGCGATGCCGCGTTTGGACGGATCGACATCGTTCATCACCTTGCCACCGATGGTGAGTTCGCCGGAGGTGATGTCCTCGAGCCCGGCGATCATCCTCAGAAGCGTCGATTTCCCGCAGCCGGAGGGGCCTACGAAGACCACGAACTCGCCGGTATCGATGGAGAGATCGACGCCCTTGATGATTTCCAGCGCGCCAAATCTCTTGCGTATGTCGGTCAGGCGGACATCGGTCATGGGTGTATCTCAGTTGATCGTGAAGGTGACGGTCTGGGTGTCGAAGCGGCGGCTCTTGACGGTCAAGCTAAGCTTGCCCGCTTCGTCTCCAGCCTCGATCCAGAAGCCGGTCGCGCCACCCTTCAGCGTATGCTCACTTGGTCCGATGATGCGGCCTGGTCCTTCCAGGATCAGCGATACCGGTTCCTCGAAGAAGGGCAGGAGGTTGCCGCACTGGTCGAGCGCGCGCACCACGACGCGGGTCGCATCCTTTTCACCGCTGCGCAAGGTCGTATCATCCGGCGTGACTTCCAGCGTGGTCGGAACCGGATCTGCCGGCATGGTGATCGACTTGACCGCCTCGCCATTGACGTAACCCGTGATCGTGCCTTCGCGCCAGACGCGGCCCCAGGTGCCGAATTCCTCCGGCGTCACCGTGCGCAGGTCGAGCACGACCGGCGGATGGGGAAGGTGCGGATAGTTTTCCTTGTCCGGATAGATGCGTTTTGGTGCCCATTCGCCGAACTTCACGTCGATATAGTCGCAATTGGTCAGCACGATCAGCGGCAGCACGCCGCCGATGTTGCGCTCGCCGCGCGCCCAGAAGGTCACCGGCTGCAGCACGACATTGTCCTTGGTATCGCCCTGCGAGGCATAAGCGTAAGCCGCGAGCTTGGGAATGCGGTACATGTCGAGCACGCCGTGATAGCAGATGCGGTCGCCGGAACCGAAATCCTTGTGCGTGTTGTAGTCGAACATGCACCAACCGGTGGAGCCGGAAATATTGCTGTCTCCAGCCACCGCATTGAGGATCAGAAGATGGCGGGTCACATGCTCGGCCTGACGCTGCTCCTGGTCGAAGCGCTTGGTCGGATACATGTGGCCGTTGTATTCAGTGATCATGTAGGGGATCGGCTTGGTGATCCCGGTTGTCTCCACCCGGTCGCGCAACACGACGCGGCCGCGATTGTTGCCCGGCATTTCCTCCTGGCCGAGGATGAAGTCGTTCATCGTGTAGACGTCTTCGAGCATCTCGGAATTGGTGATGAAGCGCACGCCGCCGGTCTGGCGGGTGCTGTCGAGCTCGCGGGCGAGGCGGTTGGTCTCGGCGTAGAAGGCGTGGTTGTCCTGGCTTTCGTTGATGCGCACACCCCAGATGATGATCGAGGGATGGTTCCAGTCGCGCTCGATCATGCGGCGGACGTTTTCGATCGATTCCCGCTGCCAGGCTTCGCCTCCGATATGCTGCCAGCCGGGAATTTCCTCAAAGCAGAGCAGGCCGATCTCGTCGCAGCGGTCTAGGAACCATTTCGACTGCGGATAATGCGACGTACGCACGATGTTGCAGGCCAGTTCGTGCTTCAGGATATCCGCATCCTTCTCCTGCGCGCGCCGGCCCATGGCGTAGCCAGTGTGCGGCCAGGCCTGATGGCGGTTGAGGCCGCGCAGCTTCAGGGGCTTGCCATTGAGCAGGAAGCCGTCCGGCGTGAATTCCGCGGTACGGAAGCCGAAACGATGGGTAAGCACGTCTTCGCCGTGTTCCGTTTCGAGCTTCAGCGACAGGGCGTAGAGGGCGGGGTTGTCGATATCCCAGAGCTCTATGCCAGTGAGGTCGGAGAAGGTGAAGAAGGCTTCGTTGCCTTCGACCGAAACCGTTGCCGAACCGACGTCGCCGCCACCCGGCTTGCGGATCTTGGCGGCCAATGTACCGGAGATGGCAAGCCCCTGCGGATTGGCGAAGAAGACACGCGCGGTGACGGTCTTCTTTTCCGCCAGTGCATCCGGGGTCTCGATCTTCACATTGGCAATCGAGATGGGGCTTGTGACCTTCAGCCAGACATCGCGATAGATGCCGGCATAGCAGAGATAGTCGATCTGACCGCCAAAGGGCGGGATTTCCGGATTTTCCGAACCATCGATATTGACGGTGATCAGGTTCTCGCCGCGCTGCAGATGCGGCGTGAGACGTGCTTCGAAGGGCGTGTAGCCATCCTTGTGGGCGATGATCTCCTCGCCGTTCAGATAGACGACGCTGTCGGCCATCGCCGCATCGAAGATGAGGGAGACTTCGCGGCCTTCGAATTCCGGCTGCCAGTCGAAGTGTTTCTGGTAGGTGAACGGCTTCTGGTATTCGGTCTCGTCGAAATAGTTGTACGGCAGTTCGATCGCGCTATGGGGCAGGCGCACGGCTTCGCCGGACCGCAGGCTGTTGACGCTTGCACGTTCGAAGCCGTGGCTGAAGATCCAGTTTCCGTTGAAACTCTCGGTAATGCGCATGGGAATTTCCTATTTCACTGAGCCCAGCATGCCCTGCACGAACTGGCGCTGCATAACGAAGAAGACGAGGAGCGTGGGGAGCGTGGCGAGAATGGTGCCGATCATCACCACGCCGTAATCCGGGTAATAGGCCGAGGCGAGCGACGAGACGACGAGGGTGATCGTCTTGGTGTCGTTGGATTGCAGCACGATCAGCGGCCAGAGATAGTTGTTCCAGTTGGTCATGAAGACAATGACCAGCGCTGCGGCATAAGTGGAGCGCATGACGGGAACGTAGATGTAGAGGAAGATCTGCCATTCCTTCAGGCCATCCACCTTGGCGGCGTCGCGAAGCTCGGTCGGGAAGGCCTTGGTCGACTGGCGGAAGTAGAAGATGATGAAGGCGGAGGCGATGGTCGGCAGCATGATGGCGATATGGGTGTTGATGAGCCCGGACTTTGCCATCATCATGAACAGCGGGATCATCAATGCCGCAAAGGGCACCATCAGCGTCAGGAGCACGAGCGAATAGATGCGGTCGCGCGCCTTGGACTTGAACATCTCGAAACCATAACCGGCGAGCGACGAAACGACGATGGTGAGCACGGTCGCCGAGATCGCGACCTTGGCCGAATTCCAGAACACCAGCGGCACGTCGACCTGGGTGAAGAAGTGCGCGACATTGGTTGCGAAGGCGGCACCCAGGCTCGTCTTTCCGCCGATGATATCGATCGATGTGTTGGTCGAGCTGATGACCATCCAGACGAACGGAAACAGCGAGAGGAATGCGGCAATGCCGAGAAACGCATATTGCAGGCCGGTGCTGAAGAGGCGGGAAAGGTTCATGACCGGTCCCTCACGGCATAGAATTGAAGGAACGAGAACAGCGCCACCATAAGCACTACGACGTAGGACAGGGTGGCCGCGTAGCCGAAACTTGGCATGAAGCGGAAGGTCAGATTGTAGATGTAGAGCGAGAGCGTCAGCGTCGAATTGGCCGGGCTGCCGCGACCTTCCGTCAGGTTATAGACCTCGTCGAACAGCTGGATCGTGCCGATGGTCGAGATGATGGTGGTGAAGAGGATCACCGGCTTTAACATCGGAATGGTGATGTAGAAGAAGCGTGCCCAGGCCGGAACGCCATCGATCCTTGCGGCTTCGTAGATCGATTTGTCGATGTTCTGCAGGGCTGCGAGATAGAAGATCATGTTGTAACCGGTCCAGCGCCATGTGATGGCGAGGATCACCAGCAGCTTGGCCCAAAAGGGTTCCGTCAGCCAGCCGATCGGCGAACCGACCAGACCGATCGCCATCAGCGCCTGATTGACGACGCCATCGACGGAAAACATGCTCTTGAACAGCACGGAATAGGCAACCAGCGAGGCAACGCAGGGCAGGAAGATCGCCGTGCGGAAGAAGCCGATGAATTTCAGCCGGTCATTGTTGAGCACCGATGCCAGCATAAGCGCCAGCAGGATCATGATCGGCACCTGCACCACGAAGAAGGTGACGGTGTTCTTCAGTGCTTGAAAGAAGACTGGATCGTTCCAGAGACGGATGACATTGGCGGTGCCGCCGAACTTCATCATCATGCCCTTGCCGGTGAAGAAGGACAGATAGAGCGAACGGAAGATCGGATAGACGAGAAAGATTGAGATCAGCGCGATCGCCGGGGCAATGAAAAGCCAGCCGTTCAGATTGTAGTAGCGCTTCAATCCACCTGTTCTGCCGGCTGCCATGAATGAACCTTTGTGCAAGGGCTGTTGTCTACGCGCGTCCAACGCCTCCTCCGTCATGGTCGGCCTGACCCGACCATCCATCAGGCTCCCGATGTAGCGAGAGGCTGACGGATCCTCGGCTCAAGGCCGAGGATGACAACGAATGTGCGGTGAGGCGTGTCGATAAATGCAGCAGGCGGTTTCCCGCTTGCCTCAATATCAGATTACTGGATCTGGCCCTGGGCCTGGCTGTCGATTGCCTTGAGGACATCATCGACAGGCTTGCCTTCGCCGAGTGCCGGAAGGTTTGCCGTGACTGCAGTGTCCACCTCGTTGGTGAAGACGCCGTAGTTCACAGCGGGAACCTTCGCGAGCCAGTCGGAGAAGTTCTGCCAGACCTTTTCGCCGCCGAAGAAGGCGTCGGCTTCGGAATAGGCCGCACCGGTGCGAGCGGCTAGAAGCGAGCCGACGGCACCGCGCTCGGTCAGGATCTTCTGATAGAAATCGACATCCTTGGCATAGACTTCATTCAGGAAGTCGATTGCCTCGTCCTTCTCGGCAGAGCCTGCGGTGACGTACCAGCTGGAACCGCCGAGGTTGGAGGCGTGGCCTGCGCCTTCGACATTGAGCTTCGGAATGGGAGCCACGCCCCACTTGCCGGCCTGGTCGGCCTGCGCCTTGACGGTGCCGGTGATCCAGACGCCGGTGGTCACGCTTGCGACGTCACCCGAGGTGAAGGTTCCGACCCATTCGGTCCATCCTGCTGCCGGCTTGTAGATGCCCGCCTGAAGGATCTTCTGTTCGGTTTCAAGCGCCGCCTTCAGCGCCGGATTGCCGTTGACCGACAGGTTGTTGTCCTTGTCGAAGTACCAGCCGCCTGCGGACTGCATCAGGATGCGGATGAAGCCTGCATCGTTGACGTCGAGACCCAGCATCTTCTTGCCGGTCTTTTCTTCGACGGCCTTGCCGATCTCGATGTAGCGGTCCCAGGTCAGGTCCTGCATGTCTTCCGGCTTGAAGCCGGCCTGCTCGAGATAGTCCTTGCGATAATAGAGGCCGGTGACACCGGAATCGAACGGCATGCCGTAGACGGCGCCGTCCATGGTCATTAGCTGCACCTTGTAAGGCGCAAAGCCCGAGAAATCGATCTTGCTGGAAAGCTCGGCAAAGGCGCCGGGGAAGGACTGGAGGTATTTCTGCGCGCCGTAATCTTCGATCAGCACGATATCTGGCAGGGCATCGGTGGTGCCCGAAGACAGTGCCGTCTGCAGCTTCTGCTCGACGTCGGCCTTGGCGAAATCAACGATGTTGAACGTGGTTTCAGGATGCTTGGCGGTGTAGCGCTCGCCGGCTTCCTTCATGATGGCGACGTTGAAGTTCGGGTCCCAGCACCAGACGGTGATTTCGCCGGCGAAAGCGGCGGTCGATGCAAACAGGCTTGCGCCGCCGAGAGCGGCCGCGGTGAAGCGCGACAGGATGGACTTGCGATACATGGTTTCCTCCCAAGGAAATTGGCGCCAGCCTGGTCTCCTCCCAGCCGGCTGCGCAAGATTTACCCAAAACGGAAGGCGACGCAACAGAAATTTAGTAAATATTTATCGCACTGCGAAAGGAATCTGGAAAGTCTCAGGATTCCAGCGGGTTGCGGCAGCTGTCGCGCCAGATCAGCTCGGTTGCGATGCGCACCTGCTTGCCATAGGGGCGGCCTGAAAGCCGCTCCAGCAGCAGATCGACGGCCACTTCGCCGATATGCTCGCCATGAATGCGAACGGTCGTCAGCGGTGGCGTGAGAAACTGGGCGACGGGGATGTCGTTGAAAGAGATCACGGCGATATCGTCAGGAATGGCGAGGCCGAACTCGCGGATCGCCCGGTAGGTGCCGATCGCCATGTTGTCGTTTGAGGTGATGATGACGTCCGGCCGCTCCGGCAGCGCCAGCAGATCGCAGGCCAGCCGATAGCCGGTATCGAGCCGAAGGCTTTGTCCGGAGGAGCAGTCCGAGAGCGCCAGCAATGCCGGATCAAAGCTTTCATGCCTCTTTTGCCAGTCGATATACGCGACGCAGCGACGTTCGGCGAATTGCTGCACGGTGCCGTTCAGGTTCTCGTGGCTGCCGATGAAGCCTATCCGCTTGTAACCGCCGGTTCTCAGGCTTTCGAGGATCTTCTGCGTCGCCAGGCCGACATCGGCAAAGACGCTGTCGAGCCTATCGTCCTTGGGGTCGAAATCGGCAAAGACCAGCTGGCGGGTATGGTTCGCCAACCACTCGATCTCGTTATCGGAATGTTTGCCAATGACGATCACGCCCGAAGCGTCCTCCAGAAGCGAGGCTTCGGGCAGGGCGTCGGAGTGGAAGACCTTGACGATCTCGGTCCTCAGATCGCGACAGCGATTTTCGATGCCGAGCCGGACGCCGATATAATAAGGATCGGCGATTTCGTCGGACGGTTCGAGAAAATGCACGATGACGAGCTTGGTCAGCAGGCTTGATGCGGGCTGGCCATTGGTCTTGTTGCGGTTGCGCGGGGTCTCGTAGTTCAGCGCTTCCGCCGTCTCAATGATGGCCTGACGTTTGACGGGTGAAATGGAAAGCGCCGGGTCATAATTCAGAACCCGCGACACCGTGGCCGGCGACACGCCGACGGCCTTGGCAATTTCCTTGATCGTCACCATCCCGATTTTCCGTCTTTATTTTGTGCAGAGAATGCCACAACACTCCCTTTTCGGGAACATATTTCAGTAAATTTTTACCTGGAGATCAGTCCGGTCGGCGGGAGCGTGAGATGATCACGGGTATCTTGCTGAGATCTAGGGCTTATAGCCAAGCCGGCGGGTTTTCTCAAGCGGAGGCCAAGGAAGCGTTTTCAGTCGGCGGGGCCTGCTCGCTGCACAAACGAAAGCGCCGCGCGTGGCATTACCTCGCGCGGCGCAGCAGATGTCTGGCCATAAGCCTCAGTTTGCGGCGATGGTTTCGCCAGCAACTTTGGCAACGAGCGCCAGCGAGATCGCGCCGGCATCCGGGTGGCCGATGCTCTTTTCGGCAAGCGGCCGGGCACGGCCGAGTTTGGGCGTGAGAGACGCGGTTGCATCGGCGGCCGATTGTGCGGCAGCGGCAGCGGCGGCCCAGGAATCAACGAGGGACTTGCCGGATGCGGTGTTCTTCTCCAGCGCTTCGACGAAGGGCACGAGTGCATCGACGAGCGTCTTGTCGCCGAGGCGAGCACGGCCGAGACGGGTGACGCCCTCAAGCGCGAGACGAGCACCCTTGACCACGGCATCCGTCTCGATGGCATCGGTATCGCTCAGTGCATTGCTCCAGGAACGTAGCAGTAGACCCCAGATGGCACCGGATGTTCCGCCGGCGCGATCGGCCCAGGCGTCACCAGCAACGGCCAGCACGCTTGCAGCTCCCGCACCGGCAGCCACGGCGGTATTGGCGGCGTCGAGCGCTGCAGCAGAGCCGCGGCGCATGCCCTGGCCATGATCACCGTCGCCGGCAATGGCATCGATGCGGCCGAGTTCTTCTTCCGCACCTTTCAGCGTCTGGGCAATCTTCTCCACGATGCCGGCGATGCATTTTCCCTCGACCTTCGACGCGTCGGAGGCGGCGGCGAAGGTGAGCTTGCCTTCGGTATCGTCCAGCGCGTCGGTTGCCGGCTCGGTCGTAAACGTCGCGCCCCGGCGCAGCACCGGCGTATCGCAGGCGGCGGTCCAGAGCTGTTCCAGTTCGTCGTCCAGCCAGAGCAGTGTCAGTGAGCATCCCTGCATGTCGAGGCTGGTGACGAACTCGCCGGCTTCCGGGAAGACGACATCAAGGCCTGCATCCTTCAGTCGCGCGGCAACCTCCGTCCAGAGCACGAACAGCTCTTCGTACTTGGTCGCGCCCAGGCCGTTCAGCACGGCGCCGACGCGGTTGGTTCCGGCCGGACGTTCGGCCAGGAGCTTGTCGGTCAGAAGGGTGGCGAGATCGGTGGCGGAGACGATATCTTCCTCGCTGATGCCGGGCTCGCCATGGATGCCGAGGCCAAGCGCCATCTGGCCCTTCGGCACGCTAAACAGCGGATCGGCAGCGCCGGGAAGCGTGCAGCCCTTGAACGCGACGCCGAAAGACACGGTGCGGTCGTTGGCATAGCGGGTCAGGCGCTCGACCTCATCAAGGTCCATGCCGGCTTCGGCTGCCGCACCGGCGATCTTGAAGACCACGAGGTCGCCGGCAATACCGCGCCGCTTCGCAGCGGTTTCAGCCGGTGCGCTCGCCACATCATCGGTTACCGGGACGATGCGCACATCAATGCCTTCAGCATGCAGGCGCTCGGCGGCAACGCCGAAATTCAGGACGTCGCCGGCATAATTGCCGAAGCCGAGAAGGATACCGCCGCCCTGATCCGCAAGGCGGCAGACGCGTGCGACGGCAGCCGTCGAGGGTGAGGCGAAGACGTCACCGGCGACAGCCGCATCCGCAAGGCCCGGTCCGACATAGCCGGCAAAAGCGGGGTAATGGCCGGAGCCGCCGCCGATAACTACGGAAACCTTTCCCTTCGGCACCTTGGTTGCACGAACCACGCCGCCCTTCACCAGCCGGACATAGCGGCTGTAGATCGCGGCAAAGCCGGCCAAAGCGGTGGTTGCGAATTCCTCCGGGGCGTCGAAGATCGTGGTCATGGCTGATGTCCTTGGTCGCGAGGCAGGATGCGCCTCAGATAATCTCGGTTCGAAGCGCAGACGGAAAGCCCGTCGCCACCATAATGTTCACAAAGAAACGGGCTCGAAAACCCATGCGCCAGCGCCATGCGGATGGCGGCGCGATAATTGATGATGCCGGATTCCAGTGGCGCCGGATGGGTGACGATGACCCCGGAGGCCGGATCTTCGGTGCGGGTGTAATTCTTGACGTGCCAGTATTTGGCGTAGGGCGCGACCTTGGCCATCATCTCCTGCCAGTGCTCCATCGGGCGGTGCAGACGGATCAGGTTGCCGAGATCGGCATTGATGCCGACATTGGGCAAGTCGACCTGCTCGACGAACCGAACGGAACTTTCCGCCGTGCCAAGGTAGGTATCCTCGTACATCTCAAGCGAAACCTCGATGCCGAGCTCTTCGGCGTGGCGGCCAAGCTTGCGGATGCGCCGCACGGCCTTGTTCCAGATTTCTGGATCATCCGGGTTTTTAGCCCCGTCCACGGTCCAGAACCACAGGGCCTTTTTCTGCGCCTCCGTCAGCGGTTCGAAAAAGCCGAAGGAGACCGAGCCTGCGCCGATGTCCTTGGCCGTGTCGATGACGCGGTGGCAATAGGCGAGATATTCATCGCCGTGTCTGGCATCAATCACGCTACGGCGGGAGGTGGAGATCGCGGGAATCGTCAGGCCGAGGGAGTGTACCAGTTCCATGAAGGCATTGAGCCGCAGCGGAGCGAGATCGGCAAGCCGCAGCCAGCTATCCGTTGGGTCAAGCTCGGTGAAGCCGGCATCCACCACGTCAGCCAGCGTTTCCGCCCATTCCTCGACAGACTGATCCTGCACGGAGCGGCCATCGGCCAAAATGTTCGGATACTGGATCATCGCGGCCGCAATCGGCCAGTTGTCCCTGTTCCATCGACGCGGTTCGGCTGTCATGGGTCTTTCCTTGCAGAAATTGGTTGGGATGGGCAGCGGCTGTCAGGCCGCTGTCTTGCCGTCGCGGACGTTATCCGGCACGGCCGGTACAATCTCGACCTTGTGGCCACGAACGCGCCCGATGATCCAAAGCAGAGCCGGTGACAGCAGCAGCGCCAGGCCGAGCAGCATCAGGCCGCCGACGAGCCAGTTCGACCAGAAGATCGATAGCGTGCCGTTCGACATCAGCATCGACTGCCGGAACGCATCCTCGGCCTTGTCGCCGAGCACCATGGCGAGAACCAGCGGCGCCAGGGGATAATCGAGCTTCTTGAAGACGTAACCCAGTACGCCGAAGGCGATCACCAGCCAAATATCGGTAATGCTGTTGGCCACCTGATAGGCGCCTGAGAAGATCACGGCGACGATGATCGGGCCGATGATCGAGAACGGCACGCGCAGGATGGAGGCGTAAAGCGGCACGGTGGCGAGTACCAGGATCACGGCGACGATGTTGCCGAGATACATGGAGGCGATCAGGCCCCAGACGAAATCCGGACGATCGGTGAACAGCGTCGGGCCGGGGGTAAGCCCCCAGATCATCAGGCCGCCCATCATCACGGCTGCGGTCGCCGAGCCGGGCACGCCAAGCGCCAGCATTGGCAACAGCGCCGAGGTGCCGGCGGAGTGGTCGGCCGTTTCGGGTGCGACGATGCCGCGTGGGTCACCCTTGCCGAACATCGATTTGTCACGGGCCGAGCGGCTGGCGACGCCATAGCTCATGAAGGATGCGGCGGTCGGGCCGGCGGGCGTGATGCCCATCCAGATACCGATGATCGTCGAGCGCAGGATGGTGAACCAGTAGCGCGGCATCTCCAGCAACGTGCGGCCGATTTCGGACAGCTTGACCCGCGCCTTGATGCCTTCAAAGCGAAGCCCCTCCTCGGTCGTGAGCAACAGTTCGCCGATGCCGAACAGGCCCATGACGGCGATCAGGAAGGAGACGCCCTTGATCAGTTCGGGAATATCGAAGGTCAGGCGAAGGTTGCCGGAGATGGTGTCCATGCCGACGGACGCCAGTGCAAAGCCAATCATCATCGAGACCAGCGTCTTGAACGGCGATTGCGCGCCCATGGAGATGAAGCTCGCAAAGGCGAGGAAGTAGACGGCGAAATATTCGGGCGACGAAAAGCGCAGCGCGAAGTTCGCGACCCAGCCGGAAAGCAGGGTGATCATGACGACGCCGGCCAGTGCGCCGATACCGGCGGATACGAAGGCGAGCGTCAGTGCCCGGCTTGCCTGGCCAGACTTTGCCATGGGGTAGCCGTCGAAGGTCGTGGCGACGGACGAGGGTTCACCCGGAATGTTGAAGAGGATCGACGTCGTCGAGCCGCCGAAGAGCGCGCCCCAATACATACACGACAAGAGAATGATCGCCGAGATCGGGTCCATCGAGAAGGTGAGTGGTAGAAGCAGCGAAACACCGTTCGGGGCGCCGAGACCCGGGAGCACGCCGACGAGAATGCCGAGCGTCACACCGAGCATCATCAGAAGAATGTGGTTGAAGCTGAGGATATGGCCGAAGCCGTCCATCAGGAGACCTATATTTTCCATGTCTTTCCTCCCGGAGCGTGATGTTTCTTCGAACCATCACGTTCTAACCCTTTGTTTCGACGCGGGATGCCGGAGACCGCGCACACCTTCCGGCATCCCGCTTTAAAGACTTGAAGCCGGGCGGGATCAGTAAATCCCGAACCACGCCTCGACCGGGCCTTTCAGGAGCGGAACCTTGAAGCCGATTTCAAAGATGACGAAGAAGAGCGCCGAGACGGCGATGCCGCTTGGCAGGCCGATCCACCACTTGTATTTGCCCTGCAGCGTCATCGCGCCGGCGATGTAAAATGCCGTGCCGATATAGAGGCCGAGGAAGGTGGAGACCGCCGCAAAAGCAAGAAGCGGCAGGAAGAACGTGAGGACGGCCTTGAAGCGTTCCGTTTCGACGAAAATGGCGCCGCTGCCGCGATGCTTGACGAAAGCGCTGACGAGATTGGCGAGACTGCCAAGAATGATCAGCAGGCCGATATAGAAGGGGAAATAACCCGCATCCGGCCCCATTTCCGTCCAGCCCATGCCGGCCTCGCGCGAACCGAAGCAGACGGCGACGCCGAAGGCGCCGGTCAGAAGCGCTATGGCAATTTCCATGGAGAACCGGGACACGCCCTTGTTGCTGCTCTCGCTCATCGCTCAAACCTTTCCGATGGGGAAGCGGGCGCCGTCATGGCGCCCGCGAAGAACCTTGGGAGGAGGTTCAGTTTGCGAGCCAACCTTCGCGCTTCAAAACTTCCGAAACCGAAGCCTGGTCCTTCTTGATGAAGTCCGTCAACTGCGGTCCGTTCATGAAGTTTGCTGACTGCGAGGTGTCGGCGAGGTATTTCGCCCATTCCGGCGTCTCAGAGACCTTCTTCAGGACGCCAGCGTAGAAATCAACGACGTCCTGGTCGACGCCGGCCGGCAGCCAGACGGTGCGCGGCATGGAGTAGCTCTCGATGGCGATGCCGCTATCCTTGCAGGTCGGAATATCGCTCCAGCCCTGATCGCCGGCGACCTTGGCGTCGTTCTTAAGCTTCTCCGACTTGAAGACGCAGAGCGGTTTGACCATGCTGGCCTGCCACTGGCCGAGGTTTTCGCTCGGGTTGTTGACGTTGGCGGCGATGTGTTCGCCGGCCAGCTGCACGGCTGCTTCACCGCCGCTCTTGAAGGGGATGTAGCCGAGCTTGCTGCCGGTCGCGTCATTGATCATCGAGGTGAGGATCTGGTCGACGTCCTTCGACTGGCTGCCGCCAACCTTCATGTCAGCCGATTCCTTGGCCTTGGCGACGAAATCCGCTGCAGTCTTGAATTCGGACTTGCCGTTGACCCACAGGATGAATTCATCAGCGGCGAGCGAAGCGACCGGGGTCAGGTCTTCCGACTTGTAAGGAACCTTGGCGCGGATCGGCAGGAGATAGGCGTTGTTGGTGCCGAAGGCGAGCTTGTAGGCATCGCCATTGTAGCCGGCCGCGTAGACGAAGCCCTCGGCGCCACCGGCGCTGCCCTTGTTGGTGACGACGACCGGGGCCTTCATCAGCTCGTACTTGCCGATGATCGACTGGATCGTGCGGGCGAAGATATCCGTGCCGCCGCCGGGGCCGGCGGTGACGACGAATTCGACTGGGCGATCCGGCTCGAAAGCCATGGCCGGGGCGGCAAAGCCGAATGCGGCTGCCATGATGCATGCGATGGAAACTGAGTTTTTCATTTTCACTCCTCCGTTTTGAATGAACGGCATGGCCCTCCGCCATGCCGGTAGCGACAGAAATCGATGGAATTCAGGCCGCGGCCTGGGCAGCGCTCCTTTTGGCCATGCGGGCTGCGAGCAGGATGGCCTCGCGGCTGGCGCCGGCATCGGCGATGCCCTTGCCAGCAATGTCATAGGCGGTGCCGTGGGCAGGCGTGCAGAGCGCGAAGGGCAGGCCGCCCATCATCGTCACGCCCTTGTCGAAGCCCATGAGCTTCATCGCGATCTGGCCCTGGTCGTGATACATGGTGAGGACGGCGTGATAGCCTTCCTTCAGCGCGCGCAGGAACACCGTGTCCGCTGGGAACGGACCTTCGACCTCCCAGCCGCGCTGGCGGGCGAACTGCACGGCGGGCTCGATGATATCGATCTCTTCCATGCCGAAGCTGCCGCCATCGCCGGCATGTGGGTTGAGGCCCGCAACCGCGATGCGCGGATTGGCGTGGCCGGCAGCGATCAGGCACTGACGGGTCAGCTCGATTTCCGCAAGGATGCCATCGACCGAGAGATGCGCGGCCACGTCCTTCAGCGGGATATGAGAGGAAACGCGGGCGTTCCAGACTTTTTCCAGAACGTTGAATTCACGAACCTTGCCGGTGAAGCCGATCACGTCGGCCACGAAACGAATTTCGTCGTCGTAGCCCGGATAGGCAAAGCGCATCGCCTGCTTGTTGAACGGCGTGAAGCAGACGGCCTGGGTTCGACCGGCGTTTGCAAGCTCGAGCGCCGCGCGAAAATTGCGGGTGGCGAACGTGCCGCCAGCAAGCGTTGCCTCGCCGCGCTGGACGTCGGCCGGATCGAGATGGCCGAGATCGATGAAGACGTGGCGGCTGGTGCCAGTACGTTCGAAATTCTCAAGCGAAGCCGATGCGAGATCCAGTTCCAGACCGGCGCAGGCAGCCCCTTCGTCGAGGATGCGACGATCGCCGATCACGACGAGATGCGCGGTGTCGCTGATGTCATCCATCGAGAGAAGACGGGCCGTCAGCTCAGGGCTGATGCCGGCCGGGTCGCCCATGGCGAGCGCGATTACGGGGCGCACGTCGTTGGCGCTCTGGGTCATGGTGAAAGTCCTCCGCTTCCTGTCTTGGGAGCTGTCATACGCCATTCAAAATTCTGCATCAAGTCTTTTGTATTCTGTATGCAGCATTTTTTGTTGACCCTAAATCCGTCAAAGGTCATGGTTCGTCAACCGGGCGATTCAGCACGGATGGGGAAGGAACAGGTTTTTCAACATGGACGAGACTTCAACTTTGCAACGCCGTCCCGAAGGTTCCGGTCACGGACCGATCCGGCGCACCGCGTTGCACGACACGCTCGTCAACCATCTGCGCGACATGATCATCGAGGGGGAGCTGGAGCCCGGCACCCGCCTGCATGAAGGCCAGCTCGGCGAACAGCTCGGCGTTTCCCGCACGCCGTTGCGGGAGGCGATCAAATATCTGGCGAGCGAGGGGCTGGTGGAACTCGTTCCGAGCCGCGGCGCGGTGGTCAAGCGTTTCAGCGCCAAGGATGTCAGGGATATGCTGACGGTGCTGCGCACGCTGGAGGAACTGGCGGGCAAGCTCGCCTGCGAGGTCGCGAGCGACAACGAGATCGCCCATGTGCGTGCTCTCCACGATGAAATGATCGACCGCTACCGGGCCGGCGACCGGCTGCAATATTACAAGCTCAACCAGGATATCCACACGGCGATCGTGCGCCTGTCACAAAACGCTTCGCTCGCGGATATCCACATCATGCTGCAGACCCGGCTGAAGCGCATCCGGTTCATCGGCCACGAAGGTCCGGAAAAATGGTCGGCCGCGGTTGCCGAGCATGAAGAGATGATTACGGCACTGGAAGCCCGCGACAAGGATCGGCTTTCGGAGGTTCTCGGCCGGCATCTCTTCAATGCATGGGATCGGGTGCGGGATTCTCTTTAAAGTCTGGATACTCACCCAGCGGATACGCTCACGGCGTGGCTGCGCGGTGAGTTTTTGCACGCCGCCCTTGTCTCGAAGTTACGCGCGAAGTCATCAAAACAAATCGGGGCGCGGAGACCGAAGTCCCCACGCCCCACTCTGGGAGGTTGTTTGTCGCCTAATTAGATATTGGCGAGCAGGTCGTTGATGCGGCTTTCCGCGCTGGTCAGGGCTTCATCGACTGTCTTGTCGCCATTCACAGCTGCGCCGACTTCTTCGCCGATGATGTCCTGGATGGCAAACTGGCGCTGGACGGCGCCCGGCAGCGAGCGGCCGGTCTGGGCGATCTCCGCGATGTTTTCACGATGCGGCAGCGCCTTGAATTCTGGCTTGTCGAAGACGGCCTTGACGGCCGGCAGGTGACCGGTGCGGGCCCATTCGTAGTCGTTGTCAGCCAGGAACTTGAAGAGCTTGCCGATGGCTTCCGTCTGTTCCGGCGTACGATCCTTGTGCGGCATGACCCAGCTGTGTCCATCGGCATAGGTGCTGTCCTGGCCCGGATAGAGCTGCGGGACCGGATAGACGGTGTAGCCCTTGGAAAGGGCGGTGCCGTGCTTCTCCGACTGGGCGACGAAATCGCCGATCAGCCAGGTGCCGTTGACGGCGATGCCACCATCGCCATTGGTGAAGGCTGTGACAGCTGCCGCATAGTCGAGACCGGTGGTGGTCAGGCCTTCGTCCTTGATCTTCTTCATCAGTTCGACGACGTTCTTGGCTTCCGGCGTGTTGAGCACGATCTTGGTCGGATCGGCGAAGAAGTCCGACTTCTGCTGCTGCAGCATCGTGTAGAGAATACGGGCGTAGGCAGCAGTTTCGTTGGCAAGGATCTGGACGAGATACGGCTTGCCGGTCTTTTCCTTGAACTGCTTGCCCTGGGCAATCAGTTCATCGACGGACTTCGGCAGGATCGGCGTGCCGTCAGCGTTGACGAGGCCAGCTTCCTTCATCAGGTTCAGGTTGACGTGGAAGAGCATGGTCCAGTTGTCGAAGGGCAGGCCGTAGAGCTTGCCTTCCTTGGTGACGCCACCGCGGGCAGCATCGGTGAAGCTGTCGGGCGAGATGCCCTGGGCCGCCAGAACGTCATCGACCGGATCGATCAGGCCGCGCGACTGGTAGTCGGAGATCGCGGAATAGTGCATCGACACGACGTCCGGTGCGGCGCCAGACGCCATCTGGGCGTTGAGCTGGTCGTAGCCCGGCCATTCGACAGTGGTGACGTTGACGTCGATATCCGGATTGTCAGCCTCGAACTTGTTGACCAGCGAGGTGATGATGCCGCATTCGCCGACGGCCTTGGACACGTCGGTGACGGAACCGTAATCGGCGTCACAGGCGCCGAAGAAGCGCTGCAGCTCGATCTTCGTCTGGGCGTGCGCCGAGGTGGCGCAGGTCAGCGCAATCAGGGCTGCGGTGCTGAGTAGAAAACGTCTCATGGTATATCTCTCCCTTTGAAGGGGCTCCTAGCCCCTGGTTGAAACCTGCTGTGGCCAATCCCTCCCGGCCGCAGCAGCAGTCACTTCACAGCACCACCCGAAACCGCGGTGACGATATGGCGCTGGAAAATCACGTAGACGATCAGAACCGGCAGGCTGGCAAAGACCGCCTGGGCGCTGAGGAAACCAAGCCCTTCGCTCTGGGCGAAGTTGGTCTGGGATGAGGCAATGCCGATTGTGAGCGTGAACATCTCCTTTTTCGTCGCGGAGATCAGCGGCCACCAGTAGTCGTTCCAGGCATGCAGGAAGGTGAAGATGCCAAGCGTTGCCTGGGCCGGCAGCGTCAGTGGCAGGAGCACCTTCCAGAAGATGCGCAGCGGCGAGGCATTGTCCAGCAACGCGGCTTCGTCGATTTCCTTCGGGATCGCCTTGAAGAACTGGGTCATCAGGAAGACGCCGAAGGCGGCCGACAGATCCGGCAGGATCAGGCCGATATAGGAGTTGTGCAGGCCGAACCAGTTGAACATCTGGTGGCGGGCGATGATGACCGCCTGTTCCGGCACGGCAAGACCAAAGAGCACGATAACGAAGATCGTCTTGCGGAACGGAAACTCGAGGCGGGCAAAGGCATAACCGGCAAGCGACGACAGGATGAGAACCCCGGCCGTCTGGCCGATCGCCACGACCAGACTGTTGAAGAACCAGCCGAAGGCCTGCGACGAGTAGATGATGTTGAGGTAGTTGACGAGCGTGTAGGGGAACTCGAATACGGATTCCGTTCCGAGCATCAGCTCCTTGTTGTCCTTGATCGACAGGCCGACGAGCCAGGCGACGGGTGCCATCATCACGATCGAGAGAATGATGGCGATCGTCAGCAGCGTACGGTTGCCGGTCAGGGCTTCGGGACGGTAGGTTGTTTGATCGGTGCTCATTCGGAGGCCTCCGACTTGCGGGTCGAGACCACATATTGAGCCATCGCCGCCACGAGAATGATGAGGAACAGGAACTCGGAAGCTGCTGCGGCCTTGCCGACATCCCAGCGGACGAAGCCCACTTCGTAGATGTACATGACGAGCGGACGGGACGTGCCGTTCGGTCCGCCATTGGTCATGATCTGAGCTTGGCCGAACAGCTGGAACTGCATGACGATCTGGATGATCGTGACCAGCATGATCGTGCGGGCAATCGAGGGCAGGGTGACGCGGACCAGAACACGCCAGGGGCTGGCATTGTCGAGCGCTGCTGCTTCGTAGAGATCATTCGGGATCTGCTGCAAAGCGGCGAGAAACAGCATCATCGGCAGCCCGAGGCACCACCAGACGGTGGCGACGCCGACCGAAAACAGCGACCAGCCGCTTGTCGAGAGGAAGTTGACCGGCTCTATCCCGAACTGTTCGGAAAACACCGCCAGCAGGCCATCGCCGGGAATGAAGACGAAACGCCAGATCAGCGTTACGATCGTTACCGAAAGAACTGAAGACGAGAAGAACAGTCCGCGCAGGAATGACGTTGTTCGTGTCGTCTTGTTCAGTGCCAGCGCAAGAAACAGGCCGAGCACCACCAGTGAGGGAACGCTGACCAGCACGAAGATGACGGAATTGCGCAGCGCCTGCAGGAAGACCGGATCGGCCAGAACGCGGGCATAGTTGCCGAGGCCGACGAAGCGGCCGGGGCCGAAGAGATCGACCTTGTGGAGGCTCAGCCAGATGCCCCAGATAAGCGGGAAGACCAGCAGCACGACGAAGAAGCATAGATACGGGAGAACGAAAAGGCCGTTGCTCCACTGGCTGCGGCGATAGCTCTCGGCCATGTCAATCGCCCTCCGAGTGGTGGGCGATGCCGGCGGCGTCGAAAAGATGGATTGCGGTGGTGTCGAGGGCAATCTGAAGGGTGTCGCCGTTGCGGGCCTCGCTGCGTCCGTCTGTCTCGGCCGTCAGCTTCGTGCCGTCGGCCAGCTGGCCGTAGATCAGCGTGCGGTCACCGAGGCGTTCGACGACTTCAGCCTTGAGCGGAATTCCTGCCTGACCGGCCGGCAACACGACCACATCCTCTGCGCGGATACCGAGACTTGCACCATCAGGTGTAAAGCTGGATGGCAGGCGGAAGGCGGCATGGATATCGCCAAGGCCGCTTGTCCGGACAGTCAGCGTGTTGCCGTTGTCGGTCACGGTCTTTAGCGGCACGAAGTTCATGGCCGGCGATCCGACGAAACCTGCGACGAACCTGCTTGCGGGGCGGCGATAGATTTCCATCGGCGTGCCGATCTGCTCGATCTTCTTGTTGTGCATGATGACGATGCGGTCGGCGAGCGTCATCGCTTCCACCTGATCGTGCGTCACGAAGATCATCGTGCTACCGAGGCGGCCGTGAAGCTGGGCGAGTTCCAGCCGGGTGCGGCCACGAAGTGCGGCGTCAAGGTTCGAGAGCGGCTCGTCGAACAGGAAGGCCTTTGGCTCCTTGACGATGGCGCGGCCGATGGCCACGCGCTGGCGCTGGCCACCGGAAAGCTTTGCCGGCTTGCGTTCGAGAAGATGGGCGATTTCGAGCGTTGCCGCGGCTTGGCTGACGCGGCGCTCGATTTCAGTCTTCGGAAGGCCGATGTTTTCGAGGCCGAACGACATGTTCTGGGCGACCGTCATATGCGGATAGAGTGCATAGGACTGGAAAACCATGGCGACGCCGCGTTTGCCGGGCGGCAATGTATCGACGCGCTGGCCAGCCACCGAGATCGTGCCGTTGGTCACGTCCTCCAGACCCGCGATCATCCGCAGAAGCGTGGACTTGCCGCAGCCCGAAGGGCCGAGGAAGACGACGAACTCGCCGGCCGCAATGGACAACGAAATGTCGTCCAGCACGGTGAGCGCGCCGTAGCGCTTGGTAACATTGGTGATTTCGATCGATGCCGACATGGTTTCTCCTCCCCGTCGTTGCCGTCTTATGCGCCGAGCCGGATCATCCGGTAACTCAGCGGCGCGATGGCGGCGACGAGATGGCTGTCGGTGACCGATGCGCCCGAACCATCGCGCGGCTCGATCGTTTCGGCCCCGGGCCCGTTGACGGCACGGAGGTCGTGACCTTCCATGACCTTGTCCATGATAACCTTGCGGTCGCCAAAGCCTTCGAGGGAGAGATCGAGATCGATCGCTTCCGTCTGGTGGCGGTTGACGATGAAGAAGGTGAGCGCGCCGTCGGTCTCGGTGACGACGGCGGAAACGTCGAGATAGGAGACGTTTTCGGCGAAGTCGGTGGAATAGCTCGGGCCATCCAGCGACAGGTTCAGCGCCGTGCCGCGACCATACTGGGAGGCGTAGGCGTAAGGGTAGAACGTCGTCTGGCGCCAGGCCGGGCCACCCGGAACGGTCATGATCGGGGCGATGACGTTCACGAGCTGCGCGAGGCAACCGACCTTCACCACATCCGAACGGCGGATGAAGGTGTTGAGGATGCAGCCGACCTGAAGGACGTCTTCAAAGTTATAGATGTCTTCGAGAAGTGCCGGGGCATGCGGCCAGCCGTCATTGCCTTCCAGAACCTTCCGGTCGGCTTCGCGGGAGTGATACCAGACGTTCCATTCGTCGAAGGAGATATAGACATCCTTCTTCGAGCGCTTCTTGGCCTTGGTATAGGTGATGACGCCGGCGATGGTGGCGATGTAATCGTCGAGGCGGGCGTTCTGGGCCAGATAATCAGCCGTGTTATCGGCATGATTGTCGAAATACATGTGCAGGCTGATGTAGTCGATGGAATCGTAAGTGTAGTCGAGAACGGTCGCCTCCCAGGCCGGATAGGTCGGCATCTTCGGCGACGACGAGCCGCAGACGACCAGTTCGATCGACTTGTCGAAGGCGCGCATGGCCTTGGCAGTCTCGAAGGCGATGCGGCCGTATTCTTCCGCCGTCTTCTGGCCGATCTGCCACGGGCCGTCCATCTCGTTGCCGAGGCACCACATCTTGACGTTCCAGGGCTCTTCGCGGCCGTTCTTGCGGCGAAGATCCGACCAGTAGCTGCCGCCGGGATGATTGACGTATTCGAGGAAGGCGCGGGCCGAATCCAGGCCGCGCGAGCCGAGATTGACGGCGAGCATCATGTCAGTGTTGGCGGCTTCAGCCCAATCGGCGAATTCGTGGATGCCGACATGGTTGCTCTCTGAGCTGTGCCATGCGAGGTCGAGGCGCACGGGGCGCTCTTCCTGCGGGCCGATGCCGTCTTCCCAGTTATAGGCTGATACAAAATTGCCACCGGGATAGCGTACGATCGGAACATCGGCTTCGCGAACGAGGTCGATGACGTCCTGGCGCATGCCGTTCTTGTCGGCGGTCGGATGATCCGGCTCGTAGATGCCCGAATAGACGGCGCGGCCGAGATGCTCGACGAAAGAGCCGTAAAGGCGTGGATCAATAGTACCGATAACGAAACCGCTGTGAACGGTGCCGGCTGCGCGCATGCTTACCTCCCTGTATATCTGAAAATCAGATATATATCCTTTTGTCGGGTACAATACACGCGATTGATCCGCGGTCAACCCGGTTTTGAGGCAATCGACTTCAGGAATGGGGATACTCAGGTGTGGAGGCGCAGGACGATATCCTGATCGTAATTGCCGAAGCCACGGCCGAAAATGTTGATTCCGCCGGGATGTTCAGCTGTTTCCGGCACTTCGATGCGCAGTCTGATCGAGCGGTGTTCGAGCAGGCTAAGATCGGCAAGGCTCGTATCAGAAATCCTGATTCCGTCGATAAACGTGCCGGTGTCGGTCACACGAAAATATTTGAGCACACCATACTGGCTGCCACGAAGCTTCCACCAGTCCGGGGTGTATTTCCCACGACGGTCGCCGAAGTCACCGGGGGAGGTCCAGGCGCCGATGCCGTGGCCGTTTATCGAGAGCGTGATGTCGGACGGCCAGTTGTCGGAGGTGCCGGGAACTTCTGAGGAAAGCTCCAATGCGATTTCCAGTTCCTTTACCTCGGCGCCCTTGATACGGGCGTTGTTGGGAAACTGGTATTCGACATATCCCCTTGTAAACCAAAGTAAACCTGCCTTCATGCGGTCGGGGGTAAGGAAGGTGTCAGGGCTGTCTAGATAGCCGATGATACCGTCACGCGAGCACATGCCGCAGGGGGCGGCGACCTCGTAGCCGCTATAGAGACCGACCGGCATGGCGACCTCGATCACCTCCTGGGCGGTCTTGGCCGGGCTTGCGAAGGAGAGCACGATTTCCTCGTGCACGGCGTGGCAGACCTTCTGGCTGCCCTTGCGCGCCTTGGAGACCTCGGTGCGGATCAGGCCTGCTTCTTCAAGCAAATTCAGATGGGTGGAGGTCGTCGATTGCGGCAGGTCCAGCGCTTCGGCGATATCGTTGACATTGAGCGGTCCGCGGGCATGCAGAAGCTCCAGCATGGACAGCCGCGCCGGGGCCGCCAGGCACTTCAGCACTTCCTTGCCATCCTCCGGGCCGATCATCAGAAATCGCGTACTCATGGTTCCTCCCCGGATGCGATATCGGATGTGTATCAGAAATTTTGATACGATCAATGCTTATTGAGGAAGAAGGGATATGCGCGGGATGGTCGGATGAAACCACGCCGACGTCGTTCACGAGAACGTGCAACAAATAATTCCGATATATCTTGATTTTCGATATATCGGAAAATATATGAGTTTTATAGTAATGTTTATAGAGCGGGTCGATGACGTCTGTCCACGGCGGCAAATCCGCAGAAGGAATTTGCAGATGAATGTTATGCAGGGTAGTCAAGTTGATCCCACGGGCGATCTCCCGCGTCTTGAGCGTTTTCGCCATGAGTTGAAGCGGCGCCAGTTGACGGTTGTGTCAACCGAGCGGCTGACGCCGAACATGATCCGCATTGCGCTCGGGGGTGAGGATCTGGCGGATTTTACGTCCTTGTCCGCAGGCGATCACGTTAAGATTTTCGTGCCGGACGGCGTCGGTGGAACCGCGATGCGCGACTACACGCCGCGACACTTCGATACGGCAAACCGAACGCTGGTCCTCGATTTTGCCGTGCACGATGCCGGCCCGGCGACCCGATGGGCTCTTGATGCCCGGGTGGGCGACGAAATCCAGATCGGCGGTCCGCGCGGATCTCTCGTCATCAGCGGGCCGATCCGCTCCTGGCTGCTGATCGGCGATGAAACAGCGCTTCCATCCATCGGCCGCCGCATCGAGGAAATGGCAGCGGGCACGCCGGTGACGAGCCTGGTCGGTATTCCGGGTGTCGAGGATGAGCAGGTCTTTGATACGAAGGCTGATGTGACGAGCCATTGGGTTCATCGCAAGGACCCGTCCGATGCCGCCGTTTTCATCGAAAGACTGCGCGATATCGCGATCGAGCCGCGCACTTTCGTCTGGGTTGCTGCCGAAGGTGCAGTGACACGGGCGATCCGTAGCTACCTCGTCGAAGAGCGCAAGCATCCGCTCGCCTGGCTTCGCGCCGCCGGTTACTGGGTGAGCGGCAAGGCGGATACGACCGAAAAATTCGAAGACTGATCTTCGAACGGGAATTCCCCTCTTCGTCATGCTTGGGTTTGACCCGAGCATCGTTCAGCCTTTCATGAGGGCAGCCTGAGATCCTCGGCTCGAGGCTCGAGGTTGACGTCGGGAGTGCTATTTTCTGCGCAAGCCGGCAATCAGGATATCGACGAGGCTGCGGGCGGATTGCCGCCAGTTCGGGCCGGCGCTGATATTCGAAACGCCGGCCAGTGCACGCAGGAGATCGAGCGGATCAATGTCGATTTCGATCTCGCCGCTTTCGACCGTGCGGCCGACCAAAAGATCAATGGCTTCCTTCGTCCGGGCGGCAGTGCCGGCAAAGAGTTCCGATGTTCCGCCGGCGAGCGAATTCAGGGCTTCGTACATGCCGTGTTTCGTAGCCATGTACTCGATGAAGAGCAGCATCCACTGTCGCAGCGCCTCAACGGGCGGTTCTGTTTCGGCAAGCGTTCGGGCAGCCCTGGCAAGCTGTTCGCTTTCGTTGTGATAAACGGCTTCGATCAAGGCGTCGCGGGTCGGAAAATGCCGGTAGAGCGTGCCGATGCCGACCCCCGCCCGTCGGGCAATTTCCTCAAGACTGGCCTGCGAGCCCTTTTCCGCGAAAATCGTCTTTGCGACATCGAGCAGGAGAAGACGGTTTCGTTCCGCATCGGCGCGCGGCTTTCGCGCGGCAGCACGCGTTATTTTTTCAGACACGTCGCAAACGCCTCTTGATAAACGGAGGATGCCTCCGTATTTATGTGGAGGCATCCTCCTTTTATTCCATTCGAGGGTGGCGGGCAAGCGCCTGCCGCCCGGGAAGATGCGTCCATGATCTAAAGCGTGCCGCGATCTTCAGATTCGCTTTTACGCTTTAGGTCTTTGTTTTTACGCATGTCTCTTTCGCAAAACCGCTAAGCACTTTTGCGCGACATGCTTTGGGAGATTATCATGACTGGACATTTTGGAGCGACTTCGACGACGGACGACGTGCTGGCAGGCATCGATCTCAGCGGCAAGCGGGTTCTGGTCACCGGCGTCTCGGCCGGCCTCGGCGTGGAGACCGCGCGCGCACTCGCGGCTCATGGAGCAAGTGTCGTCGGCGCCGCCCGGGATCTTGCGAAGGCGCAAGCTGCGACCGCCGTGGTTCGGGAACAAGCGAAGAACGGTGGCGGGCTCGACCTTATCGAGCTGGACCTTGCCTCGCTTGCCAGCGTGCGCGCTGCAGCGGATGGATTGGTCGCCGATGGCAGGCCTTTCGATCTGGTGATCGCCAATGCCGGCGTCATGGCCGCCCCCTTTGGCCATACGACGGATGGTTTCGAAACCCAGTTCGGCACCAACCATCTCGGCCATTTCGTCTTCATCAACCGCATCGCATCGCTGATCGCGCCAGGCGGCAGGCTGGTGAACGTCGCCTCCTCGGGCCACCGTTTCTCGGATGTCGATCTGGATGATCCGAATTTCGAACGCACGCCCTATGAACCGATGCAGGCCTATGGCCGCTCGAAGACCGCCAATATCCTGTTCGCCGTCGAGTTCGATCGTCGCCACAAAGGCAGGGGCGTGCGGGCAACCGCCTTGCACCCCGGCGGCATCCGCACGGAACTTGGCCGTCATATCGGCGAGGACGTGCTCGACGGCATGCTGGTGCGGATCAATGCGGAACTGGCTACCGAAGGCCTGCCCGCCTATCAGTGGAAGCCCATTCCACAAGGTGCGGCAACCTCCGTCTGGGCCGGCGTTGTCGCAGCGGCCGATGAAGTCGGTGGCCGGTACTGCGAAAATTGCCATGTTTCCAAGGTCACGGACGGCCTTATCAACCCCGTGAGCGAAGGGGTGCGCTCCTATGCGCTCGACCCGCAACATGCCAAGGCACTCTGGGCAAAAAGCGAGGAACTGGTCGGCGAACGCTTCCCGGAAGCTGCGGCGATCGCTGCCTGATATTCTTGCAATAGTAGCTCTCCCGCGAACGGGCGCTGGCCGGTTGCGGGAGAGTTTTTGTGTGGATTTAGCCGGAACACGGCCTCCACCATGAAGGCCCTCGTTGCCCGAGATTTCCAAAAAACAAGAAGATCGTTTCAGTTGGGAAGGTCGGGTTCCCGAATTTGGCATAACCTCAGGTTTGGTGGGGGCCTAGTTTTTTCACCCTGCCCACCACGCTCCCAAGTGTTAGAACTTATGACAATAAAAAGGGAACGAGGCCGTGTCCGGGAAATCTCGGCGGCTCACGCAAACACAAAGAAGGCAAATTCTGCAACCCGCTCGCGATTGCGCAGCGTGATTGTGCCTGCATGGGGGTCTTGATGATATGGACGGTGCCGTATTGTATCTCGGAGGGGCGGGCAAAACGCATTCCAGCCAAGGCGGAGCGCCGCGCGCAATGACGTTGACAGCTGGCAACACGTTGATCAGCCTGAAGGCGCTCAGCAAGCACTACGGTACGCACACGGTTCTCGACCGCATCGATCTCGAGGTCAAATCGGGCGAGGTGCTCGCCATCATCGGCCCGAGCGGATCGGGCAAGAGCACGCTTCTTCGCTGTATCAACTATCTCGAGCCACCGGACGGCGGATCGGTCACCATTGGCACCACGACGATTGATGCGACGAAGCCCGTGGAGCGTGCAGAGCTGTCCGGATTGCGCCGACGGGTCGGCATGGTCTTCCAGTCCTTCAATCTCTTTCCGCATATGTCGGTTCTGCGCAATGTCAGCCTTGCGCAGGAGCGTGTCCTGGGACGCAGCCGCAGGGAAGCCGATGAGCGTTCCATGCAGCTTCTGACCCGCGTCGGGCTTGCCGACAAGGCCGGACAATTTCCTGTCCGTTGTTCAGGCGGCCAGCAACAGCGCATCGCGATTGCCAGAGCCTTGGCGCTCGATCCGGAAGTCATGCTGTTCGACGAGCCGACATCGGCGCTTGATCCCGAACTCGGCCTCGAAGTGCTTGCCGTCATGCGCGAGCTTGCCGAGAGCGGTATGACGATGATCGTCGTGACGCACGAAATGGGTTTTGCCGAGAACGTCTCGGACACCGTGATGATCATGGCGGATGGGCATATCGTCGAAAAGGGGCCGTCGGCCGAGGTGATGCGCAATCCCCAGCAGGAACGCACCCGACGCTTTCTCCGGGCGGTGCACGACCGATGAGTGTCGCGGATCTCTTGCCCATCCTGCGTGGCCTGGGCTGGACGGTTGCCTTGACGGCTGGCGCTTTCATCATCGGTGCCATTCTCGGCGTGCCGTTGCTTGTCGCGCGTCAGAGCCGCCTTGCGCCGGTGCGCTTTCTGGCCATGACGCTGATCCAGATCATTCGCGCCATCCCGCCCATTCTGTGGCTTTTCATCATCTTTTTCGGGGTCGGCATGACACTTCTGCCGATCAGCCCGTTCAACGCCGCGCTGGCCGGCCTTGGGCTGATCGCAGCGGCCAATATGGCAGAGATCTATCGCGGCGCTCTCTCGTCGATCCACTTCGGCCAGTGGGAAGCATCTGCTGCGCTTGATCTCGGACGCTTCTGGACGGTTACCGACATCGTGGCGCCGCAGGCATTCCGCGTCGCCTTGCCATCGGCGGCGAGCTATCTCATCGGCTTGATGAAGGAAACCGCCGTGGCCTCGACGATCGGTGTAACCGAGCTCGCCTTTCAAGGAAATCAGCTGTCGCAGATGACCTTCCGCGGCCTTGAGGTCTTCGCGATGGTGGGCCTGTTCTATGTGCTCTTGAGCCTACCCATCGCCTGGCTCTCGCGGGTCGCGGATGGCTATCTCCAGGCAAAGGTGGCGCGCTGATGCTTCCAAGCTTTGATGAAATCTGGACCTGGCTGCCCGAGCTTCTCGGCGGGTTGTCGATCAGTCTGCAGGTCACGGCGCTCAGCCTCCTGTTCGGCATTCCTTTCGGCCTTCTCCTGGCGCTGGGTGTTCTGGCGCGCAAGCGTTCGGTGCGGGGATTGAGCCTTTTCCTGGTCGAGGTCGGACGCGGCGCGCCCGCTCTCGTCTTGCTGCAGTTCATCTATTTCGGATTGCCGAGCACCGGGTTGACGATCGGCTCCTTTGCAGCCGCCGTGATTGCGCTTGCCTGGAACACCGGCGCCTATACGAGCGAGATCATCCGCGCCAGCCTGCAATCGATCGCTCATGGCCAGCGCGAAGCTGCCATCGCGCTCGGCCTCAATCGCCTCGACGAATTGCGGTACGTGCTCCTGCCGCAAGGCCTGCGGGTTGCGCTGCCGGCACTGCTCGGCTTCTCGATCCTGATTTTCCAGGGCACGTCGCTGTGCTTCACCATCGCCCTGCCGGAGTTGGTCAGCCGCGCCTATGAAATCGGCTCGACCACCTTCCGCTACTTTCCGGCACTGCTGTGTGCCGGCGTCCTCTACGCCTGCATCTCCATTCCCGCCGCACTGCTCGTCAACCACGTCGAGAAACGCGCCGGTCTCTATGCGCAACGTTGAACCCCAGTCTGAAAAGGATACCGGCATGCCCCCAGTGAAGATCACGACCCAGCTCCTTCTTTCCGGCATCGCAGGCGTACTGCTATCGGCACAGATCGCTGCCGCGCAGGATTGCACGCCAAAGCATCAGTTCACGACCATCGAACCCGGCACGCTGACCGTGGCGGTTACGACCTATGTGCCGCATTCGTTCATTGACGACAGTGGCAACATGAAGGGTATCGATGGTGATATCGCCGCGGAATTTGCAAAGCGGGAATGCCTGAAGGTCAAGGCCGTTGCCGTCGATCCTGCTGCCGCGATCCAGTATGTGCTTTCAGGCCAGGCGGATATCACCACGGGCGACTGGTACCGCACCGCCGAGCGCGCAAAGGTCATGAGCCTTTCCGCTCCGCTCTATACCGACCAGATGGCAATCTATTCGAAGGACGGCTTCACGACGGTTGCCGATCTCGAAGGCAAGCAGGTCGGCACCGTTCAGGGCTATCTTTGGGTCGCCGATCTCAAGACCCTCCTGGGTTCGTCCCTGAAGCTTTATCCGAACTCGGTCAACATGCAGCAGGACCTCTTCTCCGGCCGCATCGACGTCGCCGTTGACGGTTATTCGACGGGTGTCGTTGCAGCGCAGAAGGGTGCGCTGAAAGATGTTAAGGTCAATGTTGCGGCATCCGACGAACGGGTGAAGGCAACGAAGGAAGCCGCCCAGGCTGCATTCCCTTACGCCACAAACGCCACGGAGCTGGGTGTCGCACTCGATGCCGCAATCAACGAGATGCATGCGGACGGTACGATCGTTACCATCCTCAAGTCCTATGGCCTTGATGGTACCGCCGGCGAGACGGGCGCTCCGCGTCTCGTCGAATAGCCATTGCATCCGGGGGAGGGCGACTTCCCCCGCACTTTCCTGACATCGAATATCGGAGACAAAAACGATGACTGTCTACACGGTCACGCGCAAAACCCAGTCGTGGTATGGCGAACAGATCGGCGTCCTCATTCTCGACGCGGCCTACCCTTGCGTTCCGGGAAATGTCGGTAACGCCACGACCTATGATTACCCCGTCCGTTTCCAGGAAGTGCGGGGCGCATCCATCGATCGCCTGCTGAACCAGCGCGATCCGGCTTTGAAGGACATGTTCGTTGAGGCCGCTGTGGAACTCCGGAACCGCGGCGTCAAGGCCATCACGGGCGCCTGTGGTTTCATGGCCTATTTCCAGGAGGAAGTGGCCGCAGCCGTCGACATTCCCGTCTTCCTTTCAAGTCTTATGCAAATCCCGTTCATGCATGCGTTGACCGGCGGCAGCGTCGGCATCATCACGGCCAATGCATCGCGGCTGACTGCCCGGCATTTCGAGGCTTGCAGGGTGCCAGGCACTGTCCCGCTGGCGATTGCCGGCATGGAAGGCCAGACGGAATTTCGCGAGGCAATCCTCGAGGAAAAAGGCACGCTCGATTCTTCCGCCATCGAGCGTGAGGTGACCGAAGTTGCGCGCCGATTGGTGGAAGAACATCCCGAGGTTCGCTCCATACTCTTGGAATGCAGCGATCTTCCGCCCTATGCTCACGCGGTGCAGGCAGCGACGGGCAGACCCGTTTTCGATTTCATCACCATGATCGACTACGTGCAGCAGGCTACCGCCCGTCGCGCATACCGCGGTCGCATGTAGTCGTAGACCGGCAATCACCCGGGTTTCTGACAGGATCGCCCATGTCTCTCGATCACTACTATCTTCTCGGCCGGTCCGGCCTGCGTGTCAGCCGGCTGGCGCTGGGAACCATGACATTCGGGAACGGAGGTATCCGCGGTATCGGCGGAACCTGGGGATCTGACGAGGCGTCCGCTCGCGCGATCTTCGATCGTTATGTCACAGCCGGCGGCAACTTCATCGATACGGCCGATTCCTACGCTGGCGGCCTCAGCGAAAGCCTTGTCGGGGAATTCGTTTCGGAGAAGGGATTGCGCGACCAGCTGGTCATCGCCACCAAATTCTCCAACAGCCTCTCCCCTGGAAATCCGAATGGCGGGGGCAACGGGCGCAAGAACATCATGCGTGCGGTCGATGCCTCGCTGAAGCGTCTGAAGACGGACTATATTGACCTCTACCTCCTCCACACCTGGGACCGGATGACCCCGGCGGAGGAAGTGATACGCACGCTGGATGATCTCGTGCGTGCCGGCAAGATCCGCTATGTCGGGCTTTCCGATGTCCCCGGCTGGTATGCAGCCCGTGCCCAGACCTGGGCAGAGGCGCATGCGCTCACCCAGCCGGTCAGCCTGCAGCTTCCCTATTCGCTAGTCGAGCGCAGTATCGAGCCTGAATTCGTGCCTTTGGCGCAGACCCTTGGGCTGGGCATAACAGCCTGGAGCCCTCTGGCGATGGGGCTGCTTTCCGGAAAATACAGTGCCAAGAATACGGCGCAGGGCCGGCTTTCGCTCGATTCGTCCGGGGGTGGCCTCGGTCTCTTTACGGAACGCAATGTGCGCATCGTTGCCGCACTTGAGAAGGTTGCTACGGATCTCGGGCGCAGCATGGCGCAGGTCGCGCTCAACTGGGCCGTCAACAGACCGGGCATCGCGGCCGCGATCGTCGGCGCAAGCCGCGTGGAACAGCTCGAAGACAATCTCGCCGCGCTTGATTTCCTGATCCCGGCGGAGAGCAGGGTGGAGCTGGATACCGCCAGCGCCATCGAGATGCCGTACCCTTACGCGCTCTTTGCAGACGACTACCAGGCCGGAATCCTGAATGCCGGTGTTGCCGTCGGCGACAAGCCGCGCGGCTACAATCCCGAAACCTTTTTGCCGAAGGTCACGGATTATGTTTTCGGCCAGACGAAGCCGAAAGTCTGACCGGCGTTCCCCATAAGCGAACCAATTTTTTGAAAGGAACTGAGGCATGACCCTGATGCCCGCACCCGCTATGCTTGGCGAAACCACAGCTGCGCCCACTGCCTTTGTGCTGACCTTATCCTGCGACGACGGCCCGGGCATCGTTGCGGCCGTGACCACGGAACTTGCGGCAATGGGCGGAAACATCGGCGAAAGCGCTCAATACCGGGATGTCGCAAGCAACCGGTTTTTCATGCGCATCGCCTTTTCAGCACCGGGTGGTGTCGTGACAGCGGATATCGAGCGAGCGTTGAAGCCGGCCATGGAGCGCTTTGGCATGCGTCTTTCCGTTCACGATGCAGCACGTCGCCCAAGGCTTATAATCATGGTCTCCCGGTTCGATCACGCGATGCTGCATCTGCTCTATCAGATCCGCGTCGGCCGGTTGAATGCCGAGGTGGTCGCGGTCGTCTCTAACCACGAAGATAGTGCCGCCACGGCGAGCTATGAGAACATTCCCTATCATTGCTGGAAGGTGACGAAGGACAACAAGGCCGAGCAGGAAGAAAAACTCCTGCAGCTTGTCCGTGAAACGCAGGCCGATCTCGTTATCCTGGCACGTTACATGCAGGTTCTGTCCGACAATCTTTCCACGCGTCTCTACGGAAAAATAATCAACATCCACCATTCCTTCCTGCCGTCTTTCAAGGGCGCCAAACCCTACCACCAGGCTCATGAGCGTGGCGTCAAGCTGATTGGTGCGACGGCGCATTACGTCACGCCGGATCTCGACGAAGGCCCGATCATTGAGCAGGAGACGGAACGTGTGACCCATTCCATGGGTGCGGAGGATTTCGTGGCGACCGGCCGGGATATCGAAAGCCGCGTCCTGGCACGGGCGGTGCGGTTGCATCTGGAAAACCGCGTGATGCTCAACGGTCATCGCACGGTCATCTTTGCGCAGTGACAATTGCATGGCGGGCTTTGCAAGAGTGAGCATGTTTTGCTTCGCGAAGTCTTGAAAAGCGCGCTACAGAGAAGGAAAAAGGGCAGCAAAACACGTGCAGCCGCCCGCATTAGGAAGACGACGATGCTCAATGATCCCCGTTCCCATGGACTTTGGGAAAAGACCGCGCCGGAACCGCCCCGGACCAGTGCGCTTGCAGGCGAGGTGACGGCGGATGTCGTCATTGTCGGTGGCGGTTTTACCGGTCTCTCGTCCGCTCTGCACCTGGCGGAAGCCGGCCGCAACGTTGTCGTTCTGGAAGGTAACGAGATCGGGTTTGGCGGTGCGGGTCGCAATGTCGGTCTCATCAATGCCGGCATGTGGGTGATGCCCGACGATCTGCCCGGTGAGTTGGGTGATATCCACGGCGAACGGCTTCTCGACCTGCTGGGCAACGCGCCCAGCCTCGTGATGGAACTCATCGAAAAACACGGGATCGCGTGCGAACTGGAGCGCAAGGGTACGCTTCATTGTGCCGTGGGCGAGGCGGGTCTGAAGGAGATCACCGATCGCGCCAACCAGTGGCAGAAGCGTGGCGCACCGGTTACGCTTCTCGACGCGTCGCAGACAGCGGCGCGCATCGGCAGTTCCGCCTATGCCGGATCTCTACTTGATATGCGTGCTGGAACGCTGCAACCGCTGGCTTACGTGCGCGGTCTGGCTCACGCTGCGATCAAGGCCGGAGCTGTCGTCCACACCGGGTCGCGCGTTGTCGCAAGCGAGCCATCGGGCACGGTATGGAAAATCAGGACCGATCGCGGCTCGGTGACGGCGCCCTGGGTGATCGTGTCGACCGATGCCTATAGCACTGGTCCCTGGGAAAGCGTGCGGCGCGAGCAGGTGCATCTGCCCTATTTCAATCTTGCGACCCGGCCGTTGCCGGCGCACCTGCTCTCGTCCATCCTGCCGGGACGGGAAGGTGTCTGGGATACCAAGGAAATCCTTTCTTCCTTCCGCATGGATCAGGCGGGGCGTCTCGTGTTCGGCAGCGTCGGCGCGTTGCGTAATACCGGGCTTGCCGTGCACCGCAGCTGGGCGCGCCGCGCGCTCGCCCGGCTTTTTCCACAGCTGGGCTCCGTCGAGTTCGAATGCGAGTGGTATGGAAAGATCGGAATGACCGACAACGCGCTGCCGCGTTTTCATCGGTTTGCGCAGAATGTGGTCGGCTTCTCCGGCTATAACGGTCGCGGCATCGCGCCGGGCACCGTCTTTGGTCGCACATTGGCGCGCCTGGTGCTGGGCGAAATCAGCGAGGCCGACTTGCCATTGCCGCTGACCGACCCGAGCGAGCCGTCCTTCCGCGCCTTCAAGGAAATCTATTACGAGGCCGGCGCGCAGGTGGCACATTTTGCAGGGGAACGGTTCTAGAGTTTGTCAGGGAAAACCGGTTTCCACTTTTCCCTAACAAATTCTAGGAATGAGCCGACTTGCCGCTATCGGTGGGGAGTTCGGCATCGGCTCCCTGTTCCAGCAGCCAGTCGCGAAAGAGTTCCGTGCCACGCTTTGGCGGGCGAAGGGCCGGCATGACCACATGGATTGCACTTCCCGAACGGTAGATGGTCGAGAGCGGCACCACCAGTTTGCCTGACGTCAGGTAATCATGCACCAGATGCTTCCAGCCCAGTGCAATACCCTGGCCGAGGACGGCGGCCTCGATCGAACCGAGCGCGTCGGTAAATACGAAATCCTGCTTCAGCCGGGCCACCGGTACGGCATTGCGCTCCAGCCACTCGCGCCAGTCCACCCGCGACCGGTGGCGCTCCTCGAAGCTCAAAAGCGTATGCTCCAGCAGCTGTATGGGCTCGGTGATCGGGCCGTGTTCGGCGAGATATTCAGGGCTGCAGACCGGCAGTACCTCTTCCGTGACGAAGTGCCAGGCGTGAATACCCGGCCAGCGGCCTTTACCAAGCCGGGCCGAGAGGTCGATATCCTCCTCTATCAGATCCTGGTCATCGCGGCTGCTCTCCTCGATGCGAAGAGAAACGTCGGGATGGCGCGCCTTGAAGTCCTTCAGGCGAGGCAGGAGCCAGAGCTGAACGAAGGAAGAGGAAAACGAGACACGGACGATGTCGTTTGAATGCTTCTTCTGCAGCGATGAGATCACCATGTGCAGATGGTCGAACGCCTCCTGCACTTCCTTGTAGAGCCGAAGTCCCTCGGCGGTGAGTTCCAGTCGCGTATGATCGCGGCGGAAAAGCTTGAGCCCTGTCGCCTCTTCCAGAAGCCGGATAGTCTTGCTGACGGCCGGCTGGCTGACATTCAGCTCCTGGGCGGCAGCGGTGAAACTGCGCCGCCGGGCGGCCGCTTCAAAGCAAAACAGATAGTTGGCGGACGGGACGAGAGAACGAAGTCGATGCATAATCTCAGGTTATGCCCCTCAACAATTTTTAGCAAGATTACAATGATGGCCGGCGTTTGTAGGGTCGGGACAAACCAATTCGAGGGAACCTTTTCATGCAAACTCATGCTCGCGCCGTCGTCATCGGCGGTGGTTGTGTCGGCGCCGCCATTCTCTACGGTCTTACCAAGCGCGGCTGGACCGATGTCGCCCTTCTGGAGCGCACGCAGCTGACGGCTGGGTCAACCTGGCATGCCGCCGGCCTCATTCCGTCCTATGCCCGCAGCATCAATATCGGCCGGATGATCTCCAAGACGATCGAGATCTACGAGGGGCTGGAAGCGGAAACCGGGCAGCATGTCGGCTGGCACAAATGCGGCCAGTTGCGCATCGCCAACACGCGCGACCGGCTGGATGAATACAAGAGCTATATGAGCGTTGCTGCCGTGCAGGGCATCCGCGCGGAGCTGGTGACGCCGCAGGAAGCACGCGACCTCTGGCCACTCCTGGAAAACAACAAGGAGATGCTGGCCGCTCTCTACCATCCCGACGATGGCCATATCGCTCCAGCCGACGTGACCCAGGCCATGGCCAAGGGCGCGCGTGATCGCGGCGCGAAAATCTACCTCAACACGGAGGTCAAGGGTTTCGAGCGGCTGGCCGGCGGAGAATGGAAGATCATCACCAACAACGGCGATATCATCTGCGAGCACATCATTTCGGCAACTGGCAATTATGCGCGCCAGACCGGCGCCATGCTTGGCCTCGAAATCCCGGCGATCCCGATCGTCCATCAATACTGGATCACCGATGCTGTTCCCGAAGTCATGGAGCGCAAGCGTCAGGGCCTGCCGGAAATGCCGATCCTGCGCGATGAAGGTTTCGAGGGCTACCTGCGCGAAGAAGGCGATGGCCTGATGTTCGGCCCCTATGAGAAGACCGAGCACCTGAAGCTCTTCGCCGAAAACGGCGTGCCGGAATGGTTCGGTGCCGACCTGCTCGAGGAGGATTTCGATTCTGTTTCCTGGAACTGGGAGCGGGCGATGGAACTCGTGCCGGCGCTCGGCCGCGTCGGCATAAAGGCGAACGTGCGCGGTCCCTTCCAGATGACGGCGGACGAACTGCCGCTGGTCGGCCCGGCCTGGGGGCTGGAGAACGTTTGGATTGCCGAAGGCGTACCCGGCGGCATCCTCTGGGGCGGCGCCATCGGCTATTACCTGTCCGAGCGCATCGTCGAGGGCGCCAACAGCCTCGATACGTCGGAGCTCGATCCACGCCGCTTCGGCAACTACGCCAACAAGGAGTGGACGCGGCAGAAGGTGCGCGAAAGCTGGGGCACCCATGCTGAGCAGCATTATCCCGGCCAGGACATGCCGGCCGCCCGTCCGCAGAAGACCGCACCCTCCTATGATATCCTGACCCAGCGCGGCGCAGTCTGGGGCGTGCTGAACGGCTGGGAAATGCCGAACTGGTTTGCGCCGGAAGGTGTTGAGGCGAAGGACCAATACAGCTGGCGCTGGACCCAGAAGGGGCACTATGTCGGCGAGGAAGTGCGTGCCGTGCGCAACGCTGTCGGCCTCGTCGAGATGACGCCGATGACCAAGTTCGAAGTCTCCGGCACGGGTGCGGAGGCTTGGCTCGATGGCATCCTCGCCAATCGTCTGCCAAAGGTCGGTCGCGTCAATCTCAGCCATCACCTGACGAAGAATGCTGGCGTGCAGGCTGAATATATAGTCTCGCGTCTGGAGGACGGCACGTTCTATCTCATCTCCACCCCACGGGCGGAGCGCTGGAACTTCGACGACCTTTCCAAGCTTCTGCCGAAGGATGGAAGCGTCCAGCTTCGCAACGTCACCAATGAGCGTGGTTGCTTCACGTTGGTCGGCCCCAAGGCGCGCGAGGTGCTGCAGCAGCTGACTGAAATCGATCTGTCCAACGAGGCCTTCCCCTGGTTCGGCGTCAAGTCCGGCACGGTCGGTCTTGCCAGCGACGTCCGCCTGCTCCGCGTCAACTATGAGGGCGAATTGGGCTGGGAACTCTACCATCCGCTTCCCTACCAGCGGCATCTTCTGGAAGCGCTGCTGGCCGCCGGCGAAGCCCATGGGCTCAGGCTCATTGGCCTGCACGCGCTGGAATCGCTGCGTCTCGAAAAATCCTATCGCGCCATGTACCGCGATATGAACCCGGAACTCACGGCCTGGGAAAGCAATCTCGATCGTTTCATCCGGCTCGACAAGGGCGACTTCATCGGTAAGGCGGCGCTCGTTCGGCAGCAGCGGGAAGGTGTCAAACAGCGTTCCGTCACGATCGCGATTGATGTCGATGGTGCAAGCTCGCTGATCTACGAGGGCGTCTATCACGAGGGCAAGCTGGTCGGTCGCATAACCTCGGGCAGCTATGCCTATACGCTCGGCCATGATGTCGCCTTTGCGCTCCTGCCTCCCGAACTCGGAGTGCCGGGAACGGAACTGGAGGTTACGATCCTCGGCGAGATGCGCAAGGCGCGCGTGCTGGAAGAATCTCCCTACGATCCGCAGGCCCTGCGCGGCCGCATGTGACCGGGAAAGCCAAAAAGAGGGAAATCTGAACAATGAAAATCTTGGTCACCGTTAAACGTGTCGTCGACTACAACGTGAAGATCCGTGTGAAGCCGGATGGTTCGGGTGTGGAGCTTGCCAATGTGAAGATGTCGATGAACCCGTTCGACGAGATTTCGGTCGAAGAGGCTTTGCGGCTGAAGGAAGCCGGCAAAGCGGACGAGGTTGTCGTCGTGTCGGTCGGTCCGGCGAAGGCTGAAGAGACGCTGCGCACGGCGCTTGCCATGGGTGCCGACCGGGCCATCCTGGTGGAGACCGATGATGCGGTCGAGCCGCTCACTGTGGCCAAGATCGTCAAGGGTGTGGCCGAGGCTGAGCAGCCGGGCCTGATCATCGTCGGCAAGCAGGCGATCGATGACGATAGTAACCAGACCGGCCAGATGCTGTCGGCACTGCTCGGCTGGGCTCAGGGCACCTTCGCTTCGAAGGTCGAGATATCCGATGGCAAGGCAACCGTGACCCGCGAAGTCGATGGTGGCCTGCAGACGATCGACATCAAGCTGCCGGCCGTGGTCACCACCGACCTGCGCCTGAACGAGCCGCGTTATGCGTCGTTGCCGAACATCATGAAGGCCAAGAAGAAGCCGCTCGACAAGAAGACACCGGCTGATTTCGGTGTCGACACGACGGCACGCCTGAAGGTCCTGAAGACCGAGGAGCCGGAAGGCCGCAAGGCCGGCGTCAAGGTGAAGTCCGTCGCCGAGCTCGTTTCGAGCCTGAAGACCGCTGGCGTCCTGTAACCGGAAGATTTGAGGAGATATCACCATGGCCATTCTTCTTCTGGCTGACCACGACACCACCCACCTGTCCGACCAGACCGCCAAGGCGTTGACGGCAGCTTCCCAGATTGGCGGCGACGTCCACATCCTCGTGGCCGGCCCCAGGGCAATCGCCGAACAGGCCGCCAGGCTTGCGGGCGTCGCGAAGGTGCTCGTTGCTGACGATGCCGGTCTTGCCAACAATCTGGCGGAACCGCTCGCAGCGCTGATCGTCTCGCTGTCCGGCAGTTACGACACGATCCTCTCGGCGGCCACCTCGGTCGGCAAGAACGTGCTGCCGCGCGTCGCAGCCCTGCTCGATGTCGCCCAGATCTCCGAGATCACCGAGGTTGTCTCGGCCGATACCTTCAAGCGGCCGATCTATGCCGGCAACGCCATCCAGACGGTTCAGTCCACCGATGCCAAACGAGTGATCACCGTGCGCACCGCCTCCTTCGCTTCGGCTGCGGAAGGTGGTTCGGCTTCGGTCGAGAGCGTCTCGGCGGCTGCCGATCCGGGTCTGTCGACCTTCGTCAAGGATGCGCTGTCGTCGTCGGATCGTCCGGAGCTGACCTCTGCCAAGATCATCATCTCCGGTGGTCGTGCACTCGGTTCGTCGGAGAAGTTCCAGGAAGTGATCCTTCCGGTTGCCGACAAGCTCGGTGCTGCTGTTGGCGCCTCCCGCGCGGCCGTCGATGCGGGCTATGCGCCGAACGACTGGCAAGTCGGGCAGACCGGCAAGGTGGTTGCCCCGCAGCTCTACATCGCCTGCGGCATCTCCGGCGCGATCCAACATCTGGCGGGCATGAAGGACAGTAAAGTCATCGTCGCCATCAACAAGGACGAGGAAGCCCCGATCTTCCAGGTCGCTGACTACGGTCTCGTCGGCGATCTCTTCGTCATCCTGCCGGAGCTTGAGAAGGCAATGTGAGACTGCCATTCGCCGACAGGATGCACCGTCTTCTGATAGCGCGTCCTGTCGGCATGGGTTTACTTCGGTTTGCGAATGGCCCGAACTTTCCCGCTTTTACCGCCGCCGCAGTAGAAGAGGTCCGCCCCGTTTGATTCCAGGCCCGAGACGCCTGTTCCAGGCGGCATGGTGATCTTGTCAAGCACGGCTCCGGTTTCGGGATCGATGTGACGCAGGTCGCTTTCGTCACCATCCCAGGTGCCATGCCAGAGTTCACCATCGACCCAGGTGACACCCGTGACGACGCGGCTGCATTGGATGGTGCGCAGGACAGTTCCCGTCTCCGGATCGATCTGATGGATTTTCTGGCCGCGATACTCGCCGACCCAGAGCGAGCCTTCGGCCCAGGTCAGGCCGGAATCGCCGCCATTGCCTGGGGCGGGGATGGTTGCCAGCACCTGACCGGAGGTGGGGTCGACCTTGTGGATGCGGTCCTCGGCGATCTGGAAGAGGTGCCGGCCATCATAGGCAGTGCCTGCGTGAGCGGCGACCTCCAGCGAGCGCACGGTCTCGCCGCTTTCAGGGTCGAGCGCGTTGATCCTGTCGCCGGAGGCGAACCAGACATTCCTGCCGTCAAAAGTGACCCCATGCACCTGCTCGGTATCCGCAAAGGGGCCATATTCACGATCGATCTGGGCTAATGAGCTTTTCATGTCTTGATCCTCGTTAGAGTGGTTCACCCCTTGACCCTAGTCGCCTGGCAGCGGACCCGGGAGTAACAAGATTGTCGGGAAGGTGGTGAGCGGCGGCGTCATCCACCGGCAGGCCCTTCCACGACCGACGGCCTGCACCTTTCCGGTTGCTGCGAGTTGTTCGAGGGCGCGCTGGACCGTGCGCGGGCTTGCATCCAGCGCAATCGCCAGGGCCGAACTGGCCCATGCCTCGCCATCTGCCAGCAGGGCAAGCACATTGGCATGCTGCTCCTCGACCGGCGGGGCAAGCACCGCAATACGACGGCTTTCATGAGGAACAAGTGCAAAGCCATCTTTCGTGGCGCGAACCTCAGCAACCAGACGAAGGGCAGCGCGAAGGCGCCCGATCTCCACCCGCAGCCGGGCACGATGGGATTCATCCGCATGTTTGGCCCGGAAGGCTCGGGAGAGCAACGCACCACGCGAAGCATCCGCAGGCCATGCCTCGGCAAGGCCCCGAGCGAGGGCAAAGAGGACTGGCCGGGTTGCCAGTGAAACTGTCGTGCTTCCCATCCGCACACCGTTGCGGCACGCGTCGATAACGAGATCGCCGGACGCCAGTAGAGCCTCCACCTCCTCCAGCATCAGAAGGCGATCGCTATCCGCCGCGATAAGCCGAGCCGCGGGTGCATCAAGGGCGCGAGCAGCGTCCTCGATCTCGGCGATCAATGCAGGGATACCGGCTTGGCCGGCAGCATGCCGTGCGCGGGCAAAGGCATTCCGGGCATTCTCGGTCTGCAGGCGACGAACGGCGATGTTGGCGACGACGAGCTCATGGGCCGCTCGCGCCGGTGGTGGCAGCGGGCTTGGATCGAGATCGGCAAGGATGTGCTCGGCCTCGTCGAGATGACCGATCAAAAGCAGCCGCCGGATGGTAAGGTTGCGGGCGTGGGCCGCGTTCATGCGGTCGCCACGCGCTTCGAGGATTGCCCAGGCCGCTTCGAGTGCCTTGACGGGCCAGGAAAGGTCCCGGGATACCAGCGCGATCTCGGCCTCCGCAACAATGCAGCGGGCGCGGGCCACGGCTTCCCGTGGGCTGAAGGCGCGGGCAGCCTGCCGAAGAAGGATCTTGGCTCGGGCGAGGTCGCCGAGTTGCGCCATCGCGATGCCGCGCAAGGCAAGGGCGGCCGCGTCGTCGCGCAAGGCGACCCGCTTCAGGGCGCCGAGAGGATCGCCGGTCGCAAGCGCCCTGGCGGCCGCAGTGATCATCGAGTCCATCGAAATCCCGTCACACTTGTCACTCCCCGTCGTGAGCCGTGAGCCTTTATCTATACCTTCATCCTGAACCGACAACAGAAGGGAGTTTGCGATGCGCAATCAAGCCGTTTCACATAAGGACTGGCTGGCAGCCCGCATGGAGTTACTGGCTGCCGAGAAGGAATTCACTCGGCAGCGCGATGCCTTGACGCAGCAACGGATGGCCATGCCCTGGGAGAAGGTGGAAAAATCCTACAATTTCGAGGGACCGCAGGGTCGGCTTTCGCTTTCCGACCTGTTCGATGGGCGAAGCCAGCTGATCGTCTATCACTTCATGTTCGGGCCGGATTGGGAGGAAGGCTGCAAACACTGCTCTTTCTGGGCCGATAATTTCAACGGCATTCCTGTTCACCTCAATCATCGAGATGTCAGCTTCGTCGCGATCTCGCGTGCACCCCTGGAAAAGATCGAGGCCTACAAGAATCGTCTCGGCTGGAGTTTCCCGTGGGTTTCTTCCGGTGGCAGTGATTTCAATTTCGATTATCATGCTTCCTTCTCGGCGGTGGAACTGGCCGAGGGGAAGGGCTACTACAACTACATGGTCCGGCCGACTTCGGTGTCCGACTTGGTCGGGATCAGCGTTTTCTACAGGAATGACGAGGACGAGGTGTTTCACACCTATTCCTGCTACGGGCGTGGCGTCGAGATGGTCAACGGCACCTATCATTACCTCGATCTCGTGCCCAAGGGCCGCGATGAAGAGAGTTTGCGCTACCCCATGGAATGGGTCCGGCGCAACGATCAGTATTGAACGGTGTCGCGGACGTATCGTGAAGGGAGATGAAAATGATCAATACCGGATATCGTTGGGTGATCGTTGCTGCCGGCGGCCTTCTCGGCTGCCTCGCCATCGGCGCCATGTTTTCGCTGCCCGTGTTTCTCCTGCCGATCTCGCGGGATACCGGCTGGTCGGTGACCGGCGTTTCGAGCGCCATGACCATCGGCTTTCTGGCCATGGCCTTTGCAAGCATCTTCTGGGGCGGCCTTTCGGACCGCTGGGGTCCGCGACCTATCGTGTTTGCCGGATCCGTGTTACTGGCGGTCAGCCTGATGCTGGCCAGCTGGACGACATCCTTGATAGGATTTCAGCTTGTCTTCGGCCTTCTGGTCGGCGTGGCGGCGGCGGCGATCTTCGCGCCGATGATGGCCTGCGTCACCGGCTGGTTCGACACGCATCGCAGCCTTGCCGTCTCGCTCGTTTCGGCCGGCATGGGCATGGCACCGATGACCATGTCGCCTTTTGCCGCCTGGCTGGTTTCCGGCCATGACTGGCGAACATCTATGCAGATCATCGCGATCCTCGTTGCCGTCGTGATGATCCCGGTTTCGCTCCTGGTTCGACGTGCGCCGGCATTGGAGGCGAACGCTCCGGCGGCGGCTAAGAGCGTAAATACCCCGGCAGAGCCGTCGATGTCGTTGGGTGAAGTGCTGAAATCGCCACAGTTCATCATCCTGCTGCTCACCAACTTCTTCTGCTGCGCCACCCATTCCGGGCCGATCTTCCACACGGTGAGTTACGCGATTACCTGTGGCATTCCGATGATCGCAGCCGTCTCGATCTACAGCATCGAGGGGCTGGCCGGCATGGGCGGCCGCGTGGTCTTCGGCCTTCTCGGCGACAGGTTCGGGGCCAAGCACATCCTTGTGCTTGGTCTTCTCGCCCAAGCTTTCGGGGCTCTCGCTTACGTGTTTGCGGGCGGGCTTGGCAGCTTCTATGCGGTCGCTGGTCTCTTCGGCTTCATCTATGCCGGTGTCATGCCGCTCTATGCGGTGATTGCACGGGAAAACTTCCCGCTGAAGATGATGGGCACGGTTATCGGCGGAACGGCCATGGCGGGCAGCCTTGGCATGGCAACCGGACCGCTCGCAGGTGGCCTGATCTACGATACGTTCGCAAGCTATACGTGGCTTTATGTCGGTTCCTGGGGCATCGGGCTCGGCGCATTCCTGATCGCGCTAACCTTCAAACCCATCCCGAAGAGCCGCATGGCAGTGGCTGCCGCTGCCTGATGTTGTCGCTGCCTCCGGCCACCGGGGCAGGTCGGTTCAGGCCGCCCTGCTTCGGTGATCGTCACGAGGGACGGACGCGCCGGTTTCGCGAATGGTGCGCCGACGGTTCAGCTTGAAGTGGTTTACCAGTTCTGCCAGCTTGGCTGCGCCGGTTGCCAGTTCCTGGCTGATATCAGTGGTCCTTTCGACCATGCCGGCGTTCTGCTGTGTCATCCGGTCGATTTGCAGCAGAGCGTCGTTGATGTCGGACAAGCCGCTCGACTGTTCGAGTGCGGCCGAAGCGAGCGCGCCCATATTGTCATCGATCGTCGCCACGAACCGTTCGATCTCCGTCAGAGCCGTCCCGGTCTCGTCGACGAGGCGCACGCCCTCGTTGACCTCGTGCCCGGATTTTTCGATCAACCCCTTGATTTCCTTTGCGGCCTTTGCCGAACGTTGCGCAAGCTCGCGCACTTCCTGGGCGACGACGGCAAAGCCTTTGCCGGCTTCGCCAGCACGCGCTGCCTCGACGCCTGCATTGAGCGCCAACAGGTTGGTCTGGAAGGCGATATCGTCGATGACACCGATGATCTGGCCGATTTCGCTTGACGCGGTTTCGATGCGCTGCATGGCCGTGATTGTTTCGCGGACGACAGCAGCGGAGGCAGAGGCGGATTGCCTGGCGCTCTGCACCAGTTCGCGTGTCTGCTGGGTGTTCTGGGTCGAGGACTGCACGGTGCCGGTGACCTGCTCCAGAGCCGAGGAGGTCTGTTCCAGCGAGGCGGCCTGCTCCTTGGTTCGGTCCGCAAGCTCGCGAGCGGCCTCCCGCATTTCCTGGCTGCTGCCGTTCAGAATGTTGGTCTGGTTCAGAACATTGACAAGGGTCGCCTGAAACTCGCCGATCGCGATGTTGAAGTCGCGGCGCAACACTTCGAATTCGCCGGTAAAAGGCTCGTCGATCGTCTGGCGGATGTTGCATTCCGAAAGCCGGGCAAGACCGGCGCCGAGTTCCTTCACGGCTTTCAGACGCTCTGTGACATCCGTGGCGAACTTCACTACCTTGAACACACGACCTGCGTCGTCGAAGATCGGATTGTAGGAGGCCTGGATATAGACGGGTGTTCCATCCTTCGCGACGCGGACGAATTCGTCGGCTACGAACTTTCCGCTACCGAGTTCCGACCAGAAGCGTTGATAGGCTGGGCTACGGGCATAATCCGCATCACAGAAGATTGCATGATGCTTGCCGACGATCTCGGCGAGGCCATAGCCGAGCGTCGTCAGGAAGTTTTCGTTGGCGGTGATGATCTCGCCTGTCGGCGTAAATTCGATGATCGCCTGCGCGCGCGAAAGGGCTTCGAGCTTGCCCCGGTCCTCGGCGCTCTTCATACGGATTGCGGTGATATCGGTCGCGAACTTGACCACCTTGAAAGGCTTCCTGCCTCGGAAGATCGGGTTGTAGGTTGCCTCGATCCAGATCTCGCGGCCACCCTTGGCAAGGCGCTTGTATTGGCGCTGATCGTACTCACCTTCAGCCAGGCGCTTCCAGAAGGCAGCATAGTCCGCCGAGGCTGCCTCCGCAGGGTCGACGAACATGCGGTGATGCTCGCCGACGATCTCGGACAGCTCGTAGCCGATCGCCTTGCAGAAGTTTTCGTTAGCCGTCAGAATCTTGCCGTTGAGATCGAATTCGATGATCGCCTGTGACCGGTTGAGAGCTTCAAGCACGGCCGAATTGGAAAAGGAAAGTCTCGAAAACGGCCCGGCCATCGTTCGCCCCGAAATATGATTAAAGGAATGAACGGTAACGTACTGAACGGACGGTAAATTTTCGATAAATGTGATTTATCGTCGCCAATTATCTCCAGCCGAGCGCTGGCGCGACCTGGGTGAGGATCGCCTCGATGACGTGGGCGTTGTAGTCGACGCCGAGCTGGTTGGGTACGGTCAGCAGCAGCGTATCTGCCTCGGCGATCGCCTCGTCTTCCTTCAGTTGATTGATGAGGGCGTCAGGTTCAGCCGCATAGCTTCGTCCGAAGATGGCGCGGGTGTTTTCATCAATGAAGCCGATCTTGTCCTCTGCCTCCGAGCGATCACCGAAATACATGCGGTCGCGATCATCGACGAGCGCGAAGATGCTGCGGCTGACGGAGACACGCGGCGTGCGTTCATGACCGGCCTCCTTCCAGGCTTCGCGGTAGGCGCGAATCTGATCGGCTTGCTGGACGTGGAAGGGCTCGCCCGTTTCGTCGTCCTTGAGCGTGGAACTCTGCAGGTTCATGCCGAGTTTCGCGGCCCAGACAGCGGTTGCATTCGAGCTGGCTCCCCACCAGATGCGCTCGCGCAGGCCCGGTGCATGGGGCTCGAGGCGCAACAGGCCGGGCGGATTGGGAAACATCGGTCTCGGGTTCGGACGGGCGAAACCTTCGCCCCGCAGCGTGTCGAGGAAGACTTCGGCATGTCGGCGGGCCATGTCGGCTTCCGTCTTGCCCTCCTCCGGCTGGTATCCGAAGTAGCGCCAGCCATCGATCACCTGCTCTGGGGAGCCGCGGCTGATGCCAAGCTGCAGGCGTCCGCCCGAAATCAGGTCGGCTGCACCGGCATCTTCGGCCATGTAGAGCGGGTTTTCGTAGCGCATGTCGATGACGCCCGTGCCGATCTCGATACGGCTCGTCCTGGCGCCAACTGCGGCGAGCAACGGAAACGGCGAAGCCAGCTGGCGGGCGAAGTGGTGGACACGGAAATAGGCGCCGTCGGCACCAAGCTCTTCCGCAGCGACAGCAAGATCGATGGACTGCAGCAGTGCATCTCCGGCAGAGCGGGTGCCGGACTGGGGGGAGGGTGACCAGTGGCCGAAGGAGAGGAAACCGATTTTCTTCATGACTGTTTCGCCTCATATGCTGAAACCGTAGACGGTTGCTTCATCGCACGAACGCTTGACGAAACATAGCGCGGCGGTGGCGACAGACTGTTTCCTTAAACGAGCCGCTTGCGGCGCAGGACCACGGTCGCTGCAATGGTCATCGCCGCCAGCGCATACCAGGTGAAGATATAGGCGAGATGGTTGTTGCGGAAACGCACGATAGTCAGGCCGCCGACTGGATAGCCGCCGGGATTGGCGGTGCTGTCGGCATCAATGAAATAAGGTGCAACGCGCGAAAGCCCCTGGGTTTCGGCTATCGCTGCGATATCGCGGGAATACCATCGGTTGCCGGCTGGATCGTTCGAGCGCAGGAAGGCGCCGCCGGGCTCGCTGAGGCGCAGAAGGCCGGTGACGGTTAAATCCCCCGTCGGCGCTTTGCTGCGCGTTGTCGGATCGCGGCGGTCAGGTGGGACGAACCCGCGGTTGATCAGGATCGTCGTGCCATCTGACCGGGTGAGCGGCGTGACGACCCAGAAGCCGGCGCCCAGTTCCGTCACAGCCTGCACGAGGATTTCCTTGTCCTGCAACAGACGGCCGGATGCGGCGACATGGCGATATTCCTGCTCGACGGGATCAAAGCCTTGCCACTCCGTCTCGGCGGGTGGCGGCACGGCTGCTGCGTTTACCCGCGCTTCGACGCGTTGGATAAGGTCCAGCTTCCAGAACAGCCGCTGTACCTGCCAGGTGCCGAGCGCCAGAAAGACCAGCGTCAGCAGAAGCATGCCGGCAATGAAGAGCCCGCTACCTTGCCTGGCAGACGCCTCCATGGAAGCGCCTGCGTGATCAGGCATATCGGGATGTCCGCTCACGATATCAGCCCCGTCAGGGCATATTCTTCATCATCTCCGGCGACATCGGCATCATGTTGGTGTTGAGGTGATGCATGACCCATAGCGAACCGGCGAGCGTGATGGCGACGAGGACGAGCGTGAAGATCAACGCCATCATCGTCCAGCCACCTTCCGACCGCGGGTTCATGTGCAGGAAGTAGATCATGTGGACGACAATCTGCACAACCGCGAACCCCATGACGAGGAAGGCGGTAAGCAGCTTGCTGTCGAAGACGCCGCCCATGACCAGCCAGAAGGGAATGGCGGTCAGGATGACCGACAGGACGAAGCCGATCATGTAGCTCTTGAACGTGCCGTGGCCGGCTTCATGGCCGTGGCTGTGGGCATGGTGGGTATCCGAAGCGCTCTCGTGGGCGGGGGCGTGGTTGTTCGAGCTCATCCGAGAACTCCCATCAGATAGACAAAGGAGAAGACGCCGATCCAGACGACGTCGAGGAAGTGCCAGAACATCGACAGACACATCAGGCGGCGGCGGTTTTCCGGGATCAGGCCGCGCTTGCCGACCTGAACCATCAGCGTGACCAGCCAGATGATGCCGAAGGTGACGTGCAGGCCATGGGTGCCGACCAGCGTGAAGAAGGACGATAGGAATGCGCTGCGCTGTGGACCTGCACCTTCATGGATCAGATGCGTGAATTCATAGAGCTCGAGGCCGAGGAAGGCGAGACCGAAGAGGCCGGTGATAGCGAGCCAGAACAGCGTTTCCGCCTTGGCGTTTCGCTCCATCTGCAGCATCGCAAAGCCATAGGTGATGGAGGAGAACAGCAGCATCGCGGTGTTGATCGCCACCAGCGACAGGTCGAACAGATCGGCCGGTGACGGGCCGGCCGCATAGTTTCGGCCGAGTACGCCATAGGTGGCAAATAGCGCTGCGAAGATCAGGCAGTCGCTCATCAGATAAAGCCAGAAGCCCAGATTGGTGCTGCCTTCCGGGTGATGATCTTCCTTCAGGTAGAAGACCGGCTTTTCGCTTGTCTGCGCGTGGATGTCGTGTGCCATGTCAGGTCCGCTCCGCGAGCAGCTTCGAGCGCGCATCTTCCGTTGCGGAAACGGTTTCTGCGGGGATGTAGAAGTCGCGGTTGTAGTTGAAGGTATGGCCGATCGCGACGGCGATGAGACCAACGAAGGAGACGATCGCCAGCCACCAGATGTACCAGATCATCGCAAAGGCAAAGGCGATGCTGATGGCAGCAAGGATGACCCCGGTGCCGGTGCTCTTGGGCATATGGATTGGCCGGAAGCCGATTAGCGGGCGCTCATAGCCGCGGTTCTTCATGTCGTACCAGCTGTCATGATCGTGCACGACCGGCGTGAAGGCGAAGTTATACTCCGGCGGCGGCGAGGACGTCGACCATTCCAGAGTACGGCCATCCCACGGATCGCCGCTGTCGCAACGCAGCTGGTCGCGCTTAAGGAAACTGACGACGAGCTGGATGACCAGGGAGGCGATGCCGAGCGCGATCAGGCCCGCGCCGAAGGCTGCGATCACGAACCAGATCTGCAGCGACGGGTCTTCGAACTGGGAGACGCGACGGGTGACGCCCATCAGGCCGAGCACATAGAGCGGCATGAAGGCGAAGAAGAAGCCGATCTGCCAGAACCAGAAGGTCATCTTGCCCCAGAAGTCATCGAGCTTGTAGCCGAAGGCCTTGGGCCACCAGTAGACAATGCCCGCCATCAGCCCGAACAGCACGCCGCCGATGATGACGTTGTGGAAGTGGGCGATGAGGAACAGCGAATTGTGCAGCACGAAATCTGCCGGCGGAACGGCGAGCAGAACGCCGGTCATGCCGCCGATGACGAAGGTCACCATGAAGCCGATCGTCCAGTACATCGGCAGTTCGTAGCGGATGCGGCCGCGATACATGGTGAAGAGCCAGTTGAACATCTTGGCTCCTGTCGGGATCGAGATGATCATGGTGGTGATGCCGAAGAAGGCGTTCACCGAGGCGCCCGAGCCCATCGTGAAGAAGTGGTGTAGCCACACGAGGTAGGAAAGGATCATGATAACGCACGTTGCGTAGACCATCGACGCATAGCCGAACAGGCGCTTGCCGCAGAAGGTTGCGACCACCTCGGAGAAGATGCCGAAGGCCGGCAGCACGAGGATGTAGACTTCCGGGTGGCCCCAGATCCAGATGAGGTTGATGTACATCATCGGGTTGCCGCCGAGGTCGTTCGTGAAGAAGTTCGTGCCGGCGTAACGGTCAAGGGTCAGAAGGGCGAGCGTCGCAGTCAGGATCGGGAAGGTGGCGACGATCAGGATGTTGGTGCAGAGCGAGGTCCAGGTGAAGACCGGCATCTTCATGAAGGTCATTCCCGGCGCGCGCATCTTGACGATGGTGGCGATCAGGTTGATGCCCGAAAGTGTCGTTCCGACACCGGCGACCTGCAGGCCCCAGATATAATAGTCGACCCCGACGCCGGGACTGTAGTCCGAGCCTGAGAGCGGCGGATAGGCGAGCCAGCCCGTACGCGCGAACTCGCCGATGAACAGCGACATCATGATGACGATCGCGCCGGCCGTCGTCATCCAGAACGAGAAGTTGTTGAGGAACGGGAAGGAAACGTCACGCGCGCCGATCTGCAACGGCACGACATAGTTCATGAAGCCCGTGACGAATGGCATTGCCACGAAGAAGATCATGATCACGCCATGGGCGGTGAAAATCTGGTCGTAATGGTGAGGGTTGAGATACCCTTCCGAGCCATTGAAGGCGATCGCCTGCTGGATGCGCATCATGATGGCGTCGGCAAAGCCGCGCAGCAGCATGATCAGCGCCAGGATGATGTACATGATGCCGATCTTCTTGTGATCGACGGATGTAAACCATTCGTTCCAGAGATAGGCCCAGAGCTTGAAATAGGTGATCAGGCCGAGAACCGCGATGCCGCCGATCGCGACAGCGAAAAACGTCACGATGACGATGGGCTCGTGCGGGATCGCTTCAAGCGATAGCCGACCGAAGAGAAGTTGTGTCCAAGAAGTGGTGCCGAACATGGGTCTGTCCAAAGTCCTAAAGTGCGGCCTTACGGCTGCGTGCTGCCGTTGGTGTTGAGCTGCGCGGGAGCCGCGCCGCCCTGATCATCCATGGGCATCGAGTGGCCCTGGTGCATATCGTGATTCATCTGGTCCTCGCCAGATGCGCCGCCTTCGATGCCTTCGGCCGGTTCTTCGCTGCGGGCCGGGTTGCCGGTGGCAGGAACCGTCGCTGCCGGTGCCTCGTCGTTTTCATGGCGGCTGTCATATTCCAGCTTGGCCTTGTTTTCGTGGCTTTCGACACCGCCGCCGCCCATCATGTCGATGTGCATCATCTCGCTCATGCACATCTTGCCGGGATGGGCACACATGTTGAGGATCGAGGTATAGAGGCCGTCATCGACGGTGGCGTAGTAGTGGACCGGTTCCTTGATGCTCGGTTTTTCGAGCTTCAGGTAGGCATCGCGGTTCAGCGCGGTGCCCTGCGACTTCACGCGGGCGGCCCATTCCTCAAAACCCTGCTGTGTCAGGCCGTGGAACTTGAAGCGCATGTGGGAGAAGCCGTCGCCGGAATAGTTGGCGGAGAGACCCTCGAATTCGCCTTCCTTGTTGATCACGGCATGCAGCTTCGTTTCCATGCCGGGCATGGCATAGATCATGCCGGCGAGCGCCGGAACATAGAAGGAATTCATGACCGAAGATGCGGTGATCTTGAAGTTGATCGGCACATCCACCGGGGCTGCCATCTCGTTGACCGTGGCAATGCCGTAGTCAGGATAGAAGAACAGCCACTTCCAGTCGAGCGCGACAACCTCGACATTGATCGGCTTCATTTCCGGGGTCACCGGCCGGCTGACGTTGATACGATCGAGTGGCCGGTAGGGGTCGAGCTTGTGGGTGCTGATCCAGGTCACGGCGCCGAGCGCGATGATGATCGCCAGCGGCGCAGACCAGATGATGACTTCAAGCCGCGTGGAATGATGCCATTCGGGATCGTACTTCGCCGCCTTGTTGGAGCCGCGATAGTGCCAGGCGAAATACAGCGTGAGGAAGATCACGGGAATGATGATCAGCAGCATCAAAACGGTGGAGACAACGATGAGGTCTCTCTGCTGCGTCGCAATATCACCGGATGGCGACATCACCACGAGATCGCAGCCGCCAAGCAGCAACAAAGGCAGGAGAACGAACAGTCGTCCGGCGGATTTCACAAGATTGGGCATTTCGAGCTCGAAATTTGAGTCTGTTAGACGTGCACTAATCGCTGCGATGCCCATACAGGAATGAGGTGGTTCGTCGCACTGCAACAATGTGTCGCACTGCAACACGAAACCTTTGCGCCGTATTGGGCTATATCCGCAGCCAATGAAACATGCGTCGCGCGATATGCCAACCCGGAAATTCAACGGAAATGGCCGCTTTCGTGACAATGCAATACTGGAACTCAGCTTTTTGCAGTTGATCGCTTGATCTTCATGACGGGTTGATCAACATTTCGCATATCGGCGCTTGCCGCCAGGAGGATTATTTATGAGTACGGTCGCAAACCCCTCATCGTCCGTTCTTGAGAAAGATGCGCGCAGCCTGCACGACGACAAGCCGGTTTCCGCTGGCAACATCGCCATCGGCGTGATCATCGGCCGCATGTCGGAATTCTTCGATTTCTTCGTCTACGGCCTCGCATCCGTTCTGGTTTTCCCGCGGCTGATTTTCCCCTTTATCACCGATCCGGTCTCTGCGACGCTTGCTTCGTTTGCGATTTTCCCGCTTGCCTTCCTTGCGCGTCCGGTCGGTTCTTTCGTCTTCATGTGGGTCGACCGCAATTATGGTCGCGGAACGAAGCTGACGATCGCGCTTTTCATCCTTGGCGGCTCAACGGCCTCCATCGCCTTCCTCCCGGGCTATGAAACCATTGGTCTATGGTCCGTCGCGCTCCTTGCGCTGTTCCGGTTGGGGCAAGGTTTCGCCCTCGGCGGCGCCTGGGATGGTCTTGCTTCGCTGTTGAACCTGTCGGCACCGGCAAACCGTCGTGGCTGGTATGCGATGATCCCGCAGCTCGGTGCGCCGATCGGCTTTGCGCTGGCAAGCAGCCTGTTCGGGTTTTTCGTCTCCAATCTTTCCGATGCGGATTTTCTTTCCTGGGGCTGGCGCTATCCGTTCTTCGTGGCCTTCGCGATCAATGTCGTGGCTCTGTTTGCTCGTCTTCGCATCGTGGCAAGCCACGAGTTCGGCGAAGCGTTGGAAAACAAGGAGCTGGAGGCCCGCCCGGTTTTTGAAATGCTGAGTAAGCATGCGCATGACGTCGTGCTGGGTGCCTTTGCCCCGCTGGCGAGCTTTGCGATGTTCCACCTCGTCACGATCTTCCCCTTGAGCTGGGTCACGCTCTATGGCGGCCAAACGGCAGCGCAGTTTCTCTGGGTGCAGGTGGCCGGTGCGGCCGTCGGTCTCGTTGCGATCGTGCTTTCTGGCATACTGGCTGATAAAATCGGGCGTCGCCGCCAGCTGATGCTGGGCGCCGTCATCATCGCGATCTTCTCGTTTACTGCGCCCTTCCTGCTTGATGCCGGTCGCACGGGGCAGGATGCCTTCATCATCATCGGCTTCGGTATTCTCGGCCTGTCGTTCGGTCAGGCATCCGGCGCCGTCTCGTCGCGCTTCGGGCAATACTACCGCTATACAGGTGCTGCTCTCACTTCCGACCTCGCATGGCTGGTCGGGGCGGCCTTCGCACCGCTGGTGGCGCTCGGTCTCGCCAGCAGCTTCGGCATCATCTTCATCGGCGGTTATCTGATTTCCGGCGCGATCGTGTCGCTGATTGCTCTCAGCGTTACCCGCGCGCTGGATGCGAATAGCGAGCCCGGCCCGGCCGGTTCTAACAAGTAAGATCGGTTCTTCAAGCGGCGGCCTGTGCCGCCGCATTTGCCATCAGGCGTCGAGAGTTCGCGCATTCACATGCGTTGCGCGACCGGCCTTCCAGCCGTTGTAGGCTGCACCCAATCCCAGCAGGACGAATAATACGGCGCACCATGCAAAACTTCCCGTAACGCCACGGATCGTGCCGACGACCAGCGGGCCGATGGCGGCGAGCAGGTATCCGACGCATTGCGCCATGCCGGAAAGATGAGCTGCGACGTGGCTATCGCGCGAGCGCAACACGATCGCCATCATCGCGACGGCGATAAGCCCGCCCTGGCCGATGCCCTGCAGCACCGCCCAGACCCATACGCTCCCGAGCGGAGCAAAGAGCAGGCCGAGAAGCGCGACAACGGCGAAGGCGCAGAGCGTGACGTTGATGATGCGCTGGTCGCGGCCATGCACCGCGATATGCGGCACCACGAGGCACGATGCGGCCTGAACCATGACCGAGAGTGAGACGATGCCGCCAGCGGTTATGCCGTCAAGGCCGCGTTCGCGCAGGATAGGGACCAGCCAGCCGAAGACGCAATAGGCAAGCGCCGACTGCAGGCCCATGAACAGGGTGACATTCCACGCAAGCCTGTCGCGCCAAAGGCCTTCGACCCGCTTGCCACTCTGCTTTGCGCCGCTGTTGCGGGCGAGCACTTGCGGCAGCCATATCAATCCAACGATGACGGCCGGGACAGCCCAGATCGCCAGTGCCGCCTGCGTCGATCCGCCGAACGTGTGTTCGATCGGCAATGTCAACCCGGCGGCGCTTGCCGCACCGGCGCAGAGCGCCATCGTATAGGCCCCGGTCATCAGGGCAGCGCGGTCGGAAAAGTCGCGTTTGACGAGGCCGGGCAGCAGCACGTTGCCAACGGCGATGCAAGCTCCGGCAACGGCCGTTCCGAGGAACAACAACGGAATGGACGAAAAGCCGCGCAACGCCGTCCCGAGTGCCAGGAGAAAGATCATGCCGAGCAGCGTGCGTTCGGGACCGAAGCGCTGCGCGAGCCGCGGTGCAAGCGGCGAAAAGGCCCCGAGGCAGACGACCGGCAGGGTCGTGAGCAGGCTTGCTCCGAGCGGCGACAGGCCGAGGCCCGAGCGGATTTCCGGCAGAAGGGCCGAGGCGCTGGAGAAGAGCGGACGCAGATTGAATGCGATCATCACAAGGCTCAGGCCCAGAAGCACCCGCATCGCGGTGCTCTGGCTCGACACGGTTTGAGGAAGGGGCTGCATCTCGACTTCGGTTTCGATCGCCTCTTCGATGTCCTTCAGAACGTGGCTTGCCCGCGACGGCTGGGCGCTCATGATGCGAGCATCCGGTTCAGGGACGAGATGACTGGAGCCATGAAACGGCGAACGGCGGCGTCCGCCTTTTCTGGATCGCCAGTCTCGATGGCGTCGATGATATCGGCATGTGCCTGCATGTCCGGTTCTGGAATATCCTTGCCGAGCGTCGCCTCGATCGTCTCAGTGATCGAGGAAGAGAAGAAGTCGTAGATCTCGATCATGGCGCGGTTGCGGGAGGCGGCGATTATAGCCTTGTGAAAGGCAAGGTCGCGGGCGACGAAACCCTCGGCATCACCACCCTCGTAGTTTCCGCGTGCGGCCAGAAGCGCACGAAGACGGGCGATGATATCAGGTGTTGGCCGCCGGCAAGCGAGCCGCGCGGCTTCCACATCGAGCGCGCAGCGTGCTTCGAACTGATCGAGCAGGCTGGCGCGACGGGCCATGAGCAGCGGACGCTTCGTGTCGGTGGTCGAGAGCACATAGGTGCCTGATCCCTGCCGTGTCTCAAGATAGCCCTGCGAGGCCAGCACGCGCACGGCCTCGCGGATGGTACCGCGGCTGACGGAGAGCATGTCGCTCAATCCGGCTTCGTTCGGCAGCTTTTCGCCGAGGGACCAACGCTTTGCGATGATTTCCTGCCGTATGGCTTCCACCGCCGTATCCGCAAGATTGGTTCGTTCAAGGGCTTGCATAGACTACTCATAAAGTCATCAGATGACTTTATGAGTAGTCGTCGCGGCGGAATAGGTCAAGCGGAAGTTCGTCTGATGCCATCGTTTCGGCGTCTTCGCTTTCTTTTCTCATGGCGCTTGATTCAGAAGGGAGGGGCGGCCATGTCGAAAGCCACGCAACTTGTCGCGACCGTGTTTGCCAGTTTCGCACTGGCATTGCTCGCCGCCACGCAAGGGGCTGCTCAGGAAGAATTTTCCGGCCGTCCTGGGCTAACAGGTCCGGAGGGAACGCCCGCGGAGATCGCAACCTGCGACAATCTTCGTCAAGTGGTGAAGGGCTTCAAGCCGGTTCCCTATGAGCGCGTGGATCTATGGATATCCGGCCCGTTGACGATCCTTCACACCGACAGGGTGCTCTGGTATCTCGCCGTCTGCTCCGAGCCGGGCATCCGCGTGATGTGCGTCACCTATTCCGACAACGGTATGAAACTTGGCGAAAGGGTCGTGCTCGCTGGCGCTATGAATATCCAGGATCCGAAGCATATCGTGCTCGATCCTTGTCTCGCCTCCCGCGAAGACGAATAGGATTGGTCCTAACCCAGCGTAAACTCATCGCTTTCGCCGGCAACCAACTCCATCGGCCAGAGAAAGCGTTGCGGACGGTTGGGGTAGAGACTGGCATAGGCAGGCATGGTCGCCAGCAGGGATTCGGCAAGCGAGATGCCGAGATCGCGCAGCGAAAGGCTGAAGCAGGTAAGCCGCGGCGACAGGAACTGCGAATGCGGACTCTTGCGGCCGATGACGGCGATGTCTTTGCCGGGACGGAGGCCGGCTTCCTCCATGCCGCGATAGAACCCGATGGTGATGGATTCATTGACGAGCAGGATCGCCGTCGGGCGTTCCTTGCAGGCTAGGAGATCGCGGGCGATCTGGTAGCCGCCGGCCTGATTTGGTGTCGAGCGGAAGACGTGACCGTCGTCGAGCGTCAGGCCATGACGGGCGAGCGCTTCGCGGCAGCGATCGACGAAGACGTAACCAAGGTTCATGTCGTCATGCGGGCGGGTGACCGCGATATGGCGATGGCCATGGGCGACGAGCCGGTCGATCGAAGTCTCGGCCATGCCCTCGAAATCCAGATCGACCCAAGGTTGGCCGACATCGGAAAGGCTACGGCCAAGGGTGATGAACGGGATCTTGTGCCTGTCCAGCAACTCGAAGCGCTTGTCGTGGCGGCGGGTGGCAGAGAGGATGATGCCATCGGCAAAGCCGCGCGCCACCACGCGCTTCAGATAATCGTTCGGGTCTTCTTCGGACGAGCAGAGCAGAACCATCAGGTCAAGCTTGTGACGCGCAAAGACAGTCTGCACCCCGTCGAACACGCTCATGAAGAAGGTGTCGCCCTGTCCGGTGATTTCGGTGCCGGTCTGCATCATGAAGGCGATGACGCCGGTCGAGCCCTTGCGCAGCGCGCGGCCGGACTGGTTGGCGACATAGCCAAGTGATTCTGCCGCCTCCAGAACCCGCCGGCGCGTCTCTTCATTGACATCGGGCTTGCCGTTCAGGGCGCGGGAAACGGTTCCGATCGAGATATCGAGGTGCTCCGCAAGCCGGCGAATTCCCTTCATTTTCCCCGCTTCCTCCATGGCCATTCTCCAGGCCTTCATGGACCCTATTGACATAAAAGTGCTTTGCCGCATAGTATCGTAAACGTTTACGGAAGCCAGTCGAGGAGTTTCTGGCCCCCGTTCGCAGGAGGAAATCAGTGACATACAAGGCCGTTTTGTGCGGATGCGGAGCTATGGCCAAAGGGTGGCTCAAGGCTCTCGCGGAAACCCCCAGTCTGAAGGAAGCCGTCACAATCGTCGGCCTCGTCGATCTCGATCGCGCGACCGCTGAGGTACGTGCCGCAGAATTTGGTTTGGCCGATGCGGTGATTGGCACAGATCTCGTGGCCGTGCTTTCGGAGACGAAGGCCGATCTTCTGTTCGATATCGTCATCCCCGCCGCGCGCCGTTCGGTCGTCGCGGCTGGTCTCGCCCATGGTTGCCACGTGCTGAGCGAAAAGCCGATGGCGGCTTCTCTCGAGGAAGCGCGCGAGCTTCGTGCGCTTGCCGAACAGTCCGGCCGTCTGCACGCCGTCGTCCAGAACCGCCGCTTCATATCAGGCGTTCGCCGCATCCGCCGTCTGATCGAGGAGGGTACGCTTGGTGAGTTGACCGGCCTCCACTGCGATTTCTTCCTCGGGCCGCACTTCGGTGGCTTCCGCGAGCAGATGGACAATGTGCTGCTGCTCGACATGGCGATCCACACTTTTGATGCCGCGCGCTTCATGTCGGGCAAGGACCCGCAGGCGGTCTATTGCCACGAGAGCAATCCGGCCGGCTCCTGGTATCGCCACGGGGCTTCCGCCAACGCCATCTTCGAATTTTCCGACGGCGTGGTCTTCACCTATCGCGGCTCCTGGTGCGCCGAGGGGGCGCCGACCAGTTGGGAAAGCGCCTGGCGCATCACGGGCACGAAAGGCTCGCTCGTCTGGGATGGCGCCGATCGTTTCGAGGCCAATGTTGTTGCGGGCGAGGATGGCTTCTTCCGGCCGATCGAACCGGCCGCTGTGCCCGAGGTCGCAAGCGAGGCTGATACCCACGGCCATGCCAGCGTCATCGAGAGTTTCATTTCGGCCATTCGCGCCGGCACCAAGCCGGAAACGGACGGCAGCGACAATATCAAGAGCCTTGCCATGGTTTTCGGCGCAATCGACAGCGCCCGGGACCGCAAGCGCGTCACCATAGCAGCATAGGAATAAGCGATGACGAACCCGGCAAAATCCATCCGCATCGGCACCATGGTCAGCGGCAACAAGGGCGACGCGGCCAAACGCATCGGCCAGATCGCCGACATGGGCTTTGAAAGCTTTGAACCCTTCTTCTGGCAGACGACCAATGGCCAGGACCTTGCCGACCTCGGCAAACGCTGCGTCGAGGCGATCGGTGATCGTGACATCACCATCTCGACGCTCGGCATGTTCGGCAATCCGCTCGAAACCAGCGAAATTGACCTCCAGACCCTGCAAGGCTGGCAGGATTGCATCGACAACGCCCATCATTTCGGCGCCACCTGCATTGCCGGTTTCACCGGCCGCATTCGCAACAAGCCGCTGACCGACAGCCTGCCGCGCTATAAGGAAATCTGGAGCGAGCTTGCCAAGCGCGCCGCCGACAAGGGTGTTAAGATCGCCTTTGAGAATTGCGCAATGGACGGCAACTGGGCGACCGGCGACTGGAATATCGCCCATAACCCGGATGCCTGGGAACTGATCTTCAACGAGACCCCGGACGATCATATCGGTCTGGAATGGGAGCCGTGCCATCAGATGGTTTATCTGATCGATCCGCTGCCGCAGATCCGGAAATGGGCCTCGAAGATTTTCCACGTTCACGGCAAGGATGCGACGATCCGTTGGGATGTCATCCGAGAGCACGGGATCTTCGGCAAGGAAAAATTCGTCTTCATGCGCACGCCCGGTTTCGGCGACACCAACTGGACGGACGTGATTTCCGAGCTTCGGCTTGCCGGCTGGTCCGGCTCGATCGACATCGAAGGCTGGCATGATCCGGTCTATCGCGATGCGCTGGAAATGACCGGGCAGGTCCACGGTCTCAACTATCTGAAAGCTTGCCGGGGCGGCGATTTCGTCGTCGATCCGGTCTGAGAAGTGCATGCCGGCCAGCATGGAGGATGTTGGCCGGAAACGGATCACCAAAGGAGGAGAACATGGGTATCCGCAAATTTGCAGTCCTGGGCGCAGTCGCTCTGGCCACCGTTTCTTTGTTCGGGCTTTCGGCCAAGGCCGAGGATGTGACGATCAGCGTCTGGTCGCTCGACCGTGACATCCAGCCGGCGCCGAACCTGATCGCTGATTTCAACAAGCTCAATACCGGCATCAAGGTCGAGTATCGCCAGATCCAGTTCGATGACGTGGTGAGCGAGGCGATGCGCGCCTATTCCACCGGTCAGGCGCCTGACATCATCGCCATCGACAATCCGGAGCACGCGCTGTTTGCATCGCGTGGCGCTTTCCTTGATCTAACCGACATGATCGCCAAATCCACGGTCATCAAGACGGCGAACTATTTCCCCGGTCCGCTCGCCTCAACCGTCTGGGACGGTAAGAACTACGGCGTGCCGAAAGCGACGAACACGATCGCGCTCTACTACAACAAGGACATGTTCAAGGCGAAGGGTCTGGACCCGAACAAGCCGCCGCAGACATGGGACGAGCTGCTCGACGCAGCCCGCAAGCTCACCGATCCGGCCGCCAACGTCTATGGCCTCGCCTTCTCGGCAAAGGCGAGTGAAGAAGGCACCTTCCAGTTCCTGCCCTGGGCGCAGATGGCCGGCGGCAGCTACGAGAACATCAATTCCGAAGGTGCGGTGAAGGCACTGGATGTCTGGAAGACGATCATCAGCGAGAAGCTGGCGTCCCCGGATTCGCTGACCCGCGGCCAGTGGGATTCGACCGGCACGTTCAATTCGGGCAATGCCGCCATGGCGATCTCCGGTCCCTGGGAACTGGATCGCATGACCACCGAGGCGAAGTTCGACTGGGGTGTTGCGCTGTTGCCGGTGCCGGAAGCCGGTGCCGAGCGTTCGTCGGCCATGGGTGACTTCAACTGGGCGATCTTCGCCAACACCCAGCATCCGGCCGAAGCCTTCAAGGTTCTTGAATATTTCGCCTCGCAGGATGACCGGATGTTCAAGGACTTCGGCCAGCTGCCGGCCCGTTCCGACATCGCTATTCCGGCGACTGGGGTGCCGCTCAAGGATGCCGCTCTCAAGGTGTTCATCGAACAGCTGAAATACGCCAAGCCGCGCGGCCCACACCCGGAATGGCCGAAGATTTCGAAGGCGATCCAGGATGCTATCCAAGCGGCACTCACCGGCCAGATGAGCTCGAAGGATGCGCTCGATCAGGCTGCTGAGAAGATCAAGGCTGTGCTTGGTTAAGGGTTTGATGGCCACTTCTCCCCAGCGGGGAGAAGTGCAGAGCGAAGGCGAGGCGATGAGGGGGGCTTTGCCGCAAATTCAGGGCCAGCCGCTCCCTCATCCGGCGCTGTGCGCCACCTTTTCCCCGCTGGGGAGAAAAGGAGGCCAGTCGCACCCTCGGATCTAACCCTCCCCGCAAAGGGAGGGGGTAATCAGCCACCGGCACACACGATTCCTCCCGGCGGGTCTGCCTCGCGCAAATGCGGGGCGGCCCGGACGGGATGCGGAGGAGCCCATGAAACGTATCTTTTCCAGCCTCGTCGATGGTCGAGGCTTCGACATCGCCCTCGTGGCTCTGCCGCTGGCCTTTCTCTTGACGTTGTCAGGCCTGCCGCTGCTCTACAACGTCGTCATGAGCTTCCAGGAAGTCGACATGTTCAGCCTGGGCTCCTTCTGGCGCCCCTTCGTCGGCTTCAAAAATTATGTCGACCTGTTCTCACAACCCGAGACATGGCCAATCCTTGCCAATACCGGCACTTTCGTTGTCGCCTCGATTGCCGGTCAGTTCCTGATCGGCTTTGGCCTCGCTTTGTTCTTCTGGACAAATTTTCCCGGCGCCTCGTGGCTGCGCGGGCTGTTCCTGGTCTCTTGGGTCATGCCCGGCCTCGTTGTCGGCGCGATCTGGAACTGGATTTTGTCCGGCGACTTCGGCGTCCTCAATTTCTTCCTGCGGGAAACCGGCATCATCTCCGGCAATATCTTCTGGCGCTCGGACCCGAACTATTCGCTCTGGGCGGTGATCCTCGCCAATATCTGGCTCGGCATGTCGTTCAACATGATCCTGCTTTCGGTCGGCCTCTCCGCCATTCCCGGCGATCTCTACGAGGCCGCAGAACTGGACGGCGCCAATGCCTGGCAGCGGTTCTGGACGATCACGCTGCCGATGATGCGCTCGTCGATTGGCGCCATCGTCTCGCTCGGCCTGATCTTCACGCTGCAGCAGTTCGACCTCTTTGCAGCGATCACGTCAGGCGGACCGAACAATTCCTCCAACGTCACCCAATACTGGGCCTGGGACCTGTCCTTCCGCCAGTACGACTTTGCCAAGGGCGCGACCATCTCCGTCATCATGATCGTCTTCGTGATGTTCGCTTCGGTCGTCTATGTCCGCTCCACGCGCCATGAGGTGAGAGGATGAGCCAGACCAATCGCGAAAGACTCATGCTCGTCGTCGCCCTGATCCTGGCCGCGATATACCTGTTTCCCCTCTACTGGATGTACATCACCACGCTGAAATCCGGCTCGGAGATGTTCGCAACGCCACCGACCTTCTGGCCGAGCGATCCGCAATGGGGCATCTACGGCGCCGTCTGGGAAAGCCGGAACATGGGCCGCTATATCTGGAACTCGTTGGTCATCGCGTCCGGTGCCGTGGTCGTGATCTCCGTGCTCGGCGTCGGCTGCGCCTATGTGCTGGCGCGTTACCGCAATGGCTGGGTCGATATCGGGCTTTTCCTGATCCTGATGCTGCAGGTCCTGCCGGCCTCGCTGATGATCACGCCGATCTTCGTCGGCTTCTCCCAGGTCGGCCTGCTCAACTATCCGCGCGCCGCGGTCATCCTGGCGATTGCCGCCAAAAGCATGCCCTTCTTCGTGGTTCTGGTGCGTGCCACTTTCATGAGCGTGCCGCAGGAACTGGAAGAGGCGGCGCTCGTCGACGGCAATTCCCGCGTCGGCGCCTTCTTCAACATCGTCCTGCCACTGGCGCGCAACGGCATTCTCGTTGCCGCCATCCTCATCTTCATGCAGGCCTTCGGCGAATTCGTCTATTCGAAGTCGATCATTCAGGCCGTGGAACTGCAGCCCGCCAGCGTCGGCCTCAATTCCTTCATGGGGCCGAACACCAATGAATGGAACAACATCATGGCCTACGCGACCATGTATGTGACGCCTATCCTCGCCATCTTCGTGCTCCTGCAACGGCGCATTGTCTCTGGTCTTACCTCGGGAGCTCTCAAATGACCGCCCAGATCGAACTTTCCGGCGTCAACAAGCACTACGGCGCCTATCACGCCCTGCGCAACATCGACCTGTCGATCCGCAAGGGCAGCTTTACGGCGCTTGTAGGGCCATCCGGTTGCGGCAAGTCCACGCTGCTGCGCTCGCTCGCCGGTCTTGAAAGCATCTCCACCGGCACGCTGAAGATTGCCGGCGAGATCATGAACAACGTGCCCCCGCGCAAGCGCGATGTCGCGATGGTCTTCCAGTCCTACGCGCTCTATCCGCATATGACGGTGGAGGAAAACCTGACCTACAGCCTGCGCATCCGCGGCACGCCGAAGGCGGAAGCCAAGAAGGCGGCCGAAGAGGTGGCGGTCACGACCGGACTATCCGGCTTGCTTGGACGATACCCGCGCGAACTTTCCGGCGGCCAGCGCCAGCGCGTGGCAATGAGCCGCGCCATCATCCGCCATCCCAAGGCGTTCCTGTTCGACGAACCGCTGTCGAACCTCGATGCCGCGCTGCGTGTGCACATGCGCAAGGAAATCCGCTCGCTACATGATCGTCTCGGTGCAACCTCGGTTTACGTCACGCACGATCAGATCGAGGCGATGACCATGGCCGATCACGTCGTCGTCATGCGTGCCGGCGTCATCGAGCAGCAGGGCAAACCGCTCGATCTCTACGACAAGCCGGTCAACAAGTTCGTCGCCGGGTTCATCGGCTCACCGGCCATGAACTTCATTCCCGCTGTCGTCGGCGAAGATGGTGGCTCGGTCGTGCTCGATCTTGGTGAACATCAGAAGATTGCGATCGCGACGCAGGTCCAACCCGGTCGCAAACTCACGGTCGGTATCCGGCCCGAACATATGACAGTCGTTTCCGGCGATGAAGGCGTGCTTCGTTTGCCGGTCTCCGTAGTCGAATCCACGGGCTCATCGACCTACATCACTACCGCGACGACGCCCGAACTTGCTGTCGTGGAAAACGGCCGCTCCGGTGTTACGGCCGGCGACCGCATCGGTCTTTCGTTCCCGACAAGTGCCGTGCAGCTGTTTGACGCGGATACGGAGATGCGGATCTAGCGGATAGCGATAGTTCGTACATTATATTTTGAATTTGTGTTGAATAATGTATGATCATGATTTATCCCTCTCTGCAAAAGGGAGGCTTTTCATGTTTCTGGTTCGTTATGACGTCGATGGCGCAGCCGCGCTGGGTGTACTGAAGGATGGTGCGGTCTTTGCGATTGCAGAGCTGGTACCGGATGCGCCGGACGATATGATAGCGCTGATGCAGGCAAAGGGAACGCTGTTCTCGCGACTGCGGGATGCCATCGCGAGCGGCGAGGCAAGGGGGCTGCCGGTCGAGACGGTGAAGCTTCTGTCTCCCGTCGAGCGTCCCGGGAAATTCATCTGTCTCGGGCTCAACTATCTGGAGCATGTGAAGGAAGGCGGCCGGGATGTGCCTGAGTTTCCGACGCTGTTCCTGCGCGTGCAAACCAGCCTTCTGCCGCCGGATGGTGAGATTGTCGCGCCTGTTGTTTCCGACAAGCTGGATTTCGAAGCCGAATTGCTTGTCGTCATCGGCAAGAGCGGCCATAATATTCCCGAGTACAAGGCACTGGAACATGTCTTCGGCTATAGCGCCTTCAACGACGGCTCGATCCGCGACTATCAGCGACGTACGACCCAGTGGACGGCGGGCAAGAATTTCGATGCCACCGGCCCATTCGGTCCGGCCATTGTAACGGCCGATGCCCTGCCTCCGGGTGCATCCGGGCTTTCCATTCGTTCGCGCCTCAATGGCGAGATTATGCAGGATGGCAATACGGCCGACATGATGTTCAGCGTGGCGCGCATCATCGCCGATATCTCGGAAATCATGACGCTGGAACCGGGCGACCTTATAGCTACCGGAACGCCCTCCGGTGTCGGCTTTGCCCGCAAGCCGCCTATTTTCATGAAAGCCGGAGATCTGATCGAGATCGAAATCGAGGGCATGCCGGTGCTCGCAAACCGTGTGGTCACGGCCTGACCGTCTCAATCATTTCCGTTCGAAATGGGCTTCGACGACGCCAAGTGTACGCTGATAATGGGCGCACAGGAGTTTGACGGCCTCTTCGACCTCGCCGCCGACTACGGCGTCGGCAATCTCCTTATGCTCGGATTGAGTGAGCCGAGGGCCTGTCGGGGAAAGGGCGGCAATGCGACGATAACGGTCGGAGCGTTCGCGCATCTCCTCGCAGAAGTCGAGGATGATCCGGGAATTGCAGCTGGCCAGCAGCGCGTGGTGAAAGGCGTGGTGATGGAGTTCCCAATCCGGGTTCGGTACGCGGTTTTCCACGTCGAGAAAGCGCGCCGTGCGGGAGAGGCGGTAAAGGCTGAGCACGATACCCTCTTCCCAGACTGGCGTGCGGTTGCTCATCGCTTCGCGAAGCGCGCAGGCCTCGATGAGGCAGCGACTGCGCACCAGTTCGCGCCACTCATCGTGCGATACCGGCGCGACGGAGAAGCCGCGCTGATCTTCCAGGACAACCAGCTGTTCGGCTGTCAGTCGGTTCAGCGCTTCGCGCACCGGGTTTATGGTCACGCCGTAAGTCTGGCAGAGATGGTCGATCCGAAGGCGCGAACCCGGTGGCAGCGCGCCGGAAAGAATTTCGCGCCGCAGGGCCGCAAAGACGGTCGATGCGGCTGTCGTCTTGCCGCCAGCCTGCATGCGTCCACTTGCCTTCGTATCTGTCACGCGTTCCTCCGTGGCGGAGTTTTAAAAATGCATTTTTTGAAGAAAGAATGCAGATCACGCATTATCACCGAAATCGACAGGTTCAAGCTGCGAAATATCGAATTCGCCGTTATTCTACCCCCAGACACCACGCCTTGGAGTTCCCATGCCCCGCATCATTGAAATTCGCGAAGTGACGAAGCCGATTTCGTCGCCCATCCGCAACGCCTATATCGACTTCTCCAAGATGACGAGCAGCCTCGTCGCCGTGGTGACCGACGTGATCCGCGACGGCAAGCCGGTGGTAGGTTACGGCTTCAATTCCAACGGACGCTATGGGCAGGGCGGCCTTATCCGCGAGCGCTTCGCCGATCGCATCACCACCGCCGACCCCGAAACACTTCTGAACGACACCGGCGACAATATTTCGCCGGAAAAGGTCTGGGCGGCGATGATGACCAATGAGAAGCCGGGTGGGCATGGCGAACGCTCCGTCGCGGTCGGAACCATCGACATGGCGGTTTGGGATGCGGTGGCCAAGATTGCCGGCAAGCCGCTGTTCCAGCTTCTGGCCGATCGTTTCGGGCTGACGCCGAACCGCAAGGTCTTCGTCTATGCTGCCGGGGGCTACTATTATCCGGGCAAGGACAACACGGCGCTCTGCGCCGAAATGCGGGGTTACCTCGATCGTGGCTACAATGTCGTCAAGATGAAGATCGGCGGCGCATCGGTTGAAGAGGATCAGACACGCATCGAGGCGGTGCTTTCGGAAATCGGACCGCAGGCACGGCTTGCTGTCGATGCCAATGGCCGGTTCGATCTTGAGACAGCCATCGCGTATGCGAAGATGCTACGGCAATACCCGCTCTTCTGGTACGAAGAGGCCGGCGATCCGCTTGATTATCAGCTACAGGCGGCACTTGCGGAATTCTATGCCGGACCGATGGCCACCGGCGAAAACCTCTTCAGCCATCAGGATGCCCGCAATCTCATCCGTCACGGCGGCATGCGACCTGATCGCGACTGGCTGCAGTTCGATTGTGCGCTATCCTATGGCCTCGTCGAATATCTGCGCACGCTGGAAGTACTGGAAGCCCATGGCTGGTCGCCGTCGCGCTGCATTCCCCATGGCGGCCATCAGATGTCGCTTAATATCGCAGCAGGTTTGGGGCTTGGCGGCAATGAAAGCTATCCCGATCTGTTCCAGCCCTATGGCGGCTTCCCCGATGGAGTACGTGTCGAAGATGGCCATATCACCATGCCGGACCTGCCCGGCATCGGTTTCGAAGGCAAGGCCGACCTTTATCGCGAGATGCGCGCGCTATCGGCGTAAAAAGATTAAACGGTCTCTGCGCGCGGCGAGCGGGCCATCAGCCGCGCATAGGCGATGGCCGAAAGCATGTTCACATGATTTGCCTTGCCAGTGCCGGCGATATCGAAGGCAGTGCCGTGATCGACGGAGACGCGATCGATCGGCAGGCCGAGCGAGACGTTGACCGCGGTATCGAAGGCGACGAGCTTGATCGGGATATGGCCCTGGTCGTGATACTGTGCAATGACGAGATCGAAGGCGCCGTTATAGGCGCGGGCGAAAACCGTATCGGCGGAAATCGGCCCGACGACATCAATGCCCTTGGCCTGCGCCAATTCCACGGCAGGGGCCAGAAATTCACTATCTTCCGTGCCGAACAGTCCGTTTTCGCCGCAATGCGGGTTGATACCGGCAACGGCGATCCGGGCCTTTTTGCCGAGGCGCAGGAAGTGCTTGTGTCCGGCCTCGATAGTCGCCAGCACGCGCTCGGTCTTTGCCCGGTCGATGGCGCCGCGCAGAGAGATATGGGTGGAAACGTGGATCGTGTTCAGCCGCTCCGAGGCGAGCAGCATGAAGGAACTCTTCGATCCCGTCAGATGCGCCAGGAGCCCGGTATGGCCGTCATAATGATGGCCGGCAAGGTTCATCGCTTCCTTGTTGATCGGCGCTGTGACGATCACATCAGCGTCTTTTGCCATCGCGAGATCGACGGCGCGGCTGATGTAACGCACGCAAGCATCGCCAGCGATCGGGCTCACCTTGCCGATCTCCGGCAGGGCGGCATTGAGTGGCACTTCATCGACGGCAATTACCGAACCATCTTCCGAAGCCACCGGCCCGAAGCGCAGCGAGATACCCGTCGCTTTTCCCGCACGCTCCAGCGCTTCGGTATTGCCGACGATGACGAAATCCTGGCGTTCTTCAGGTGGTAGCGCGGCGAGCGCCTTGATGATGACTTCAGGGCCGACGCCGGCGGGATCGCCCAGGGTCACCGCAACTTTTGCATTTCTGTCCATGGGGTCGGTTTCCCTTCATAGGCCTGGTTCAGTACGCGGCTTCGTAGATCGAGCGGATATCGGCACGCGTCAGGTCGCGCGGATTGTTATCCAGCAGGCGGCGGATGGCGAAGGCGTCGTCGGCCATGGCATCGAGATCATCCTTCGGAACGCCAAGTCCCGACAGGGTCATCTCGATACCCAGCGTTTCGCAAAAGCCATAGGCGGCCTCGAAAACCGAGGCAACATCATCCGACACGGACGAGCCGAGCGCTTCCATGACAGCGCGCGTCTTTTCCGCCACCGAGGGCGTGTTGAAGGCCAGCACATGCGGGAAGATCAGCGCGTTGGCGGCGCCATGGGCCACATGCCAGCGGGTGCCAAGCGGATAGGCCAGCGCATGGCCGCCGGCCGTATTGACCGGGCCGAGGCAGAAGCCTCCATAGAGCGAGGCAAGCGAAAGGCCGGCGCGCGCCTGGGCATCGTTGCCATCGCGCACAGCGCGGGCGAGATATTTGCCGACCAGCCGCGCACCCTCGATCGCGTAGATATCGATCATCGGATGGGCCTTGCGGTTGGTGAAGGCCTCGACGCAATGCGCCATGGCATCGACGCCCGTGGCAGCCGTGGTGCGCGCGGGAACGGTAAAGGTGAGCGCCGGATCGACAACGGCGATATCGGCCAGCATGAGGATGCTCTCGACCGCCAGTTTCGCCTGGGTTTCCGGGTCGGTGATCAAAGCCCGGATGCCGGCTTCACTGCCGGTGCCGGAGGTTGTCGGCACCTGGGCAAGAGCGACCGTGCGCGGCCCTTTCACCTTGTTCGGACCAACGACCTCACGCAGCGTCTGGGACGAGCCGCCAAGCACGGCGGCGAGCTTGGCAAGATCCATGGCGCTGCCGCCGCCGAAGCCGACGACGAGCTCGGCCTTCGCCTGCTCCGCCGCTGCCAGTACCTTGTCGAGATTGGCGATATCGGGCTCAGGCGTCACCTCGGAGAAAACCGTGACATCCCCTTTCAGCTCGAGAACATCGACGCGCGAGGCATTGAAGGCGTCGGAAATCACGAAAATGCGCTTGAAGCCTTTGTCTTCGGCCCATTTGCCGAGCCGGCTGGCAGTGCCGACGCCGAACTCGATGAGATGTGGCCGGACGATGGTGATCGGCGAATCCAGACTGACCATGATGGCGGCACCTCCCTGAAACAGCACTCCTCCGTGCCGTTATGATGTAAAGTTGTTATATTACCTGTTGTCTCGTGGCAAGAATGTTTGAGAGATTTTTCTGTTTCGTTCGATCTGCGCGGATCGAAGATGTCTGCGTTTCGAGGTTGTGACGCCACAAGTAACTGTTTTTGTGAGAAATATATGGCCTGCTGGTTTCTAGAACCACGAATCTGCAGCAAGCCCTAGCCCATGGAACGTCATTCTTAAACTTGTAAATTCGAGTTCGACGGCGAAACCTAACCGGCCGCGGTCAAGGGTATACGCACGTATTTGATCGCCCGGCGGTAATAGGTATAGGCGACGTGCAGGTCGCCATCCGGTCCCTGCACGATCGAGGGATAGGAAAATTCGCGGTTGAGCTGGTCTTTAGAGTTGTTGCTGAGGCAATAGCCGTCGCCCGTGTCGAGATCGACGCGCCTTTCGAACTCACCCTGATCCGGCTGGCCCATGGCAAGGCTGAGCGGCGCGCGTGGCACGCCCCAGATTGCCTTTCGTTCCGTGTCGCTTTGCGACGACTCCGCTATCGTCGCAGGCGCTTCGCCCTCGATTTCGTCATAGAGCGATTGGCGCCGGGCATCGGAAGATGCTGCATTGCTGTGGTTGTAGACAATGGCAATCCGTTGATCTTTCAAGAGAATAGACTGGATAGACGAATTGTTGTTGGGCAGGTTGGTGGCTGTTGGCGAGCTCCAGTTTAAGCCATCGTCGCTCGAGTGGCTTTGCAGAACGTTTTGCGCATACCGATGTCGGAAGAGGGCAGTCATGGTGCCGTCGCCGAGATCGAGAATGTTCATGTGAACCGCACCGATACTGTCGGGCACATCCACCATGGTCCAGCTTTCGCCGGCATCTTTCGAGATCAATACACCGGCGGTATCGGCATCGCCGCTCCATCGCTGGCCGGGCAGGCTGCGGCAGCGGAAGGTCGGCAAAAGCCAGTCTCCGTTGCCATTCACGACGATCGGCTGGCGCACGAAGGTTCCGGGCAGGTCGCAAAGCACGCGGACGGGACCGAAGCTATTGCCGCCATCCTCGGAGATGCGGCATTTGACAACTGCGCCATCCTGGTCGCCTGACGTCTGCGACGTGTAGAGCAGCCACACTTTGCCGTCGGGAGCCGTGAAAATCAACGGATTCTGCTCGGATTTGGCCGGATCGTCGGAGAGTTTCTCCGCTTCCGACCATTCCAAGGCGCCCGGCGCAAGGCGCGAGATGTAAACGGAGATGTCGCCCATCCCCTCCATCGTGCCGCCGAACCAGACGCAGGTCAGCGTACCATCCGGCAAAAATGCGAGGTTTGCGGCGTGATTCTGGATGCAGGGCGATGGTAGGAACGCATTCGTTGCGCCCGGAATTCGAGCATCCGGCGTTAATTGACCGGTCATCAAGGCAGGAATGGTCTGGGCGGGCAGGGCCGTGACAGTCATGGCGCCATCCTCACGGCAGTGCTGCGAAAGCCTGCGAGAGGCTCGCGTATTCCTCGTCATTCAACGGGACAAGCGGTGCACGCGTGCGGCGCCAGGCGTCGTTGCCGGTCTTCAAACCGACCATTGCCTTGATTGTCGGGATCTGCACATAGGAGTTCGACAATGTGCGGTAGGCGTTGATGCGCGCCTGCGCCGCCTCGACAACTGACGTCTTGCTCTCATCGGCGACATGGTCGTAGACCGTGCGCAGCGAATCCGCCACGAGATTGGACGTGGCCGTGATGCAGCCCGCACCGCCGGCTTTCAGCAGGGGCAGGAGCAGTGGATCAGCGCCGCAGAGCACGGAGAAGCCGGGGCAGGCGGCAATAATCGCCTGCATGTTGTTGAAATCGCCAGCAGATTCCTTGATGCCGACGACAGTGTCGGGATAGGCGGCAACCAGTCGCTCGATCAGCGGGACGGAGAGCGGAACGCCGGAGACCTGCGGAATATGGTAGAGGATCACCTTCAGCCTGTTGTCATCGATCTTGTCGAGAATCTGGGCATAGGCGGTGAAGAGGCCCTCGTCGGAAACACCCTTGTAGTAGAAGGGTGGCAGCATCACCACGGTGGTTACGCCATGGGAAAGTGCGTGTTTCGTCAGTTCGACGGTTTCGGAAAGAGCGACGACCCCCGTTCCTGGCAACAACTTGTCTGAAGCAATGCCGGCGTTCAACGCCGCCTCCAAAATCGCAAACCGTTCCCGCGAGGAAAAGGAGTTGGCTTCCCCGGTTGTGCCGAGCAGCGCGACGCCGTGGCAACCCTCGGACAGAAGCCTTTGACAATGCTCGGTAAACAGGCCGAGATCCGGTGTTCCGTCCGCGTTCAGGGGCGTCGTGGCGGCGCTGAAAACGCCTGATATCGCGTGCTTTCTCAATGGATACTCCTCCCAGAGATCTGCGGCTCCCGTCGTAAAAAGCCGCATGCGTTTTCGGGTGAAGCGAGCAAGTTGTCAATGTCAGAAGAGAAGATTTTTTAAATCAAAATAAATTAAACATATGAAATATAACAATAAAAAAAATTTATTCCGTCTTTTTTGGTTTTCATCATCGATTTTAATTGACAGATTTACAATATCGCGCAAATCTCCCGTCACTTCGCGCCGGCCTGGGGAGGGTCTTTCGGGAAGCGCTCGATTGTCATGGGAGGAATAAATGACAGGTCGTAATGAGAAATCCGCCGCCGGAATTTCGCGCCGTGATGCGCTGAAGTTCGGCCTTGCCGCTGGCGTCGGCTTTACGCTGCTTGGAATGAACGCCCGCATCGTCATGGCGCAGGACGGCCAGGTGCTGAAGGCGATCCATCCCGCTTTCGACCAGGATTGGTCGCCGCTGCGCGGTGGCGGGCGTCCCTTCCGCTGGAACTCCTTCTGGTGGGCCTCGCCGATGTATTTCGATGCCGAAGGCAAGATCCAGCCTTACGTCTTCACCAGCTGGGAATCGCCGGACAACAAGGTCTGGACCTTCAAGATCGACCCCAAGGCCGTCTTCTCGGATGGCAGCAAGATCACCTCTGCCGACGTCAAGGGTTCATGGCAGGTCGCTGCCATGCCGAACACCAAGAGCCAGCGCGCCGATCAGGTACTGAGCAAGGTGGACGGCTACAAGGATCTGAGTGGCGGCACGGCTCCGGAACTGTCCGGTGTCGCAACGCCGGATGAGGGCACCGTCGTCGTCACGCTCTCCGAAGTCGATCCGATCTTCTTCATGCGCATGGCCAACCACATCATCCCGATCACTAAGGCCTCGCAGTCGCGTGGTGCCGATGGTGAGGAAGTGGCCGATTGGTACAAGCCCGACAGCGGCGCTGTCTATTCCGGACCGTTCAAGATGACCGCGCTGGATATCGATGCCGGCACGCTGGTGTTCGAGCCGAACGAAAACTTCTTTGGCCCGAAGCCGAAACTGGCACGCATCGAACTGAGCTCCGTCGAAGACAACGTGACGGCAACGTCGCTGATCAAGTCAGGTGAATACAATGCCCATACCGAGCTTGTGACTTCGACGATCATCCAGGATCTCGGCCCAGAATTCTCCGCCGGCCCGATCATCCCGACGAGCCAGCATTTCTGGTTCAACGCCAGCCGCGCACCGATGGATGATCCGAAGGTTCGCCAGGCGCTGATCATGGCAGTGGATCGCGATGGTCTCTTCAAGGCCTCCTATCCGGATGGTCCGCACAAGAAGGCCGACCAGATCCTCAACTCGGTACCCGGTGCAGACGATTCCGGCTTCGAGCCCTATCCGTTCGATCCTGAAGCCGCCAAGAAGCTGCTGGCAGAATCGAGCTATGGCGGGCCGGAGCGTCTTCCGAAGCTGATGTTCGTCGGCGTCTCGGCACCGGCCATCGAGGCTGCAGCCCAGTTCATCGCCGAGCAGTGGCGCCAGAACCTCGGCATCACCGCCGTCGATATGAAGCCACAGCAGGATGCCTACGCCGGTCCCGACCAGAACGCGGTCCAGATCTTCCGTGATGACGTCGGCACCCGCGTTCCCGATGCCGTCAGCTATCTCGCCGGCTCGATCGCCTCGTCCTCGTCCAACGCCCAGAACAAGCTCGGCGGCTACAAGAACGACAAGGTCGATAGCCTGCTTGCCGAAGCTTCGACCAAGGCGGCGGATGATCCGGAGCGCGTAAAGCTCGCCCAGGAAGCCCAGAAGGCCTTCCGCGACGACTGGGCCTTCATCCCGTGGTATTCTCAGGCGATGTCCCGCTGGGCCGTCAAGGAAGTCAAGGGCATGGAAAAGAACCTCGACTGGCAGGTTGTTGCTCCCTGGGATGTTTCGATCGGCTGACCATCCGCCGTTGAAAATCCCCAGCTGAATAAGGGCCGGCAGAAACATGCCGGCCCATCTCGCTCACTACAGGCAGGAGGTGGCCTTGCTTCGCTATGTGCTCTCACGGTTTGCCATCTGGATACCGTCCGTTCTCGTCGTCATGCTGGCGGTCTACGCCATGGCCTTTTATGGCGCCGGTGATCCAATCAAGCTGATCTTTCTTCGTGCCCCCGGCGACGTTGCCTATAATCCGGAGCGCATCGAGGCGATCCGCGAAAGCGCGGGGCTGAACAAGCCCTTCATCGAGCAATTCCTGCTTTACATCTGGAACCTGCTGCACGGCCAGTTCGGCAATTCCTTGAGCTCCGGCCGCTCCGTCTGGGCGATGGTGAAAGCCGCAGCCCCGGTCTCCTTCCAGCTCGCCATTTGTTCCATCTTCCTCACGGCCGTCGTTGCGATCCCGCTCGGCATGATCGCGGCGCTCAACCAGAATTCGCGGATCGATTATACGATCCTCGGCTCGGCACTGTTCCTGTGGGCAATCCCGGCTTATGTCGCTGGACCATTGCTGATGGTCGGGCTCATCGTATTCCTGCCGATGATCAAGGTGCCCTATGGCTGGGGCGGCGTCTTCGATGTGCGCATCATTTTGCCGCTCATCGTTCTGTCCTTCCAGCCGATCGCCCTGATCGTCCGCCAGACCCGCGCCGCTGTTATCGAGGTGTTGTCTGAGGATTTCGTGCGTACGGCCCGGGCCAAGGGGGTGCCGGAGATTGCCGTGGCGCTGAAGCATGTGCTGCGCCCGGTGTTGACGCCGGTGGTCACCCAGCTCGGCCTCATCATGATCACCATCGTCAACGGCGCGATCTTCGTCGAGCTGGTCTTCGGCCTTCCCGGCCTTGGCCGCCTGACGGTGCAGGCGCTCACCAATTCCGACTATCCGGTGATCCTCGCGATAACGCTGATCGGATCGTTCCTCGTCATGGCATCGAACCTGCTGGTGGATATTCTTTATCCGCTGCTTGATCCGCGTGCCAGTGCCGCTTCAAGGAGCCGATGACCATGTCCGTCGTTCCCCTTTCGGCTATAGACACGGCAGAAGAACCCCCGGTCAACCTGTGGCGCGATGCCTGGCACCGCCTGAAGCGCAACAAGCTTGCGGTCTTCGGTCTTGCCACCGTCATCATCCTTGCGCTGATCGCCTTGATCGGCCCCTATGTGCTGCCGCACGATTTTCTGAGCCAGGATCTGGCATCCCGCAACATGCCGCCGTCGCTGGAGTATTTCTTCGGCACGGACGATCTCGGTCGCGATGTCTTCAGCCGCGTCGTCTATGGAACGCGCACCGCGTTTCTAGTGGCGATCATCGTCACCTTCTTTGCCGTCGCGATCGGCCTGACACTCGGGGCGATCGCCGGCTTCTTTGGCGATCCCTTCGACCGCATCATCATGTGGCTGACGGACGTGACGATGTCTGTGCCGAACCTTCTGCTCGTCGTCGTCATCAATGCATCGCTGAAAAACCCGATCACCAACTGGATGGAGGCGCGTTATATGGCGACGCTCAATCCGATCTACCGCGAAACAGTGTGGGTGGATTTCATCCTCGTGTTCGGTTCCATGGCGTTGATCTCCTGGCCACCCTATGCGCGCCTCGTCCGCGCGCAGGTCATGTCGATCCGCAGCCGGCCCTATATCACGGCGGCCCAGGCGCTCGGCCTCACCAACTGGATCATCATCCGTCGCTATGTAATCCCCAACGCGCTTGGCCCGCTGATCGTGTCGGTCAGCGCCGGTCTCGGCACGGCGATGGTTCTGGAAAGCGCCTTCTCGTTCCTCGGCGTCGGTGTCAATCCACCGACCCCGAGCTGGGGCAACATGATCTCCGACGGTCTCCGCGTCTGGCAGCATTATCCGCATCTTCTGGCAGCACCCGCTGCGGTGCTTGGCCTTGCCTCGGTCGCCTTCAGCTTCCTCGGCGACGGGCTCAACGATGCGCTCAATCCGAAAGGCAGCAAATGACGGCGAACGCGAAAGAACGGCTGCTCGACGTGCGCGGTCTCACCGTCGAGATCGAGACGCGCCGCGGTCCGGCTGTGATCGTCGATGGCATCGATCTGCATGTCGACAAGGGCGAGACACTCGGCGTCGTCGGCGAATCCGGCTGCGGCAAGAGCCTGACGATGCTGAGCTTGATGCGGCTGCTGCCCAACAAGATCAAGGTCGCCGGCGGAACCGCGACCTTCGATGGCCGCGACCTGCAGAAGATGTCGAAATCGGAGTTGCGCAAGGTGCGTGGCGGCGATGTCGGCTTCATCTTCCAGGACCCGATGACCTCGCTCAATCCGGTGATGCGCATTGGCGACCAGATCTGCGAGCCGCTGATCTATCATCGCAAGATGTCGAAGGCGCAGGCGCGGGTGCGGGCGGTGGAACTCTTGCGGCTGGTCGGCATTCCCGGGCCGGAAGAGAGGCTGATGGCCTATCCGCACGAGCTTTCGGGCGGCATGCGTCAGCGGGTGATGATCGCAATCGGTCTTTCCTGCAATCCGAAACTGCTGATTGCCGACGAGCCGACGACCGCGCTCGACGTGACCATTCAGGCCCAGATCGTCGATCTCGTAAAAGAACTTCGTGGACGGCTCGGCATGTCGGTCGTCTGGATCACGCACGACCTCGCGTTGATTGCCGGGCTCGTGGATCGCGTGGCGGTGCTCTATGCCGGAACGGTTGTGGAAGATGCTCCGGTCGATGATCTCTATGCCCGGCCAAGCCATCCCTATACGCGCGGGTTGCTCGCCTCCATTCCAAAGCTTTCGGATGCGCCATCCAGCCGCCTAAGCTCGATCGGCGGTACCCCGCCGGAGCCTGGACGCCGGCCAAAAGGCTGTCCTTTCGCCCCGCGTTGCCCGCTCGTACAGTCGATCTGTCTCCAGAGCGTGCCGAAGCTTGAACCGATTGCCGGTCAGGGCAGCCACCGGGCGGCATGCTTCGTCGTCCAGAAAATGCAGGAGGCCGCGTGATGGGTGCTGAACCGCTGCTCCGGATCGAGAAGCTCGTCAAGCATTTCGATGTCCGCCTCGGCGCCTTTGGGGAACGATCGGCGACCGTCTATGCGCTCGACAATGTCGATCTCGATATCATGGAAGGCGAGACGCTGAGCCTTGTCGGCGAATCCGGCTGCGGCAAGTCGACGACAGGTTTCACCATTCTCAATCTCTACCGCGCCACCAGCGGCAAAGTCGTCTATCGCGGCCAGGATCTGGTAAAGCTCGACGAGAAAGCCATGCGGCCCTTCCGCCGCGATCTCCAGATCGTCTTCCAGGATCCCTATTCGACCCTCAACCCGCGCATGACGGTGGGTGAGGCGGTCGGCGAGCCGATCCTGTTTCACAAGCTGGCGACCAAGGCAGAACTAAAGGGCAAGGTCGAGACGCTTCTCGGCGATGTCGGGCTGCCTGCCCGCTTTGCCCAGCGCTATCCGCACGAGCTTTCCGGCGGCCAGCGCCAGCGTGTCGCGATCGCCCGCGCGCTTGCCTGCCAGCCGAAATTCATCGTCTGCGACGAGGCGATCTCGGCGCTCGATGTCTCGATCCAGGCGCAGATCATCAACCTGCTGCTCGATCTTCAGGACAAGTATGGGCTGACCTATCTGTTCATCGCCCATGACCTTGCCGTCGTGCGGCACATCTCGACCCGTGTCGGGGTAATGTATCTCGGCCGCCTTGCCGAGCTTGCAAGCCGCGATGCGTTGTTTGAGGAGCCGCTGCATCCCTATACGAAGGCCCTGCTCTCCGCCGTACCGGAAACCGATCCCGCGCATGAGCGCAGCCGCCAACGCCAGATTCTGCAGGGTGACGTGCCAAGCCCGCTTAATCCGCCGGCTGGGTGCCGCTTCCACACGCGCTGCCCGATTGCCATGGAGGTTTGCGGCCGGATCATACCGGAGTGGAAGGAAGCGAAACCCGGGCACTATGTCGCTTGCCATGCTGTCAACACGGGGCAGACGGCATGACGCTTCGGGTCGCGATCGTCGCCGATGACCTGACCGGGGCGCTCGATACGGGCACGCCCTTTGTCGAAGCGGGGTTGTCGGTTGCGGTCGCGGTGGAGGTCGATGCGATTGCTGAGGCCCTGGCAAGTGGCACCGCGGTGGTGGTGGTCAACACGGCGTCTCGTGCCGTTTCTCCCTCCGAAGCCGAGGAGAGGGTTCGGCAGGCGGGGGAGGCGTTGCGGTCGGGTGCGCCACGTATCGTGATGAAGAAGATCGACTCGCGGCTGAAAGGCAACGTTGCTGCCGAGAGCCGGGCGCTTGCGGAAGTGTTCGGGCATAGCCGGATTATCCTGGCACCGGCCATTCCCGATCAGGGCCGGGCGACGGTGGATGGCATGGTTGTCGGACGCGGTGTCGATCAGCCCATTTTTGTCGCGTCACTTTTCGGAGCAAATGAGCGCTCGATTGAAGTCGCGGATGCTGCCAATGACGATGACCTCGACGCCATTGCCAAAGGCCATGATTGGGGTGTGACGTTGGCGGTCGGGGCCAGAGGCCTTGGCTTGGCGCTGGCGCGCCTTGTGGGAAAGCCTGCTCGGCGCCCCGATTTCTTTGCTACGCCGAAGACCTTATTTGCCCTCGGTTCGAGGGATCCCATCACCATCGCCCAGACGGAAAGTCTCATCACCAGCAACCTGCTCGGCGATGTCATGGATGCTGAACACGGTGTTTTGCACGCAACGCGCTCGCTGCGGCTTCCGGCACTTCTGCGCTGCATCGGGGAAATGACGTCCGATAGCGAAGTCGTCGCCCGGCATTTTGCCCGAGGCGTGAAGGTGATCGTCGAAGAAAGTAGACCGGACATGCTCGTTGTCGGCGGCGGCGACACGGCGCTTGCGGTATTTCGCGAAATGGGCATGCGGGTGCTGTTGCCGCGTGGCGAAATCGAGCCGGGCGTGCCCTGGTTCAAGGTCACGACGGATGATGGCCGCACCTTGCGGTGTGCGGTCAAGTCGGGGGGCTTTGGTCAGCCCGATAGTCTGCTAAGAGTGATTGAGCGGAATCAGGCAGCGTAAGGGCTGCCGACGAGGAGAATATGGTGGAAGAAGGCGCATCGCTGAATGTCGAGACGGCTCGGAACGGGAAACCGGGCCGCGCTGTCAAGCTGGTCGACCGCGTCTTCGATCAGTTGATGGATCGCATTCGCGCCGGCAACTACCCGCCGGATTCGCGTCTTCCGGGCGAGCACGAGCTTTCATCAATGCTCGGCGTTTCGCGACCGATCGTACGCGACGCGCTGGCCCGGCTGCGCGAGCAGGGTGTCGTCTATGCCCGTCAGGGAGCAGGCACTTTCGTCAGCGCCCAAGGAACGCCTTCCGCCCATCTCGCCTATTCCCCGGTCAAGACCATTGCCGATATCCAGCGCTGTTACGAATTTCGCCTGACGATCGAGCCCGCAGCAGCGTTTTTCGCGGCCAAGCGTCGGGACGAGACCGCGATCCAGAAGATCGCCGTTGCACTCTCCGATCTGCGTGAAGCGACAAACCATCATCTTCACAAGGCCGATGCCGACTTCGCCTTTCACCGGGCGGTGACGGAAGCGGCCAACAATCATTACTACACCGCCTCACTTGATGCCCTGAAGGCGCATATCGCCGTCGGCATGCACCTGCACGGCTTGTCGCTGCTCGGTCCGCGGCAGGGGTTGCAGCAGGTTTTCGAGGAGCATGACGAGATTTACCGCGCCGTTGCCGAAGGGCGCGCGCAGGAAGCGCGCGATCTCATGCACAGGCATCTCGAGGGCTCACGTGACCGCCTTTTTGAAGGACGTGCCCTCGATCTGTCCTTCTGATGTGAAGGCCCACACAGCTCACTGGCCAGCTACAGTCCTTGACCGCGGCAAGGTCGATATCCCCTTGATCGCTTGCGGCGTAATATCCTTAAGAAAAGCACAAGCGCATCTTTTTCATCGGTGAAAAGATGGATGCGCTCCTGCCCGAGGGTGCCGATGCGCCCCCAGCGCCGAACCAGCGCTACGCCGCCGAAAAGCGACGCCTCGATCGACATGGCATAGAAGCGCGCCATGTTCGCCCCATCGTCAAACCGTCTGATATTAATCTGAAATGTTCCCATGCCGCGAGAATCGCGCCTTTGGGATTCGACGTCCAATGAGTTGTTTGAATCGATTGAGGCTCATCGATTCATGATGGTGATGGGACGTGGGCGTCGCGCGACAGCCGGATTGTCGTCTTCGTTCAGTTTGCCGCAACACGTCGCTCAATCATCCTTGTAACGATGGATTTTAATTCCAGTTTTGCAAGGATGGTTGTGAAGAGCAGACGGGCGTTTGGATGTCGCCTCCTGGTCGGTGACTCTTCGTGAATAGCCAGTTCGGACAATTGCCGAACCGGCCAAACATTCAGTGCCAGCTTTATTTGGCGCTCTTCGGGAACGCGGGCAGTCGGTTGATATGCGAGGCGTCGTGCTGGATGATCAGCTTCGCGCCCAGACTTTTCGTGATGCCGGTCAGCCTGTCCATCGAGGCAAGCGTTTCGGCGCGGTCATAGTTGAATGCCGGGACGCCGTGATTTTTGAACTGCTCTTCGAAATGTGCGACGTCACCGGAAAGAAGCACCGGACCAGTATCAGCCAGACGCACCAGCAGGCTGGTCTCCCCCGGTGTGTGCCCCGGCGTCGAGAGGATGGTGACGCTGCCGTCGCCAAAGACGTCGCGATCAACCGAGATCGCGTCGATTTTCGAGCCGCCTTCGAGCCATGGTTTGATGAAAGCAGGATCGACGGCGAAGGGAAGCGGTGTGGCCTTGAACTGGGCAAGGTCGGCGGCCCCAATCATCAGTGTTGCATTCGGGAAGCTTGCCGCCTGTCCGACATGGTCGAAATGGTTGTGACTGATACCGATGCGACTGATGTCGGTGGGCTCCACCCCGATCTCCGATAGCTGGGTCGGCAGGTCCACCTTGAGACGTGGAACCAAAGGCACGGTGTCGTCGGATTTCGCGCCGATCAGTGCTGTCGGCAGGCCTGTGTCCCACAGCATGTATTCCTGATCGTGGCGGATGAGGTAGCAACTGTCAGTGAGCGTGCGTTTCTCGCCGGCATAATTGAACGTATCTGAAAAGAAGGCGAGTTCGTGGACATCGACCTCGCCGCAGTCGAGCCGCCAAAGCTCCAGGTCAGCAGCTGTTGCGCCGGAAGCAAAAAGAGCGGTGGCGGCGAAGAGGGCTATCGATTTCATGTCGGTCTCCTTGTTTGGAAGACCGCTTGTGCCGCATTTCCGTCCATCGAACGGGTCCGGTTCGATCGATTGTGGACCCGAAACGCTCATGCTGCCATTTTTTATGGGGCCGCTTTGAGGTATGTTGCCAGAATGAACATTCATACCAAGAACCGCGATGACGCTGAGCTTAGGGCAAGGCTGGTGGAGCGTCTGCGCCCGATGATGGCGCCGAGCGGCACGGCCGGACGCTACGCCCATGGAAAGCAGCTGTTTTCCTATTGCTCGATCGACAAGGAACGTTTGAAGGCGATATCGCTTCCGTGCCCGATCATCGGCATCCTGCTGCGTGGCCGCAAAGAGGTATGGCTCGGAGACCAGGCCCATATGTTTGAGCCAGGCACGGTTTTCGTTCTGCCCGGCCGGGTGCCGATGGATGTCGTGAATATTCCGGCGGGTTCCAACGCATGCTACGAATCCTTGCTGCTTGAGGTTCCTTCTTTACCTGCCGGCGTGGCGCCGCTTGTCGGTGGCAATGGCGGCAACGGAAGCGAGACCGGTGGTGAGTTTCGCGTGACCTTGAACCCCGATCTCGTCGATACGCTCGTTCATGCGGCAACGGCAATTGCCGATGATGCGCTCGGTGAAACGATGAAGACGCTGCGCCTTATCGAGATGCTGACACTTTTGCGCCCACTGCGGGCCGCCAGTCCCCTGTTCAGGACGGTGCTTGACGAGGAGGTGGCGTGGCTGGTGCGCAGCGCGCCGTCTGAAATCTGGACCGTTGAAAGCGTGGCTACTCGCCTCGGTCTGGGGGCATCGACCTTGCGCCGCCGGCTGGCACTCCGCGGAAAATCCTTTAGAGAAATCCTGCGGCAGGAACGGCTCAAGGCGGGCGAAAGTGCGTTGGCCTCCGGAGCATCGAGCATAGCTGCTGCAGAGGCTGCCGGTTATGCCTCGCGTTCGCATTTCGCCCGTCGGTATCGGGAAAGTTACGGCACCACCCCGAAGGGGCGGCGGGCCGTATGAGGATCATCAATAATCCCTTATAAAGGGAGGCCTTTTGTGTCTGGCGCTGGCGAGTTCCAGCGCGCTTGTCGCTGGCATTTGCTGTCGTGATCCCGTAATTAGACCCTAAGAATTCAGAGGGTCCCGACATTGACGAGTACTATACAGACACCGCGTAAAGTCTGGCCGATCGGCGGCGGTGAAACGGGCGAGCTCATCCGGCATATGGACTGGTCCAAGACTGCCCTCGGACCCATGGAACAATGGCCGCAGCATCTGCGGATCAAGGTGAACTCGATCGTCAATTCGCCGATCCCCCAGGTGCTGATGTGGGGACCGGACCACATCATGCTCTACAATGACGGCTATGTCGAAATCGCCGGTGGCTATCACCCGGCCGCGCTGGGCGGCCGTGTGCCGGATATCTGGCCGGAAATCTGGGACTGGAACCGCGCGATCCTTGAAGCGGGCTTTCGCGGGGAGGTGCAATCCTTCCGCGACCAGCCGATGGTTCTCGGTCGTGCCGGGGTGCCGGAGACAGTCATTTTCGATCTTTTCTATACGCCGATCTATGACGAAGACGGCAATGTCGATGGCGTCCTGTGCACCGTTCTCGAAAACACCGCCAAGTTTCAGGCGCAGAAGGATCTCGCGGAAAGCCGCTCGGAGCTTGCCCGGCTCACCAGTGCGCTGCCGATCCTGGTCGGCTTTCTCGACAACGAGCGCATCTATCGTTTTGCCAATGACGCCTATGTCGAATGGTTCGGCCTTGAGCCGTCGCAGGTTATCGGACGTCACGTCGCCGAGATCATCAATCCTGACTATTACGAGGGCCGAAAACCGTTTCTGACCCGCGCCTACGCAGGTGAAACCGTGATCAGCGACACTGTCATCCGGCGGGCGGATGGACAACCGCGCCATGCGGAGGTGCGGTACACGCCGCGGCGGACTGATGAAGGCGACATTGACGGTATCTATGTGCTGATCATCGACATAGAAGCACGCAAGCAGCTCGAAAAGGCCCAGCTCGAGGCCCAGCAGCAACTGAGCCAGCACGCCGCTGATCTCGAGCAGCAGGTGCGCCACCGCAGGCGCGCGGAAGACCAGTTGCGGCAGCTCAACGAAAATCTTGAGGCGCGGGTTGCTGCCGAGATTGCCGAGCGCCGACAGGCGGAACTCAAGCTGCAGCATTCGCAGAAGATGGAAACCATCGGCAAGCTGACCGGCGGGGTCGCCCACGATTTCAACAATCTCCTTCAAGTGGTTGCCGGCAATCTTCAGCTTTTGATGAAGGATGTGTCCGGCAACGAACGCGCCGAGCGCCGCGTCAGCAATGCGCTCGCCGGTGTCAGCCGTGGCGCAAAGCTGGCAAGCCAGTTGCTCGCCTTCGGCCGACGTCAGGCTCTCCATCCCAAGGTGATCAATGTCGGCCGTTTCGTGCGGGACATGGACGACATGCTGCGCCGGTCGATCGGCGACGGCGTGGAGATCGAGACTGTCATCGCAGGTGGTCTGTGGAACTGTCTTGCCGATCCGACGCAGGTCGAAAACGCTATCCTCAACCTGGCGATCAACGCGCGCGATGCCATGGATGGCCAGGGCAAGCTGACGGTCGAGGTTGGCAACGCCTATCTCGATGACGACTATGCCACCAAGCATGACGAGGTCGCGCCCGGCCAATATGTGGTGCTCTCCGTTTCAGACACGGGCAGCGGCATCGCCCCGGAAATCCTGGAGCAGGTTTTCGAGCCGTTCTTCTCCACAAAGGCAGAGGGCAAGGGCACGGGGCTCGGCCTTTCCATGGTGTTCGGCTTCGTCAAGCAGTCGGGCGGGCATGTCAAGATCTACAGCGAGGTTGGCCATGGCACGACGGTGAAGATGTATTTGCCGCGTGCCCATGCGACCGAGGACCGTGAAGTCGCCATCCAGTCGGGACCAGTCGTCGGCGGCAACGAAACCATCCTGGTCGTCGAGGATGATGACGAGGTCCGCGATACCGTGGTCGAGACACTGAGCGATCTCGGCTACAAGGTGCTGAAGGCGCCGAATGCGGAGGCTGCGCTGATCATCGTTGAAGCCGGAATGGCAATCGACCTTTTGTTCACCGATGTCGTTATGCCCGGCAAGCTGAAGAGCACCGAGCTTGCGAAGAAGGCACGCGAGCGCCAGCCGGATATAGCCGTGCTTTATACCTCGGGCTACACGGAAAATTCGATCGTGCATGGCGGTCGTCTGGATGCCGGCGTGGAGTTGCTATCCAAGCCTTATCCGCGAGAGGCGCTTGCCAGGAAGGTTCGTCACGTACTGGCGAACCGCAGCCAGCGGATGTCCAGGATTGAAGAGCCTGCGGCCACAGTACGGGTTGTGGCCCCCGCAAGAGCCGAACAGCTTCGCATCCTCCTTGTGGAGGATGACAGCCTGATCCGGATGAATACGGCGGAAATGCTGGAGGATCTTGGGCATAAGGTCCATCAGGCAGGGTCCGCGGCGGAGGCGGTCGCGCTGGCGGATCGCCAGCCGGTCGATGTACTCATCGCCGATATCGGCCTGCCGGACATGCCCGGTGTCGAAATGGCGGCGCGTATTGCGGCAAAAATTCCGAACCTGCCGGTGATCTTCGCCAGCGGCCATGACGAAAATTCGGCAGGTCTTTCGGACGATGCGGTGCTGATCACCAAGCCCTACGGCTCAAGCGATCTGGACCAGGCCCTGAGCCTGATCCGCCAGCGACGGTCGCTCAGCCATTGAGTTGAAGATCTATATTAATGAAACACAGACATAACTTCATGCGGATTATACGACCTTATCCCTGGGGCTGATCGGCTCTAAGTTCTCTTCACGAAACCTGAAAGCTCAAGATTGAGCAGGAGGAAAGTTCATGAAGAAACGTATGCTTGGCAAAAGCGGCCTCGAAGTCTCGGCTCTCGGCTTCGGCTGCATGGGTCTGAATTTCGGATATGGCACCGCGCTCGGCACGCCGGAGAGCGTGAAGCTCATCCGCGACGCGGTCGATCGCGGTGTCACCTTTTTCGATACGGCTGAAGTCTACGGCCCCTTTACCAACGAAGAGATCGTCGGCGAAGCGCTGAAGCCGGTGCGCGATCAGGTGGTGATCGCCACGAAATTCGGCTTCAGGTTCGAGGATGGCAAGCAGGCGGGGCTCGACAGCCGACCGGAGACCATTCGTGCCGCTGCCGAAGCGTCGCTGAAGCGCCTTGGCGTCGATGTGATCGATCTGCTTTACCAGCACCGGGTCGATCCGGAGGTACCGATCGAGGACGTGGCAGGCGCCGTCAAGGATCTGATCGACGCGGGCAAGGTCAGGCATTTCGGCCTGTCTGAGCCGGGTGCTGCCACCGTGCGGCGCGCCCATTCGGTCCAGCCGGTGACGGCATTGCAGAATGAATATTCGCTCTGGACCCGCGGTCCCGAGACCAACGGCATTCCGGAGGCATGCGAGGAACTTGGTATCGGTCTCGTCGCCTATAGCCCGCTGGGCAAGGGTTTTCTCACCGGCGCGATGAGCAAGAACACCAAGATCGGCGAGAAGGATTTCCGCAGTATCCTGCCGCGCTTCACACCCGAAGCGATGGAAAAGAACCAGGCTCTCATCGATCTCCTGAAGCGCATCGCTGCAGACAAGGATGCGACGCCCGCGCAGATCGCTCTTGCCTGGCTGTTGTCGCGCAAGCCCTGGATCGTACCGATCCCCGGCACGACCAAGCTCCACCGCCTTGAGGAAAATCTCGGTGCGGCCGAGATCGAGCTGACGGTCGCCGACCTTACCGAAGTCGAGCGAGCAGCATCGGAAATCCGGGTCGAGGGTGAACGGTACCCCGAACAGTTGATGAAAACCGTCGGCCGCTGATTACAGCCGTCGCATATCCAGCCCGCGCCGTTCGGTGCGGGCCTATCCATTTGTCCTATCAGGAGAGAAAACATGTCAGAAGCGATCGAAGGCAAAGTTGTCGTCATCACCGGTGCAAGCAGTGGTCTCGGTGAGGCAACCGCCCGGTATCTCGCCGGCAAGGGGGCAAAGGTTGTCCTCGGCGCGCGGCGCCTGGATCGGCTGCAGGCGCTTGCGCAAGAACTCGGCCTGCCCAACGGCGCGGCAGTGCAGACGGATGTCACCGACCACGAACAGGTCAAAAATCTCGTCGACACAGCCGTCCGAATCCATGGCCGTATTGATGTGATCCTCAACAATGCCGGCCTGATGCCGCATTCGCCACTTGAACGCGGCAAGATCGAGGATTGGGACCGGATGATCGACGTCAACCTGAAGGGCGTGCTTTACGGCATCGCGGCAGCCTTGCCGCACATGAAGGCGCAGAAGAGCGGGCACATCATCAACGTATCCTCGGTTGCCGGCCACAAGGTCCGCCCCGGAAGCGCCGTATACGCGGCAACCAAGGCTGCGGTTCGCATGCTGTCCGAGGGACTGCGCCAGGAGGTGAAGCCCTACAATATTCGCACGACGATCATTTCTCCAGGGGCGGTGGAGTCGGAACTGCCACAAAGCATCACAGAAGCCGATGTCGCCAGTGGTATCCAGGATTTCTACGAAGCCTACGCCATTCCGGCAATCAACTTTGCCCGTGTTGTCGCCTTCGCAATCCAGCAGCCGCAGGAGCTGGACATCAACGAAATCCTCTTCCGCCCGACCGCGCAGGAGATGTGATGTCTTCGTTGGGCTTGCTCTGAGGACAGCCAAAAGAGATCGGCACCAGCAAGGTCTGACGCCGATCTCGAAAGTCCGAAGAGGTCAAAGCTTAACGGGCGGAGACCGTGTAGCGCAGATGCAGGACACCGTGGTCCAGCTGCTCAAAGCTTTTCAACGACAGCTGCATCTTGCCGCGCAGGCCCTCGGTTCCATTCTCGATAATCGACTGGTTGTCCACGCGTCCTTCGACTGCCGGTGAAAGCAAAAGGCTCAGTTCATCGACCAGACCGACAGCGAGGAATGATCCATTGATGCCGGCGCCGCCCTCCAGCAGCAGGCGGCGGATGCCGAGTTCGCTTCCCAGTACCTCCAGCATCGCGGCGAGATCAACGGTCGGCTCCGTCGACACAATGTAGGAAACGCCATCCGCCGCCAGTTCAGCGAGATGGCTGTCGGGGACGTCACGGCCCAGAAGCACGACCACATGGTCACCATTGATGTCGCTCTTGTCGAAGTGCAGCTTGCCGGAAGCATCCAGTGCAACGGCGTAGCTTCCGGCATTCCTGTTTGCGAAATGAAACGGCCGCGTGACGGCAATCTCGCCCTGTGGCGGATGGGCTTTAGCCTTGCTCATCTCAGCCATGGTGATGCGGCCGACGAGCCAGGCGTCGCCCTCGAATTTTTCGTGTAACGCTTCGTAGAGCGCCGACCACTGGCCGATGTCACCGTCCGGGCTCTTTGTCCAGCGGCTGGGATGCAGGCTGCCATCCAGTGAAGTGATCATGTGGCAGATGACATAGGGCCTCGTCACGGAGTATCTCCCAGGTAATCCTGATCCGCGACCTTTTCCAGCCACGTCACGGGCGTTCCATTCTCCATTTCGGCGATGGCGATGTGGCTCATCGCGCAATCCGGTGCTGCTCCGTGCCAGTGCTTTTCGCCGGGCTCGAACCAGATGATATCGCCCGGGCGGATTTCCTCCACCGGTCCGCCCTCGCGCTGAACAAGCCCGAGGCCGGAAACGACGAGCAATGTCTGGCCAAGCGGATGCGTATGCCAGGCTGTGCGAGCACCAGGCTCGAAGGTCACGGTTGCGCCGCTGAGATTACCGCTGCCGTTGAACGGCGCATCAATGCG